>JBGARN010000123.1:0-11324 GCA_044230205.1 Bacteroidia bacterium
TGGAGTTTCGAACGAATTAAAAATACTGTTACCTTAAAGGGCGGAACAATTCCAAACCGTACAACTTATTACGGTCAGGTGAAATCTAAAATAAATGGCGTTTGGGAATCTCCATTTTGTTTTATCGCCAATTAAAATTTTGATAAACGGTATTTACCAATTCGTTAAATAACTTCAATTAAATCAGAAGATCATGAAAACAACAATTACAAACGTTTTATTAACTGTAGTTTTAATTCTGATTAGCCAAATTGCAGATGCAGGAAATTATACATGGACAGGCAACACAAGTACTGCCTGGAATGTTGCAACCAACTGGAGTCCGAATACAGGATATCCTTCTACAAATGATACAGCAAATATTGTTACTCAAACCAATAATCCGTTGCTTGATGCGAACAGGACAATATTCAGATTCAAAATCACAACCGGAACTCTTGATTTGAATGGTTATACCCTAACAGTTACAGGAACAAGTTTATTTACTGCGGGAACTATAACCAATGGCACTATACAACCACATGGTACAAAAATCACTTTTACAGCAACCTATTTTAATGCTACTGTTAATGGTTTAAGTGCAAGAATTTTTATTGATGGCGGCACCTTCGATCAGCCGGTAACATTACAAGATACCGGAATAACTACAACTTCAAGCGCAGGTGGTGCAATTTTTAACAGTACTGCCACTTTTATTAAATCAGGTTCGAATAGCGGTGTGTGGGGATTAGCAGATGATGCAGGCAATATTTATAACGGGCAAGCAACATTTATAAATACTAGTGATAGTGATTTGTATGTTGCAAGGCAGGATACAACGTTTTTCAACAACAATGTTTATGTTGGATCAACCGGCATTGGCGGAGTTAATTTTGGAGGGTTAGCCACAGATGGCGATGTTGCTGTGCTTGCCAGTGGAAAGACTTTGAACATAGACGGCACTTATGGTTTTACAAATGGTAAATTGGTGCTTAAACATTTTATACAGCAAGGTACAACATCACAATCACTTACGCTTACGAGCAGTGCAACATTAAACTTTGTCAATTGCACATTTAATGCGGCACTAAGTTTTACTGCTCCCGAAGTGGTGTTAAGACAAAATACATTTAATGGAAATGCATCCTTTACTCAAACTGCTTCCAATACAACTAACTCTTATGGTGGAAATGTGTTCAATGGCGCTGCAACCATAACCGGCCCTTCAACCGGATCAAATTATTTTAAAATGGCTGTTAATGCCGATGATACGTATAACAGTAATGTTACCATAAGCGGCAAAGCAGATTTAGTTACTAATTATTCGGCCATTGTAAAAGGTAACCTGACCGTTGGTATAGGTGTAAATTTTACACGTTCAACCTTTAACGGCACGCTTATATTAACCGGAGATAGTAATCAGACTTTACACGGAAATGGTGTATTACTTGCAATGCGGAAAATAAAAATTGATAAAGCTTCTAACAGTGTAACCATTGATACTGTTTTAACAATTACAGACACACTTAAATTTGTGAAAGGAAAAATCAATACTACATCAATACATCTGATTTCATTGCTTGCAGGCAGTGTTGTTACCGGAACAAGTGATAGTGGTTTTGTAAACGGTCCCGTAAAGAAAACTGGAAATACTGCTTTTG
This sequence comes from Bacteroidia bacterium, assembly GCA_044230205.1. Classification (GTDB taxonomy): domain Bacteria; phylum Bacteroidota; class Bacteroidia; order AKYH767-A; family OLB10; genus JAEUTH01. The sequence goes on from JBGARN010000123.1 coordinate 1,641, forward strand.
TTTTTCCGGTGGGTAAAAGTAGTGCTTACAGAGCCATTGAAATAAGTGCACCAAGTAATACAACAGATGCTTTTACGGGAGAGTATTTTAATACTTCACAAACTTTAGGTGATGCGATGGATGGAACAATTAAGTATTTAAGTCACTGTGATTATTGGTCGCTTGCAAGAAATTCCGGAACATCCTCTGTTACTATCAATTTGAATTGGGATTCCACTGCATGCCCCTTATTGGATTCTGCAACAGCAAGAATCGGGAATTGGAATGGAACTTCATGGAAAGACTTAGGTAACGGTGGAATTGCAGGTAACAGATATAAGGGCAAGATTTCAAACACATCGGGCATTATTACTTACGGTTATTTTGGTTTAGGTTTTAATAAATGTTTTGTAACTGCTAATGCAGGAAGCAATCAAACAATATGTTATGGCGACAGTGTTACAATTGGTGGTACACCTGTTGGTGCAACCGGAACTGGCAGCTATTCCTATTCTTGGACACCTGCAACAGGACTGAATAATACTTCAACTGCTACTCCTAAGGCAAGCCCGGGCACTGTTACAAATTATATTGTCATTGTCACCGATTTAAACGGATGTTCTAACAGCGATACCGTTTCCATTTCCTACCATACCGCATTAGCTGTTAATGTAGTTGGTGATGGAAATAATAATGATACGGCTACTGCACATGTTACCGGAGGAAATACACCTTATGCATTTCTTTGGTCTAATAGTTCAACGGATTCCATCGCAGGTGGATTAAGTTCAGGTTTAGTCTATACTGTAACAGTAACTGATGCCAACGGTTGTACAAGTAAAGGAGTATTTTCTAAAATTTTTACAAAGGTCACATCAGGTTCGTTAGTTACTGATTCGAACAATACCTATTTTGCAACATGGGGTGATTATGATAATGATGGCGATCTGGATTTATTTTACGGAACCTATTTCGCTTCTGCTAATAATACTTCGGGTAATAATTTATTGTTCAGGAATAATTGTGATGGTAATTTAACCAAGGTTCAAAAAATACCGGGCAATTTAACAACCGATGGATTAACTGGTGCTTATGCTTTTTGGATTGATTATGATAATGACGGTGATCTTGATTTATATGCCGGACACAGTGTACTTTATGAGAATAACGGCAATGGAAGCTTTCAATCAGTGAGCAAAAAAATAACCAACCTGCCTACATACGCTACAAATATACGATGTGCAGGGTGGGCTGATTTTAATAATGATGGCTACCTCGATGTTTACTTTGGAAAGGATTCTATTTATACCGGAAGCAGCAGCAAAGATTTTACCGCACATGGCGATGCACCTTTTACAAGCGTTTCAGGCAGCAACAGGGCTGATGCAGTTGCATGGGCTGATTATGATAATGACGGTTACATGGATTTGTATGTTGCCAATAGTAATGCAACCAATTATTTGTATCACAACAATGGCGATGGAACTTTTACAAGCATAACTTCAACTGCAAATCTTGTTTCTTATGAAAACACTTATGGTGTAACATGGGGTGACTATGATAATGACGGCTATCTTGATCTTTGGAAAGCATCTAACATTGGCCCCAATAGTTTATATCATAACAATGGCAACGGAACTTTTACCATGGTAACAACCGGAGCTATAGCAACAACTTCTGCAACCACACAAGCCGGTGCTTCGTGGGCAGATTATGATAATGATGGCGACCTGGATTTATTTGTTCCAACTTTTACGCAAAATTTATTGTTCAGCAATAATGGTGATGGAACATTTACAAAAGTTACAACAGAAATTCCTGCTGCCGATGTAACGGTTGAATCTTACGGTGGCGCATGGGCTGACTATGATAATGATGGTGATTTAGACCTTGCAGTGCCAACAGCATTTGGAAATCCAGATGATATGTTTTACACCAGCAACGTTTGCAATACCGGGGCAAGCAATCGCAATTGGGTTAAGTTTCATTTAAGCGGAATCACCAGTAATAAAGATGCAATAGGGGCACGGGTTTATGTAAAAGCAACTATTGGCGGAACTGCCAAATGGCAAATGCGCGAAGTAAATGCCAACTCAACCCGTGGAGGTGAAGGAGGAGGAGTTTCAGGTCATGTTGTACATTTTGGATTAGGCAATGCAACAACCATTGACAGCGTAAAAATAGTTTGGCCTGCATCTGCAACAACACGATATTATACAAGCGTTACGATAAACAAGTTTTACGAAGCAGTTGAGAATACAAGCAGCTTAAATGAAGCAGAAGCGTGTACTCCTGATTTGCCTGTTGCTAACCCGGGTTATGTAAGCGGGAGAATTTACAACGATGTGAATTCAAACTGTGTTTATGATGCAGGCACTGATTACCCGATGGCAAATAAACCCGTGCAGGCAGAACCGGGAGCGTATTTTACTTTTACAAACGATACAGGATATTATACATTGGATTTGCCCGAAGGGGAATTTAATATCAGTACGAATTTTAATGAAGATTTGTGGGATTTGAGTAGTTGTCAAAGTGATAGCTTAATTCCAGTAACTGTTGATGCTGCCGATACTGTTTACAGTATTGATTTTTCGGAACAGGCAAGGATTATTCCGTGTGACAGTACCTACGATTTAGCAATTACATCATTTGGTATTTCACAGGGACCGTGCCCAGACGGCCAAATATTAACCTCTCCTTGTCCTTTTTATGACTATGAATATTGCTTTACCGTTACAAATAATAGCCCTTTAGCATCTAATACCAATACTGTATTAAATGTGGTATTTCCAGCAGGTTATATAATTACTGGAGTATCTGCGAATCCTTACGCATGGGTACCAACTGGCACCAATATGATTTCCCTGACTTATCCACCAGCATTAAATTCTGGTGGCATTATCAGTTTCTGCTTAACCGTTTATGTAACAAGCAATCCGCCATACACAACCACTTTTGATTTTCAGAATCCGGGAAGCACCGGACTAAATTTAATTGATGATGGGAATTTTGAATCGGGAACAAATGCCAGTTTTACGTCAGATGCTCCTTATGCATTAAATTGTACCTCCGGTCAAAATCATTTTTGTATTGGAAACAATCCGTCAGCAATGAATGGCGGATGGCTGAACGGGCTTGTTGCTGTTAGCGGCACTAATTTTTTGTATGCAGACGGCACATCGAATCCTAATACCGATGTGTGGAGTCAGAGTGTCACAGTAACTGCAAACACACAATATGAGTTTGCAGGTTTTTTTGTAAACCTTGCGAGACCCAATATTCCAAATTTGAATCAACCTAACATGCAGGTTAGAATTAATAACACGCCTGTTTTTAATACAGGGGCAATTGTCCCAGGCACCGGGTGGATAATGGGAGCTTTTGATTGGTGTTCTGATACGGTTAGCGGCTCGGTTCCAATTGACATCAGGTCAACTAACCTGTTTGCAGGTGGTAATGATTTTGGAATTGACAGTCTTGTGTTTCTTGAAGATATTGGCGCTCCTGCTTCATTGACTGAAACAGATTCTTGTTCCTGCGATCCGAATGATAAATTGGTAACACCGATGGGTTGTGGTGAAAACGGGAATGTGAAAAAGGACCAGGAATTAATTTATACCATCCGGTTTTTGAATACAGGAACAGGAAACGCACATAATATAACTTTGAGGGATGCTTTGGATAGCGATGTTGATTTGAGCACTTTAAAAATCCTGTCATCTTCCCATGACATTACAAATATTCAAATCATACCTGATACTGTTCTGATTCTCACATTTGGCAATATTGAATTAGAACCCGATAGCTCAGGATTCTTAACATACAGCATTCATCCAAAGCCAGGATTGGCAGACGGCACAAGTGTAACGAATCAAGCGGGCATCTATTTTGACAACAATGAAGTGGTCATTACCAATATAACCCGCAATACACTTTATGATGTTCCTGAACCGAATGCATCATTTACTTATAACCATGATTGCAGTATCGCAGGCCTTGTTTACGATTTTACCTATACAGGAAGCACACCTGATGATGCAACTTATTACTGGACATTTACGGATGGCACACCCTCAACAAGCACAAATCAGAATCCAAATAACATAACATTCAGTTCGGAAGGTTATAAATATGTTACGTTAACAGTTAACCGGAATGGCTGCACCGATGCTGTTTACGATACAATTTTAGTTGTGGATTATCACGTTGGAGTTGATTCTCTAAGAATTTGCTATGAAGGGGAGAATTTACTAATACCGGCTGATTCATTAGCATGGTACCTTGAACATGAGGCATGTGTTGGTGAGTGTGAAGTTGAAGAAAGTAGCCCAAGAATGGCCATGAATGTTGAATTGAATGAACAATCGCTGGTATTGCAAGTATATCCAAATCCTGCAAATACACTGTGCCATGTAAACATAACAGGTCAGTACAAAGACGAGGAATTGAAACTTGAACTTTTGGATTTTACAGGAACAACTATTAAAACCATATTCAATAAACCACCGGAGAATAATTCAGGGCCGCTTTTGCAAAAGGTTGTTGATATAAGCGGCTTTGCTGACGGGCTGTATTTGTTGAAAGTGCATTATTGTACTGAGACAAGAATTGGTAAGTTAATTATTAAACATTAAAAACTTACCGACATGACTCCAGAAATCTTACAAACCAAATCGGTTTCGCATCGGCTTATTCTTATTTTAGTTTTGCTGTTTGCTTCATTAATGCCAACAAGCAAAGTAATTGCACAAACTGCAATACCTTATGGGCTAAGCCTCGATTCTATCAGAGTATCTGATTATGCCAGTACCTTACATGCATATCAATCGTTTTTTATATTTAAGCCAACTACTTATGATTCTCTGACAAGTCCAATTTTAATTGCAATTCACGGTAGCTGGGTTGATGGTTCTTATGCAATTGGTGATCTTGATTCTATTGCTTATCGGAGGAAGGCATTAATAATTGCACCAAATTTGGGTGGATATAGTTTTTCTGCAATTACAGGTTTACAGGAACCAATAACAAAAGTTTTTGACACAATTAATTTGTGCCTAACATTCGGTCCTGCAACAGTTACATTAAAAAAAATATATGATTTTATTTCACTCCAGGAAAACAGAACCAATATTCCAGCATATATGATTGGGTTTTCAGCGGGTGGGCAATTTGTAACGCGTTACATGTTAATGAGGCAAGCGTATCCAGATTCTATACCCATTAAGATGGCAGTGTCTTCAAATGCATACTACTATGCATTTCCAGTTGATACATTAATGGGTGTTGCAATGCCTTGGTTATGTGGATTAATTATGCCGGATAGCACATATTCATTTTATTGTATCAATTCAATAAATATGTATGATTTTAATTGTAATGAGGATATTGTTCAATACTACAATGAAAATTACGGAGTATTGATTGGGACAGGCGATGTTCAACAACTTAATGACAATGCTTGTGCTATGGTACAAGGCAATAACAGGTATGAACGTGCCTTTAATTTTTATAACTTCTGTGATTCAAATGCAGTGACAAGGGGTACAACTCTTCAGTGGCAATATGAAGAAGTCCCCGGAGTTGGGCACGACCAACATGCTATGTATAATAATAAAGTAAATCCTAATGACACTTCATCCATTGCTGAAACGCTGTTGTTTGATACACCATATCACACAGTTCCTTCCATATCAACTGTTGCTTCTTTTTATGCAGATACAACACTGATAAATGTAAATGATACGGTTCATTTTATTAATACAAGTTATTTAGCAACAAGTTATTTGTGGGATTTTGGAGATAGTATTACCAGCAACGCAACAAATCCATGGCACGTGTACACCACAGCAGGAACCAAAACAGTTCAGCTTACAGCAATGAATAATACAGGCTGCAATAACTGGACAGAAAAACGGCACTATATAAAGGTCCAAGCTCCAACGGGCTTCAATGTAATTAATGCAAGCGGCTTGCAGGTAAACGTTTATCCTAATCCTGCAACAGATTTTCTTTCAATTGATTTTCTCAATAAAACAGGCAAGAAACTCACGTTTACTTTATTCAATTTATTAGGAGAAGAAGAAAAACAGATTTCATTTACTGAAACAACAAAATTTGATGTAAGAAATGTTGCTCCGGGAATTTACTTTTATAAAGTGATGGATGGACAAACGATTGTTGGCGTAGGTAAGGTGATTAAACTTTAGGTTGTTAGCTTTTTCACATAGGTGTATTAGAATTAATATAAATGAATTGAAAACATTGAAATGGAGCGTATGAACGAGAATAATACTTTATATGACAATCCTGACCTTGAGGCGTTATTTTCCTTTAAACATAGTTGTACTAATACAGGAAGATACTATGATTTTAGTTATGCAGGAAGCACTGCAGACAATGCCACTTATTATTGGACGTTTCAAAACGGCACACCAAGTTATTCAACCGATCAAAATCCATTAGGCATTTTGTTCGGTTCAACAGGTTACAAATTTATTACGTTGACTGTAAACAGAAACGGATGTGAATCATCAATTGGAGATACTGTCCTTATTAGCAATGTATTAATTGGCGATGATTCTGTCATGATTTGTCATTTGGAAACCACAGAAATTACAATTCATGTTGATTCGCTTAATTCCCATTTAGCACATGGTGATTGTATTGGTCCATGCAGTTCTTCCGCTCGATTTATTAATACAAGTCTCTTAACCTTACCTGATTTAAATTTGTCTCTTTCGCCTAATCCAATGGATAACATGGGTGTTATTCAAATTTCTGGAAGTATAAAAGAGGACGAAGATATTTCAATCGAATTACTTGATTTTACCGGGAATAAGGTGAGAAAAATATTTAGTGGACTACCGTTTGAAAAGAGCAATCTTTTAAATATTAAAATATTGACAAGTGATTTGCTTTCCGGACTTTACTTGATTTCTCTTAGAAACGGCTTGAATATGATTAATAAGAAATTAATCGTTCAACATCGCTAAACAAAAATTCAATGAAATTATTTCTAAGAAATTATTGGCTACTATTAGTCGGTGTGATGTCTGTCGAAAAAGGAATATCACAGACATGGAGTACTCTTGCAATTCAACCGAACAATACTACAAGATGTTTAGTGACAGATACGGTTAATAATGTTTTATACGCAAGCGGTGATTTTACAGCAGTGGGAACATTGTCTGCAAATCACATAGCTCGCTTTGACGGATTAACTTGGGATTCATTAGCATGCGGTTTAGACCAAGGTGCACGATGCATGGCAGTTTATAATAATGAGTTATATGTTGGTGGATATATAACTGCAAGTGGAAGCACGCCTTTATCTTTTATCGCAAAATGGGATGGAACATCATGGCAGTCAGTCGGTGGAGGAATGGATGGAGCAGTATTTGCACTAACTGTTTGTAATGGCGAATTATATGCTGGTGGATTTTTTACACATGCTGGAGGTGTTTCAGCAAACTATATTGCAAAATGGAATGGAACTTCATGGGCATCATGTGGCAGTGGAACTGACGGTTCTATTTGGGCTTTAACGACATATAATAATGAGGTTTATGCCGGTGGTTTTTTTACAACAGCAGGTGGAATAAATTGCAAACGAATAGCGAAATATAATGGAACTACCTGGGCAAAATTGGGTCCTGGTTTTAATAACGGTGTTTATTGCATTACAGCGTATGGTAATCAGATTATAGCTGGTGGATATTTCACTAAGTCCGGTACAACGCCACTAAATTATATTTCACAATGGGATGGAAGCCAATGGTCATCTTTAACTTCAGGTTTAGATGACAGTCCATTTGAAATGTGCCAATACAGTAATGAGTTATATGTTGCCGGTGCTTTTACTAGTGCAGGCGCAAATTCAGTTAATGGAATTGCAAGATGGAATGGATATGGTTGGAATCAATTGGCAGCAGGTGGAGGAAATAAGAATTCAATGTCAGTTTTAAATGGAGAATTATTTGTTGGAGGATCAGGTCTATTGAATCTTAATAATTCTTTGATAAAATGGAATTGCCCCATAGCAAGTCAACCTAATGCAGAATTTATTGCAAATGACACTATAGTAAGCATCGGTGCAAATGTCAAGTTCACTAATCAGAGTACAGGCAGTTCAGTAACTTCATATTGGATTTGTCCTGGTGGAAATCCATCAATTTCCTTTGCGAACGATCCGATAATCAACTATCCGACTGTAGGAAACTTTACAGTAACTTTAATAGCATCAACAAGTGTTGGTTCTGATACATTGGTTAAAAGCAGTTATATACATGTTGATAGTTTAAACCATCCGATTGGTTACGGTGTCAATATTGACTATGTGCCATTTTTGTATGAAAACGTAACAAAGACAACCGTTCCAGCAAACTTGACATCTAACTATGACACATGTGTTTTTGGTTTAGCGGAAATTTATTATTACAAGCCATTAAATTACGATTCTATTAATAGCCCCATTATTTGGGGAGTGCATGGACTTGGTGGTAACGGAAGTAGTCCAATTGGTGATCTGCAAGCAATTGCCGATCGCAGAAATGCGATGATAATATCTATTACAATGGATGGTAATTATCCATATTGCATTGCAGATTATAATACTCAATTACAGCCGGGTTCATTTTACTACAGTTATTTTAGCTGGTATCCGCAAATATTTAAACAAATATATTCTTATGTATTGAGCCGTGAGCTAAGAACTTCTATCCCAGTACATTTAATTGGTTTCTCGGGAGGAGGACAATTCGTTACCCGCTACATGTTAATAAGGCAAGGTGTTTCTGATTCAATTCCTATAAGAATGGCTGTTTCAACAAATCCATTCAGTTATACTTTTTGCACCGATACATTTTTAAATATACCTATGTATTTTCCAGGCGGTTTATTGCCGGGTTATACTAGCTATGCAACAAACGCCCCCTTTGAGTGTAATGAACATGTTTTTCAATATTATAATGAAAATTATGGTGTGCTTATTGGCACTGGTGATACGCAAACCGGTTGGTTGTTTCAAACTGATTCTGTGCAGGGAGCAAATCGTTATGAACGTGCACAAAATTTTTATGCATTCTCAGATTCAAATGCTGTTACAAGAGGAACCAGTTTAAAGTGGCCTTATGTTGAAATTCCGGGAGTTGCTCATAACCAAACATTGATGTACAATACAAAGGCAAACATTACCGATTCTGCAACCATTGCAGAAACACTTTTATTTGATACCCCCTACCACCCAGTTCCTTCACTTGCACCTGTTGCTTCATTCCATGCAGACACAACAGAAATTTTTATTAATGGAACGGTTAATTTTTACAATACAAGCGTTAATTCAAATAATTATGTGTGGGATTTCGGTGATGCAACAACAAGCACTCTTGCAAATCCATCACATATTTACACAGTGGTTGGCACTTATTCAGTTGAATTAACTGCGAACAGTCTTTCATCTTGTGAGAATACTGCTAAAAAATGTTGTTATATAAATGTAAAAAGTCCGGTTGGTATTAATGAAATAAATACAACTGATTTGGAAGTTGAAGTTTATCCCAATCCTGTTTCAGATATTCTTTCAATTGATTTTCTCAATAAAACAGGCAAGAAACTCACGTTTACTTTATTCAATTTATTAGGAGAAGAAGAAAAACAGATTTCATTTACTGAAACAACAAAGCTTGACATTAAAAATATTTCAGC
>JBGARN010000124.1:0-11288 GCA_044230205.1 Bacteroidia bacterium
AAAATCACCTTAAAGCTATTGGTCGTGTTAATTATTTTGCTCACTATTTAGAAGAGGATTTTGAAATTGTTAAGGCAGCCACAAGTATGAGAGCTGATTTTATTCCATTTCATTATGCAGCTGTTGAAGATATAGTTAATGTAAAGAGTGCAGTAGAGACAAATGGGCAGAAAGATATTCTCCTTGGTAATTCAGATACCCTTAGTAATAATCATTTTGAAGCAATTGACATTTTACAAAAAGTAGATACCGGAAATGCCCGTATATATTGCCCGTTATCCTATGAGGCTGGAAGTTATGCCAGGGATATTGAAGCCTACGGAAAAGAAAAATTGGGTAGCCGTTTTTTCCCGCTTCTGCAAATGTTGCCTAAGCAAGAGTATGATCGTTTGCTTGCAGGAATAAGTTGCGGAATTATGAATCATAACCGGTCGCAGGCTTTGGGAAATATCTGCACATTATTATGGCAGGGTGCCAGGCTATATATGAGTGATAACAGCACATTATATCATTTCTTGAAAAGCAATGGCTGCAAAGTGTTTTCTTTGAAGCAGGATTTGATTAGCCATACCACTTATCTGTCAACAGCGCTTGGAGAAGATGATGTTAATAATAACAGGCAGGTATTATTAAAATTATTCGGCAGAATAAATCAAAAGAAAAAGATAGCGGCAATGTTATCACTATAAATCATTGCAAAGGAAAAGTAGTTTATGAGCAATATCAGGTTTTTCAAAGCAAGTTCGGGATATACGGCACACATTAATTCGTTTTATGCGCAACATCCTGAATTTCGCGAGTTGAATTATGAGTCAGGCCTTGATGCTTTTTTTGATGATTGTTTTTCGTGGGCTGATTTCTGGAAAAAGAATCTCGAAAAAACCGGAAAATTCCAGGTGTGTGAAGTGGTTTTTAATAATGAAGTGCTTCAAAAAAAATGGGCACTTGAAAATGATTTTAAATTTTCGCAGGATAACTGGCAGCATGATATCTTAATTGAACAGCTACGGAGCTTTAAACCTGATGTGTTGTTTATTACTGATATTTACAATTATGCAGATTGGTATAAAAACATAAAGAAAATTATTCCATCACTAAAACTTGTATTGGCATGGGATGGCATACTTTGGCATAAACCGGAAACATTCAGCAACTGTGATATTGTGCTTTCATGTGTTGAAGATTCAGTTGAATTTTATCGCTTAAATGGCAAGCGCAGCTTTTTCTTTCCGTTCGGTTTTGAAAAAAGCATATTAAATAAACTCACAAGAATTCCAGTACCGTATGAAGTTAGTTTTGTTGGTTCAATTGTATTAATACCGGGTTATCACTATGGAAGATTAAGATCTATTTCACATCTTTCAGGTAAAGTTCCAATGAACATATGGGCAAGCAACTTTGTGCAACCCTGTATACCTTTTATAAAGGGACAAGTTAAAAGACTGATGAATTTAAAGTTCAGGGAGTTTACCGATATAATGCGTATTGCACTAAAAAACCGGGGTGAGCTTTATGGAAAGGCTATGTATAACACTTTGTATAATTCAAAATTCACTTTCAATACACATGGCGATAATTCTCTGACCAAGGCAGCAAATTTCAGACTTACTGAGGCTACAGGTGTTGGATCATGCCTGGTAACAGACTGGAAAGAAAATATTAGCAATTACTTTGACCCTGAAAATGAGATTGTAACCTATCGCACTATTGATGAAGCCGCTGATAAGATCAATTACCTGTTGGAAAATGAGAACAAGCGTAAGGCAATTGCAGAAGCAGGCCAGCTGCGAACTTTAAATGAATATAGTTTTGAAAAGCGGATAAATGATTTTGTTACCTATCTTAACACACAACTATAGAGTACGTTGAAAAATTATTTAAAACGATCTTATATTAAGTTTAAAAGGAAATACCATGAATTTAGCGGTGGCAACTGTGCTGTATTGCTGTATCATCGTGTTACCACGCTTTCTTCCGATCCGCAATTGCTAAGTGTTACACCTGAGAATTTTGATTTGCAATTATCCTGGCTAAAAAGAAATCATACAGTACTTTCAATTGACGAATTTCTGTTTCACATGGAGCGAAAAATTAAATTCCCTTCAAAGTCAGTTGTGCTAACATTTGATGACGGATATGCCGACAATTATTATGAGGCATTACCCATACTTGAAAAGTATAATTACCAGGCTTTGTTCTATATTGCAACAGCTACAATAAATACCACTGCTGAATTTTGGTGGGATGCAGTTGAGCGTATCATGCTTGATAATAAAAATGTACCCAATCAAAAAAATATAACTATTGAAGAAGTTACTTTTGAGCTTGATAAAGCAGATACTAGGCAGCGTATCAGCTACTATACTCAAATGTTGCCATTGCTGCGTAACATGAATGCGCTAAAGCGCAACAAGTATATTGAACAATTATCACTTATTTACGACAGTTTAACACCAAGGGTAAGTCACAGGGCAATGACCAATGATGAGTTATTAAAACATGCACAATCAAATTGTGTTGTAATTGGTGCTCATACACATAATCATCCATCACTTGGTGCGCTTACTTACCAGGAGCAATTGGATGAAATTAAAATTTCAAAGCAAATACTCGAAAGATTGCTTAACCGTGAAGTTTTGCATTTCTCATTTCCATTCGGAACCAGGTTGGATTATAACGCGGACACTTTAAATATTTGCAGGGATTTGGGTTTTAAAATGACAGCTGCCAACTATCCGTATATTGTGCATTGTAATGCAGATAAAATGCAGTTTCCGCGTTTTTTAGTAAGGAACTGGGATGCTGAACAATTTAAAAATGCATTAGCCGGTTTTTTCAGTTAATTATGAAAATAGTACATGTAAGTACCAGTGATAAAGGTGGGGCAGGTATTGCTGCAGTTCGTTTACATACTGCTATATTGCATGCCGGCATTGATTCTACCTTGCTTACCAAGCTCAGATTTACAGATGATATTCCGTTTCATTTCCAGTTTAACCCAAGGCAGAATTTTATTAACCGCGCTTTTAAAAAGTTGGGGTTGAGTGAAGATGTAAATAAATCTTCAGCAGAGAAGCATCTTGCAAATCGGCCTAAGGGTTATGAGTATTTTTCATTTCCATATTCTGAAATGGATTTATTGCAGCATGATGCAATTAGAAATGCAGATATTATTCACTTGCATTGGGTAAGTGATTATTTTCTTGATTTTCCTTCCTTCTTTAAAAAAATTAATAAACCGGTAGTTTGGACTTTGCATGATATGAACCCTTTTACCGGAGGATGTCATCATGCTGATGATTGCAGGGGCTTTATGGAATCTTGCCTGGAGTGTCCGCAATTGAAAAATACTATAGATGATAGTTATGCTGCACGCGTGCTTGCTGTTAAGTTTAATACTCTTGCCGAGCAGCCTGATCTTAAAATGAAAATTGTAACGCCCTCTTCATGGCTGATGCATGAATCGTTCCATTCGGTTTTATTTTCAAGATTCCAGCATAAGGTTATCCGCAATATTATTGATGTAAAGAAATTTACAATTCAGGATAAAATTAAATGCAGGATAAAGCTGAAATTGCCTGTTGACCGGAAAATCATCATGTTTATAGCCAATGATATTGATAATGTCCGCAAAGGAATTACTTATCTGAAACAGGCTATGGAACGCGTTGATGCTGTACTATGCGGAGTAGGTAAAAACTCATCGGATGTTGATTTTGAAAATTTTATTTCAGTTGGTTATGTAAGCAGTGAAGAGCAATTAGCTGAAATTTACAATGCAGCTGATGTTTTTGTATTGCCATCGCTTGCCGAAAATTTTCCGAACACCATTTGTGAGTCGCTGCTGTGTGGAACCCCGGTTGTTGCCTTTGACGTTGGTGGTATTCCTGAACTGATCAATGAGAATAATGGCCGAACAGCAACGCTTAAAAATGTGAACTCATTAATTGCTGCAATACATGAGGTGCTGGAAAATCCTATGGAATTTAACCAGGAAAAAATAAGATATGAAGCGCTTGAAAAATTTAATCCTGAAGTGGTAGTAAAAAAGCACATTGATCTTTATCATTCATTTCCTGCAGAGTAATGCCTTTTTTTTCAATTATAACTATAAACCTTAATAATGCCTCTGGCCTTGAGAAAACTATTACCAGTGTTTTGAATCAGCAGTTTACTGACAGGGAGTTTATTATTATTGATGGCGCCTCAACTGATGGAAGTATTCAGGTTTTAAAAAAATATGAATCACAACTTACCTATTGGGTTTCTGAAAAAGACAGTGGCATTTATAATGCAATGAATAAAGGCATTGATAAATCATATGGTAATTACATTTTATTTCTAAACTCAGGTGACTGTTTGTATGACAATAATGTATTGCAAAAAATTTACAACCTGCGGCCTTCTGAGCAATTAGTTTACGGAGACATGATAATTGCTGAAAATGACGGTAAAACCAGGAAAGGTATTATGCCGGATAGCCTGAATGAAATACATCTGTATAAGGACACATTATGGCACCCTGTTACATTTATTCAGTCTGGTGTTTTTAAAGAATTTGGTAATTATAATGAAGAATACAGACTGGCAGGCGACTATGAATTTTTTCTGAGGTTAATTTTAAAATACAGGTGTACTTATCGTCACATACCTTTAGTTGTTTCAGTTTTTGATAACAGCGGTATGAGCTCAAATCCCCAAAACAGAAAGTTGTTAATGGATGAACGATTAAAGGCTCAGAAAAAATACTTCAATATTCTACTTTTGGCGCTGTTCCGGTTATACAGCTTTGTGCGAAAATGATTTCAATTATAATTCCTGCCTACAATTATGCGCAATACCTTCCAGAGGCGCTTGATTCTCTTCTGGCACAGTCTGAGAAAGACTGGGAATGCATTATTATTAATAACGGATCGTTTGATAACACAGCTGATGTTGCAAAAAATTACGTTTCAAAGGATATCCGTTTCAGGTATTTTGAAATTGAAAACAAGGGGGTTAGCAACTCAAGGAATTTTGCATTAAAGCAATGCAAAGGGTTGTTTATTCAGTTTCTTGATGCTGATGATAAACTTGAACCTGAAAAATTAAATGCTCAGCTGAATTATCTGCGTGCTAATCCACAGGTTGATTTGGTTTATGGAGACGCACGTTATTTCAGAGACAACCAGCCCGGTGAGCGAAGATATTCCATGCATGCCAATGATAAGGAATGGATGCCATGTATTTCAGGTAAGGGAAACACACTAGTTGATATCATGTTAAAGCGAAATATTTTCCCGATTAACGCACCGTTATTTCATAAAAGATTAATTGATGAGTACGGAGCATTTGATGAAACGCTTACCGGACTGGAAGACTGGGATTTATGGTTACGATTTGCGGTAAACGGATCATGTTTTGCCTATCTGAATACGCCAGGAACACAGGCTTTGATTCGAATTCATGCATTAAGCGCAAGCCATAACCGCAAAATGATGCAATCACATATCCTGCCGGTGTTGCAACATTATTTGTTTAATAACAAAACAACATCAGGACAAAAAATTTACCTGCTTGCCAGGTACGAGGAAGAATTATGGGATTCAGTTTTCAGTTTATTGCAATTACGTGTAGTAAAAATTAAGTACTCAAAATTGAATAGTATATTGTCATTTATTTTCCTTCTGTTAATTGCAGTGTTTTTTTTACCGTTTTATTTGCTACTCAAGATTTACCGAAAAATTAAAAGCTAAACTATGCCAGCTGTAAGCATTATTATTGTTAGTTATAATGTAAAGCAATTGCTGCTGCAATGTTTAGAATCTATTCCAAAGCATTTTCCGGCAGAATTTACCTATGAAATAATTGTAGTGGATAATAATTCAACCGATGGAAGTGTTGCTTCCGTTAAACAACACTTTCCTGATGTTATACTAATTGAAAACAAATTCAATAATGGATTTTCGGGTGCCAACAACCAGGGAATAAACAATGCGCAGGGTGAAATCATTTTTCTTCTTAATCCTGATACAGAGCTTACAAAAAAAACATTACTGCCTGCTTTGAATTTTATAAGCTTAAATAAAAATGTAATTGCAGGCCCGCGTTTATTAAACACCGATGGAAGTTTTCAGAATTCCTGTTTCAGGTTTCCGGGTGCAATGCAAATAGTTTTAGAAGCATTTTTTCTAAACCATATTTTCAATATTAAAACATATCCTCAAGATAAACTTCAACAACAATGCAGGGTTGACGCGTTATCAGGGGCGGCATTATTGTTCTCCAGGTCATTAGCTGTCAATATTGGCAATCTTGATGAAAACTTATTTTGGATGGAGGATATTGACTTTTGTTTTCGCTGCTTTAAAAACAAAGGAAGTTGCAATTATTTTCCCGGTGCTGAGATTATGCACCATAGTGGTCAAAGCGCTAAAAAGAATTTAAATATTGCTATTGCCAACCAGGTGATAAGTAAGATAAAATATTTGAAAAAGAATTCGGGGATTGGCGGTTATTTAGTGGCTATTATTTTCAGCTATGTTCATATCCTTTCACGCATTGCTATTTTTTGTTGCTCTGGAATTTTCTCCCCTTTAATATTTGCCAAGCTTAAGGCCTACCTGTTCACCTTTAAACAAATAAATACTTATTTAATAAAAGGCAGCCTTGCAGTTGCATAAAATGATGAAGCGAATACTGTTACTTGCTGATGTAAATTCTCCTCATACGCAAAAGTGGGTTGTATCGCTGATTAACTCAGGATTTGATATTGCAGTTTTTACATTAAGCAAATCAACATTGGACTGGCACAAGGGTTTAGATAATTTCCAGTTGTTTGAAAAATATGGGTTTTCGAAAGAAGTATTTTTGAGCAGTAAGTTCAGTAAGCTTCGTTTTTTGAATGTAGTGCCCGAGCTAAAAAAGATTATATCAACTTATAAACCTGATATACTTCATGCACACTATGCCAGCAGCTATGGATTAATAGGTGCACTCACAGGCTTTCACCCCTTTATTATTTCTGCATGGGGCAGTGATGTATTTACATTTCCACAGGAAGGATTTCTTAACAAGTTAATTCTAAAATTCAATTTCCGTAAAGCTGATGTGATTCTATCAACTGGCCAGGTTATGAAATCGGAAATCAGTAAATATACAAGCAAGGAAGTTTTTATCACCCCTTTCGGGGTTGATACAGAGCATTTCAAACCAATGCCCTATCAAAAAAGTGAGGAACTCATAATAGGTACCATTAAGCGGATGGAAGACACATATGGTATTAGTTACCTGATAAGGGCCTTTAAAATTCTTACTCAAAGATATAGAAATGTGCCAATGCGATTGCTGCTTGTTGGTGATGGTGCTCAAACAGAATCGTATAAAAAATTGGTACGCGACCTGGATTTAGAACCCATGGTAACATTTACTGGTCTTATACCACACAACGAAATTGTTACCTTTCATAATAAGCTTGATATTTTTGCAGCATTATCACTTAGTGAAAGTTTTGGAGTTGCTGTTCTGGAAGCATCGGCCTGTGAAAAACCAGTTGTAGTAACCAATGTTGGAGGTCTGCCTGAGGTTGCTATTAACAACTATACAGGGTTTATTGTGCAACCAGCCAATATAGAAGATGCGGCCCTTGCTTTATCAAAGTTGGTTGAGGATGCACAGCTCAGGGCTGAACTTGGCAGCAATGGCAGAAAGTTTGTAATAGAAAATTATCAGTGGTCAAGGTGTGTGGATATTATGGCCGATATTTATAATAATTGCTCTGAATGATGCTTACTGTAATTTGTCCTGTAAGAAATGAAGAAGCGTTTATTGAAAGCGTTATACAGTTTTTTATTAAGGCATCACCTGTTGAAAAAGAATTATACATAGTTGATGGTGGCTCCAATGATCAGACACGTAACCTCGTATTAAAATATGTGGCTGATTACAGTAATATTCATTTGTTGGATAATCCGCATCAAATTGTTCCTTATGCTTTAAATATTGCCCTTAAAGCAAGCAGTGGTGATCCGGTAATAAGACTTGATGCACATACGCATTATGCACCTGACTATTTTGAAAAAATACTTGAAACTTTTGAAAAAACAGGAGCGGATATAGTTGGCGGACCTATGCGTGCAGCCGGTATTAGTGAATTTCAAAAAGCTGTTGCATATGCTACTTCAACAAGGTTAGGAGTAGGGGATAGTGGTTTTCATGACGAAAAAAAAGAAGGATATGTTGATAGCGTTTACCTTGGTGCATGGCGCAGAAAAATATTTGATGATGTTGGTTATTTTGATGTCCTGATGAAGCGCAACCAGGATGACGAATTTCATTACCGTGCTAAAAGCAAGGGGAAGAAAATTTACCTCAATCCTGAGATTCGTTCAACTTATTTCCCACGTAATTCATTAGGGAAACTTTTTTCACAATATTATCAGTATGGTTTGTATAAGCCCTTGGTGCTGCGAAAAGTGAAGTCTGAAATTAAGTTGCGCCATCTTATACCATCAGCTTTTTTTATTTATCTGCTTCTGGTTTTACCTGCAGTAGTGTATTTTGGTTACTTTATGATTTTACCATTGATTATTTATTTTACACTGGAAATATTATATGCATGTTTGTATCGTGGAAGTATTGCAGGAAAGTTTTGGCTGCTTGTAATTTATCCGGCATTACACATAGCCTATGGTTCAGGTTTTATAAGAGGATTATTTAAGCCGTTTAACATTCAGTGAAGAAGATAATTGATAACAAGGTTGTGAGTTACCTGCTTATAGCAGTTATATTTTTGCTGCCACTAAGCGCAAAATTTGCAACAATATTTATCATACTTGCCCTGGTGGCATCATTAATTTCAGCTGACTGGGCAACTTTTAAAAGTGATTTGCTGTCGAACAGGTTTTTCGTAATAAGTATTTTGTTTTACGGCCTGCATTTAATCGGGTTGCTTTATTCATCCAACCTTGATTATGGTTTCCGCGATATTCAAACTAAGCTTTCATTTTTAATTTTCCCGGTTTTGTTTGTTTGCTATAAACCTACCCATCAACAGATTGAGTATATGAAAGCTGGATTGATTGCAGGTTGTCTGCTTGGAATTATCATCTGTGCATTTAATGCACTTTCAGCATATCAAAATAATTTCGATGGAACGATGTTTTTTTATACCTCATTTTCAAGATTTATGCATCCTACCTATTTTGGATTTTATCTGAATGTATGTTTAATATTCTTAATGGATTATGGTTACAGAAGAATTTCAACGAATAATTCATTAGCCACTATATTTTATTTCTTAATTGTTCTTATACTTATTGCAGGTGAGTTACTTCTTTCGGCTCGTATGGCTATGATGGTTACTGCATTTACACTTTCAGCTTTTCTTGTCATTAATTATATAATGAGAAAACAAGGATGGTTAACATTAGCATGGGCAGTAATTCTGGTGGTTGGAGTGATGAGTGAAATTCAATTAAACAAATACTATAACCGTTTCAGCCAGATAGAGCGGGCAATTGAAAAAAATGATCAGCAACCTTCGGTTACCAATTCTCAATCCACAGCTGTTGCACCTGAAAGTTACAACAGCACTACTTCACGGGTAGCCCTGTGGAAATATGCCACAGAATTAATCACTTCTTCCCCATTGATTTTTGTAGCAGGAGTAGGCACCGGAGATATAAAGGATGAGTTGCGGGAAGTTTATGTGCGAAATAATTTTGAAAAAGGTGCCATTGAAAATTATAATCCACATAATCAGTATTTACATACCATGGTGATAGCAGGTTTAATTGGCCTGCTGCTTTTATTATCCTTGCTTCTTTTTCCTTTATTCTATTCGATTAAATGGAAGCAATATGTACCGGCTGTTTTCCTGGTAGTAATTATGCTAAATGCACTAACAGAATCTATACTTGAAGTACAAAGTGGCATAATATTTTTTTGTTTTATTTTTTGTATGCTGGTAGCTGAATTAAATTTGAACGCAAAACAAACTGTTATAAAATGATTCCATTTGCACCCCCTCATATTGATGAAAAAATAATTGAAGCTGTTAATGAAGTACTGCGTAGTGGATGGATAACAACAGGTCCCAAGACTAAGTTATTTGAAAAGCAGCTAACTGCGTATTGTGGAAATAAGGCCACGCTGTGCTTAAATTCTGCTACTGCAGGACTTGAAATAATTTTAAGATGGTTTGGTGTAGGCAAGGGTGATGAAGTTATTCTTCCGGCCTATACTTACAGCGCTACTGCCAATGTAGTTATTCATACAGGTGCCAAACCTGTATTTGTTGATGTCAACAAAGATGATTTCAATATATCAGTTGATGAAGTCCGAAAAGCAGTAAATAAAAATACCAAGGTGATAATGCCGGTTGATTTTGGTGGTTATCCATGCAACTATGATGAGTTAAATAAAATTGCAGAAGAATCCAGAAAAATGTTTGTACCCAACACGGGAAACGTTAACCAGCAGTTGCTTGGCAGGGTTTTAATATTAAGTGATGCAGCACATTCACTTGGTGCAACCTATAAGGGTAAGCTGACCGGAAGCTTAACTGATATTTCAGTTTTTTCATTCCATGCCGTAAAGAACCTGACAACAGCAGAAGGTGGTGCAGTAGCCCTTAACTTGCCTGAACCTTTTAATAATGAGGAAGTGTACAAGTACCTTTGTATATATACGTTGCATGGTCAGAATAAAGATGCTTTGGCAAAAATGCAAAAGGGTAACTGGAGGTATGATATTATTGAAGCCGGTTATAAATGCAATATGACAGATATTAATGCTGCAATAGGAATTGTAGAACTAAGCAGGTATCAGCAAATATTGAACAAACGTAAAATGGTTTGTGAAAAATATGCTGATGCGTTTTCATCGGGCAGACATTTTGAAGTGCCCGTTATGGAAGTTGCCGGGGAATCAGTTTCATCTTATCATTTGTTCCCCCTCCGGATCAGAGGCATCAGTGAATTGCAGCGCGATGCCATCATGCAACATATATTTAATAATGATGTTGCTGTTAATGTGCATTTTATTCCATTGCCAATGCTTAGCTTTTATAAAAATCTGGGATATGATATAAAAGATTATCCTGTAACATATGATAATTACAGCCGTGAAATTTCATTACCTGTTTTTTATGATATTAATAACGATCAAATTGAAAGAGTAATTACATCTGTTAGGCAAGCTGTTGAGCAGGTTCTGAAAGGAGTAGTAGTTTAATGTTTAAGCGGGTGGTTGATATTGTTATAGCTTCATTCTTATTATTACTGTTATTACCTCTGTTTGTTTTGATA
>JBGARN010000125.1:0-11130 GCA_044230205.1 Bacteroidia bacterium
TATTACCTCTGTTTGTTTTGATAGCATTATTAATTAAGGCAGATAGTAAAGGCCCGGTTTTTTTTAAACAGATAAGAGTTGGACAGAACAACATTGATTTTAAAATATGGAAATTCAGAACCATGTTTACTGATTCCGAAAGACATGGCCAACTAACGGTCGGAGGGAGAGACCCCCGAGTTACTTCAACAGGTTTTTTTTTGAGGAGCTACAAGCTTGATGAATTACCCCAACTGATTAATGTTTTAAACGGTAGTATGAGCCTGGTTGGTCCCAGGCCTGAAGTAAGAAAGTATGTTAATTTATATAATGCAGAGCAGATGAAAGTCTTATCAGTTAAACCGGGGATAACTGATTATGCTTCTATTGAATATTCCGATGAAAATGAGTTGCTCTCCAAATCACCGGAGCCCGAAGAAACCTATGTTAATGATATAATGCCTGCAAAGCTTTCACTCAATTTAAAATATATTAATGAGCAAAGTTTTTTTACCGACCTGAAAATTATTTTCAATACCGTAAAAAAAATTATCCTGGGTCGTTAATAATGCCCACTCCATCCGTAAAGTTTACAGTATAAATAGAAACAGGTAAACCAGCCATACGGTTGTAGTATTGGGTAACTTCTTTTGTTATTTCATTTACCTTGCTTTTGTGCACCAGGTTTAATGTGCATCCTCCGTAGCCTCCGCCCATCATTCGGGCACCAATTATATCAGGGTGTTGTTTCGAAAAACCAATAAGAAGTTCCAGTTCTTTACAACTAATATCATACATAGTACTCATGCCTTCATGCGTTTGATACATAAGCCTGCCATAGGAATGCATATCTCCAGTTTGAAGAAATTTCTTTGCCTGGTTAAAGCGTTCCATTTCTTCAACTATGTACCTGCAACGATTGAAATCAACAGGGCTCAATTCATCTTTTACCTTTAGCAACTGTTCAGGTGATGCGTCACATAAAGCATTAACATTGCAGAAGTGATTCTTCAAAGCGTTTAATCCCCTGTGACAACTTTCGAATCTTTCATTTAAATGACCTGATTCAGAAAGACTATGACTTACATTACTATTAAATAGTAAAAACCTGAATTCACCAGTATCCAGGTCAATGTAATCATGTTCAAGTGTTTTAAAATTAAGCAGTAAGGCCCTGTCTTTCTTGCCAAGCAAAATGGTAAGGGGATCAAGTAAACCGCATTTTACATCTGCAAATTTATGTTCAGCATTCATGCAGATTTTTGCCATTTCCTTTTTATCGATATTCAACTTAAAAAGGTGTAAAAGCGAAAAAGCTATACCACTGGTTACCGCAGCTGATGACGACAAACCCGCTCCGATAGGAATACTGCCACCAAATGAACAGTTGAATCCTGATAATTCCACACCACGGCTCTTTAATTCTGCAACAACACCATAAATATAATTTGACCAGTGATTAACTGTTGGGAAGAGATGATCGATTGAACCAATTACCTCTTCGTTAAAATCACTTGCATAAATACCTATATCCCTGGTGTTATTTTTTTGTATGCAGACAGTAATTTCACGGTCGATTGCTGCAGCCATTGAACTCCCCAAGTTATAATCCATATGCTCACCTGCAACATTAATTCTTCCAGGCGATCGCACCATTAGTGGTTCAGTATTAAAATGCGAAATGAATTTTTGACGTGCAATTTCGTGCATATTAATAAGCTGTAACTTCAATAGAATAATTCAATGATACCATTTCATTGGGGAGCAACTGAATTAAATCCTGTTTATTATTAAAGGCATCAGGCCAGCTACTCATCGGCTCAATAGCAATAGTATTGCGTTGTGGCGGAATATAAAGTTGTGCGTATCTGTATTTCTTATTCCCGGTTTCTATCTTTATTTCAACTGTGATCTTTTGTTTTGTATCTCTTATTATTATGCTGTTAAAACCTGAAGCATTTTCCTCAAGTTTAAAACAATGGTCAAACTCATTCTCGGAAATTTTTTGCATAGTGCTAAATTGTGCAAAGGGACTTGTTTTTCCATCAGGAATCTGGTTGTCGTCAGTTTCTACCTTATAAATGGTATTAATTTTTAAATCAATTTCATTAATATTTACATTTTGTAAAAAAAGCGGGTGCCATCCGAAACTCATGGGTATCATACTTTCAGATGTGTTTTTTATAACTGTTTCACAACTTAGTTTATTGGCGGTTTGAAAACTATAAGTTACCAGGGTTTCATAGCTAAACGGGTAACCGGGTAAACTGCAATCGTAATTATTTTTTAATACAAGGGCACATTCATTCTCATCACTGATTTTCTTAATCACATCAAAAGACCTGTTAAACAAATATCCATGAATCGCATAATTTTTATCCTTCCATACTTTATTTAATTTATAAGTAGTTTGGTTGAATTGATATTCTGCATTATTAACCCTGTTTGCAAAAGGAGATAGAATAACTCCTTTAAAGTTTTTATTAAGATTTTCAACCAGGTCAGTTGGATTTTGGTATCCATTAATTATTTCAACATTCCCTGAAGACTCAATTAAAAACCTATTTAATAGAGCTCCACAGCCAGGGATTATCTCTACCGTACTCCCTGTAATTTTATTTATAAGTTTAAATAAAGTGTAATTTCCGAAAGCTGCTTCGGTAATTGTAAATGCCATTTGAATTAAATGAAATTGCAATAAAGTAAATATTTAAAAACGTTTATTCAATCAATTTATCGCCAACCCGGTGTTTGTTAACAACATTTCATGCTTGCTGCATTGTCATATAAGAAATCTTTTTAGGTTCGGAACTTCAAAACAAAACAATGAATACAATAGAGAGCAAGAACAGTTATTTGCCCATCATCATCATGGGGGTTTTTTATTTCATTTTTGGCTTTGCAACATGGCTTAATGGTACGTTAATTCCTTATTTGAAAATTGCCTGTGAACTGAATAATTTTCAATCCTATTTAGTGGCAACGGCATTTTATATTTCCTATTTTGTTATGGCACTTCCTTCATCATGGGTCTTGCGAAAGACAGGTTTGAAAAAGGGAATGATGCTTGGCTTATTAGTAATGGCATGTGGTGCATTGTTATTTATACCAGCAGCACAATCACGTACCTATTTAATATTTCTTACGGGTTTGTTTGTTATTGGTACCGGACTATCAATATTACAAACTGCTGCCAATCCTTATGTAACTATTTTAGGACCTATTGAAAGTGCCGCTAAGCGTATTAGTATAATGGGAATATGTAATAAAGTTGCCGGCACATTAGCACCAATAATTTTGGGTGCAATAATACTTCACGATGCTGATGACTTAATTAAACAACTTGATTTAATGGATGCTTCGGCAAAAGTTGAAAAGCTGAATGAGCTGGCTACACGGGTAATAAAACCTTATACGATAATGGCAGTAATTCTGGCTGCACTTGCTTTGCTGGTAAAATTTTCCGGTTTACCTGAAATTGAAGCTGAAAGTGATGTGGAGGACGAGGGAGTTACCTATGATAAAAAATCTTCTGTATTTCAATTTCCAAACCTGGTGTTCGGAGTAATTGCATTATTCCTTTATGTTGGTGTAGAAGTAATGGCAGGTGATACAATAGGTAATTTCGGACGCTCACAGGGTATTCCACTTTCCGAATCAAAAAATTTCACATCATTTACCTTAAGTGCAATGGTAATTGGTTATATACTTGGTATACTTACCATTCCCAAGACTATTAAACAAGAAACTGCTTTGGCAATTTCGGCTGCAATTGGTGTATTGTTTTCTATTGCTGCAATTTTAACCTCAGGTTATACAGCAGTTTTATTTATTGCTTTACTCGGACTTGCTAATGCAATCATGTGGCCGGCTATATGGCCCTTGGCTATTCACGGTACCGGTCGATTTCTTAAAACTGCTTCAGCGTTGTTGATTATGGCTATAGCAGGTGGGGCAACGCTTCCATTAGTTTATGGCAGCCTTGCCGATATACCTTCAATTGGTTCACAAAATGCTTATTGGATAATGGTTCCCTGCTATCTTTTCATTTTATGGTATGCTGTTAGTGGTCATAAAATTAAGCCGAAAGCATTAAACTGATTTTGCAGAAATTCTTAGTTAATTTATTTACTCCCGATAGCTGATGAATTGATATGAAAAATAAACCCTGGTTATATATACTTATTTTAACATTTACATGTATTGTAGCTGTTACAGTAGTTTATGCATGGGGGTTCTGGGGTCATAAACGTATAAACCGCATGGCTGTTTTTACATTGCCACCTGAAATGATTGGCTTTTACAAGCGGAATATTGAATTTATTACTGAGCATGCTGTTGACCCGGATAAAAGGCGTTATGCAAATAAGGATGAGGCTCCAAGACACTATATTGATATTGATCATTATGGTGAAAATGCATTTGACAGTATGCCACAGTTTTGGAATGAAGCAGTAAAAAAATACACAGAAGATACTTTAAAGGCTTATGGAATTGTTCCTTGGTATGTAACCAAGCAGCTTAGTATGCTTACTAATGCATTTAAAGAAATGGATATAGAACGCATACTAAGGTATTCAGCCGATATAGGCCATTATGTTGCAGATGCTCATGTGCCATTACACACTACGGAAAACTATAACGGTCAGCTGACCAACCAGGTGGGAATACATGGATTTTGGGAATCACGAATTCCTGAACTGGAAGGCGACAACTACGATTACTTCACGGGCAGAGCAACCTATATTGAAAAACCGCAACAGTATATCTGGAAGGTTATAAAAGTGAGCCACACTGCTGTTGACTCAGTGCTAAAAATGGAAGCCCGGTTAAATTCAACATTCGACCAGGATAAAAAATATACCATAGAACAGCGTGGAACCACCAGCATGAAAGTTTATTCGGAAGAATATTCAAAGGCTTATAATAAAATGCTTAATGGGATGATTGAGCGCAGATTAAGGGAAGCCATAACAGCTGTAGGAAGTATGTGGTTTACAGCATGGGTTAATGCCGGAAAACCCAACCTGGATAGTTTACAAAATGTTGTTTTAAGCGAAGATTATAAAAAGCAAATGGAAGAAGAAGACAGGATGTGGAAAACCGGCAAGCCACCGGCTTCAATCAAAGGGCATGCTGATTAAATAGTCAATTGGAAGTCAGCTTATTTTTTTTCAGCAGCTGCTTCCTCCACTGAATCAGTTTTTTCTTTCGGTGGAGCAGGTACACCGCCACTGCCTCTTATTTGAACCATTTTTTTAAGCAGATCAAACCAAAACGCAGCCCCCATTGACAATGCAAGTGCCGTAACAACAAATCCAAAAAAATTAGAAAGAGGATTGAATGTGCTCAGTAATACGAATTTTGCTTTATAATAAACATTCTTTACATTTTTCTTAATTTTTGAATCTCCAGGTTGTATAAAAACCGGAACAGAATCAAATCCCCAGCCCATGGCAAGTATTTTGTTGGCATCTTTCGCATCACTGTCAACATCTTTATAGGCTTTTTGGAGTAATTCAAGCCTTAGCTTTAATAAAGAATCAGGAGCATCAGCTCCTTTGGCAGTAGTATCTTTTACCAATGCTATTTTGCTTTCAATATCGCCCTGCGATACTGCATTATTTGCTAGAGCGACTAATTGGCCTCGGGCTTCTTTATCTTTTGATAGAACACTTACAATTTTAAATGTGTCAACATTAAATGCAACTGCAATTACAAATCCGATAGTAAATAATATTAACTGCACTTTACGTTTATACCACCCCGAAGCTCTATCCATAGTATCGTCAAACCAGCTTTCAAGTGAAATAATAAACTTATCAAGGTCTTTGCCTGTTTCTTCAAGTCTGTCTTTTAATTCAGCCTGCGTTTCAGCATCAATTTTAAATTCTTCTAATATTCCTGTCTTGCGGTTACGTATCATTACCTTACCGCTTTCAATAGTATCCCATATTTTTTGCGGATCATTTTTACCACTGCCATTTAATACTGAAAGTAGTATCATAGAAAAGCTCTCTTTTTTCAGGTAACTCGGTTTGCTGTGAAATTTATTTTCGCCCATGTAATAAACATAGGGGTGCGAATAAAATGCTTGAGCCAGCGTTTTTTTAAACTTATAGTTTTCAACCAGGAAAAAGCCACTTACCCTTATCCATAATCTTTTGGATATAGTTTGGATTTGATACCAAATACCCAACCCTTTCATAAATGGTTCCCTGTATTCATCATTAAGCATGCGCTCAATGCCCTTGCGCAAAAAACGGGCGCGCAAACCAACAAATGTTGCAATGATTTCGTTAACAATGGTGGCCAATAAACTGTACAAGAGGAAAACAAAAACAAGGCCAATGGTTACATCTAGTGCTACTGAACCGAACATAGGATTAAGTTTATTACGGTGGAGTGATTCCGTTTAATTAAGGAGTGTAATGTTAGTCAAAAATAGTTTTTAAAGTGATATGTTTATCTGATGGCGAAATAAATTAAATGCTTTTCAAGCGTTCGAAAGCTGCTTTTTCCAGCGCTTCTCTATGTTGTGGGTGTGCAATATCTATAAGCTGAGCAGCACGTTGCGCAAGATTTTTTCCATACAGGTAAGCAATGCCATATTCAGTAACAACATAATGCACATTGGCACGAGTTGTAACAACACCTGCACCTTCCTTAAGATACGGTACAATTCGACTTACTCCTTTTGATGTGCTTGATGGTAATGCTATGATTGCCTTTCCACCTTCGCTTAGTGATGCGCCTCTGATAAAATCCATTTGGCCTCCCACACCTGAATACATTCGCTTTCCAATACTGTCTGCACAAACCTGCCCGGTAAGATCAATTTCAACAGCGCTGTTTATTGCTGTAACTTTAGGATTTTGCCTTATTACTGATGCATCATTTACATAAGAGCATTCCAGCATTGATACCATTGGGTTGTCATCAATAAAATTATACAGTTCATTGGAGCCGTTAACAAATGAGCTTACTATTTTATTTTTATGCTTACGTTTATATTTACCTGAAATGATTCCTTTTCTTATTAAGGGTAGTAGTCCATCACTGAACATTTCAGTATGAACACCAAGATCTTTAAGATGAAAGAGTTGTGCTAATACAGCATTTGGTATGTTTCCAATGCCTAACTGCAGAGTAGCCCCGTCTTCAACAAGTGAAGCAACATTTTTTCCTATTTGCATTGAAACATTATCAATCGGTTCAGCAATAAGCTGTGGTAGCGGTTCATCGTATTCAACAAAATGGGTTATCTGTAAACGATGCAGCTGCGCATCGCCATGGGTGCGTGGCATAAATTTATTTACCTGTGCAATTACAACATCAGCAGTTTCAACTGCAGCTTTTGTCGCATCAACAGAAGTGCCCAATGAACAAAAGCCATGCTTATCAATTGGTGATACCGTAATTAAGGCAACGGTAATTGGTTCAATTCTTTTGCGGATAAGCAATGGCACCTCACTAAGGAACACAGGAATGTAACTTGCCCGTCCCTCATCAATTGCCTTGCGCATATTATGGCCGATAAAAAAACAATTGGTATGGAATACATCCCGGTATTTTTCATCAGCATATGGTGCTGCACCTTCCGTATGCAAATGATAAATCTCTATGTCTTTCAATTCACCGGCCCGTTCAACAAGAGCATTTATAAGATGCTGCGGAGCTGCAGCCACGCTGTGTATAAAGATATGATCACCTGGCTTGATTGCTTTTACAGCTGTTGATGCAGTTGTGGTTACAGGATTTGTTGGAAACGGCATAATCGATTTGATGAATTTGAAAGTTACTAATCTAATGGTTTTATACTTACTAATATATAATTATGTATACAGAATTATTATTTATTATGGTTATTAATAAAAATTAAAATTAGTATGCGGGCGTATTCAAACTGTTAGTATAATTACAATTATTTTTACCTGTTACTTGTAATCAGATTATCTAATTTAATTTTATCATTTCACAACAATTAAATCTTATCATTTATGGAAAAAAGTAAATTCAATTCAAGTGTTGTATTGCTTTTAGCAATAGCAATTTTTGTATCGTGCAGTTCTGAAAAAGGGCTCACAATTGAAAAGCGCCAGTATCGCAAAGGTTATTCAGTTCAATGGCATGGTAAGCATCAAAAGACCGAGGTTCAAACAGCAAGTGCTGAGCCTAATGTTACAAAACAAGAAATGAATGAAATGACTGCACTGACGCCTGTTGTGAATTCTTCATCCGCAAGTACAGAGCCGGTACTGGTTGCATCAACTGCAAAAGAGGTTTCCGTACCTCAAACGAAAACGCATTTATTACCTACCACTGAAACAAAAGCATCATATAGTGACACGAAGGTTTCAGCAGGTGAATCACAAAAAATGGCAAAAAAATATACTAAAGCCGATCAAAGAAATTTGCGTAAGCTTTTGAAAGCACAGGAAGCTGTGGGGCAGGTTGATATGCCAATGTGGGCTTATATTGTTTTTGCAATCTTATTACCTCCATTGGCGGTTGGTTTATTTGAAGGAATTCACGGTCCTTTTTGGCTGAGTATATTGCTTACTTTATTGTTCTGGCTGCCCGGTGTTATTTATGCCATATGGCGCGTAACCAAATAATAAATTTTTACTGCAAAAAAGCCACCGCATCCGGTGGCTTTTTTTTATTCATTTCTGTTCAACAATATGTTTAATGGTTCCCAGCCTTCAAGGTGATCGGAAACGATTTTCAGAATGGCCATAAATGGAATAAATAATATCATGCCTGCAATTCCCCAAAGCAAAGTGCCAATAACAATAGCAACTAATACTGCCCAGGTGCTCAGATTTATTTGCTGACCAACAACATGAGGAAAGATAATATTTGCTTCAAGGTATTGCACCACTGTAAATACGAAAATAACACCTGCTGCATACCAGATTGAATCTTTGGTAATTAATGCTACTGCTACCGGTAGTGCTGCACTTATTATTATACCTACATATGGAACTATGGTCATAAATGCAGTAACCACACCAAATAAGATTGCATGCTCAATACCAAGCATCAATAATCCAATACTGTTGAGAACTCCAACAATACAGTAAACTATAAAAGTTCCTTTTATAAAACTGAAGTACGAATGAATAGATAATTGAAGTATGGAGTTCAATTTATCACGATATCGGTTGCCTGCTATTGCATGCAAAAACCTGACAAAGGTTTTTCGATGATACAGGAACAAACTTCCATAAATCGGTATCATAATCAGCGAAAATAAAGTAGAAGTAGTGGCAGAAATAGCACCACCTAAATAGGAGTTTATGCTTTGGTTGAAATCTGTTTTAATTCGGCTAATTAATGAATGCTGCAATTCCGATTGAACACCAAGTGATTGCAGCCATTGACTTATTTCAATTGAGAACATACTCATGCGATTTTTTATTTGTGGTATGTCCTTAAAAAATAAATTCAGTTCATAACCAAGCAAGGTTAGCAGTAAACCAAATATAGCTATTATGAACAGCATTAATGTTGAAACAGCCAGTCCGCGTGGCCATCTTTTTTGTTCCAGCCATTTACAACCGGGATAAGAGATAATAGCAATAAGCAATCCGAATGAAAGTGGCACCAATAATACTTTGCCAAAATATAAAATGAGAAATAATACTTTGCCAAAATATAAAATGAGAACAGTAAAAAACACCACCTGTAGAAACCTGGAAATTGTCTGAAGGTTGTATTTGCTGATTTGCTCAGTCATTGAATTGATATGTTAGTTATTATTTTTGATAGATAATTCTTTATATGCAAATGGGGTATTTGTAGATTAAAAATTGATGTAATTATAATTTATTTTCACCATGTTGAACAATATTGCTTTTTATAATTAAGCCATGAAAGTAAAAATGTTTGTTATCATGATTTAATGAATTTAACCTGTTTACTTTTAAAATTTAATTATTTATGCTTGGATAATTACCTTGTTTATTTATTAACTGGTAGTTCAAACCTCGAGCATCATTATTATTAGTCATGGATTCATTTGACACCTGGAAGTTTTTAGCAGCAATTGCTATTTTTATTTATGCCATGTGGCTGATTGAGCAGTCAGTAAAGGTTCTTGCAGGTCGTCCCTTCAAAAAATTTCTTCAGCAGCAGTCGAAAAATGCATTTAAAATGTTTTTTGCAAGCATTGCAACCACAGCTTTTTTACAAAGCAGTTCTGTAGTGCTGTTAATTGTCCTCTCATTCGTAGGTGCCGGACTTATGAACCTGCGTGGTGCCTTGGCAGCAGTATTGGGCAGTAACATAGGCACGACACTCGATAGTTGGGTAATTGCATTGATAGGTTTTAAAATTAATTTCAGTTACCTGTCATATCCGTTATTAAGTATTGCATTACTAGGATTATTGTTTATCAACAGGAGGAGGAAATTATTTTACATAACGTATTTCTTAATTGGTTTCGCTTTGGTTTTTTTATCACTGGAGTGGTTTAAGGAATGTTTGGATAGCAAAGTGCTTGTGACAATTGGCTCTGCAAGCAGCATACATTATCTTTGGTTTATCCCTGTAGGATTATTGATAACAGCGATTATTCAATCAAGCCTTGTTACTGTTGCCATAACACTGAGCGCTTTATACAATAATTTGTTGCCTTTCGAAAGTGCTGCAGCAATTGTTATTGGCTCTGAATTAGGCACCACACTAAAATTTCTGTTAGGATCTGCTCAAAGCAATACAGATAAAAAGCGTGTTGCATGGGGTAACTGTATTCTGAATGTTATTACCATTGTGCTTGCTGTTACATTAATGCATCCATTAATTTATTTCATACGAAATATACTTGCAGTAAACGATTCATTAACAGCCCTTGTTTTTTTTCAAACAGGCATTAACATTCTGGGAGTTGTTTGTGTTTTCCCTTTCCTTGGTAAACTGGCTGATTCGTTGCAACGAATAGTTCCTGCTAAATCTCATTCAGGCCTTTGCCGGCATATTGGTGATCCTAATGCAGTATTACCGACTGAAGCATTGCTTCTTATAGAAAAAGAGATTGTCAACCTGATTGACCGAACTATTCATTTATCCAGAAATGTCTTTGGTATTTATGAAAAGGATAGTCATAGTTTTTTAGGAGGAATAAAGAAAATAACTTCTGGCAGGCCA
>JBGARN010000126.1:0-10815 GCA_044230205.1 Bacteroidia bacterium
AGTGCCGGGTAAGAATAACTGGATTTAATCCGTGTTTTTTAAATTCTACAGCCCATGAATAGGGGCGCCATGGTGCTGCACCTTTTACCGGAGGAAAATAGTAAGTAATAATAAGCACATTCTTCACAGTGGGCGAATATAGTTTTTGTTATTAAAGCACGACTACAGCAAATGCTATTGATGCCAGTTTCCTAAACCAAAGTAGTGGGTAATATGCCTGCTATGATTAAATATCTCAGTTGCCGGTAAATGTAACCTTAGCAATTAGAAAATGTTCGTTGGTGCGCATCGAAACAATATAGTTGCCTTTTATATAATCATTGGCATTTAAAGGGTAGTGATAAATTCCTTTTTTAAAAGTACCACGGGCAAGCTGTTTAACGGTTCTTCCTGCAGCATCATAAATTTCCAAAATCAGAAAAGTTTCAACATTTAATATTACTTCTATAACTGCAGAAGCTGTTACAGGGTTTGGTTTTATTATCAGCTGATGCTCATTGACCATTGGCGAAGGTCCGGTAACACCATTTGCAGTATCAGCATATTTGTAGATTGAATAACCACCTGCATATACCAGGGTGTCGTTTACCCTGAAAAACCTGTTAACATTACTTCCAAAGTTTAAAAAATTCCAGTTGTTACCTCCATCGGTTGTTTCCCAGATACCGTTACTCCATCCACCACACCATCCTAAACTGTCGTTTAAAAATCCAATACCTTCCATATCGATATTCTGTAATGGGGTAACCATTTTTAAATTCCACGTATTGCCACCATCAG
This sequence comes from Bacteroidia bacterium, assembly GCA_044230205.1. Taxonomy (GTDB): domain Bacteria; phylum Bacteroidota; class Bacteroidia; order AKYH767-A; family OLB10; genus JAEUTH01. The sequence continues at coordinate 781 of JBGARN010000126.1, forward strand.
TTGATTTAAGGATTTGCGAAATTCCACTTGAAGTTGACTCGATGGAAGCAAAGCCAATTCCATTTGGTGAAAAAAATAATTTCCAGCAATAATCATTGTAGTAGGCAGTTGTATAAACGCTGGTCCATGTTGTACCTCCATCAGTGGTTTTAAAGATAGCACCATGCCCATTTAATGCATCCTGTCCGCTCACAAAGCCGGTATCAGAATTAAAAAACCAGGCATCAACTAAGGCACGCGCATTGGGGTTCATATTTAAAATAGTCCACGTATTGCCGGCATCGGTTGATTTCAGCAATTGGGCGGGCTGAAACCAAACACCGGTAGCATATATGGTGTTGCCGATATGGCTCATTCCACAGATACCATAAACAGTAACCGGAAAAAGTGAATCAATATCAATCCACGTAACGCCTCCATCAGTCGTTTTAAAAAAATTATGACCCAGTGTTCCGGCAAACCCGGTATCGGCATTTAAAAATTCAACACTTCTGAAATAGTCGCTTGTACTGAATTGTAAAACCCAGGAATTGCCGCCATCAGCAGTTTTAAAAATTTTGCCATCACCGTTCACCGCCCATCCGGTAAACGGGTCAACAAAATAAACATCATCAAAGCGGGCACTGCTGGCTGCCGTAGGAGCATTCGGTAAATAATTCCAGCCAGTGGTTTGGGCAGTAATATTTACCTGTAAGGCTATTAACAAAAAAGCAATTAATAAAACTTTCATTGTATCCGGTTAATTAATTCCGGTTAAAAATAGTGTATTGAAAACACTGTCAGGTGTTAAAAATGTAAAAAAGCAAGAGCAACAGATTAGATAAATAATCTGGCAAGGCAAATTTTTAGCCTGAATGGATTACACATCCCAATTGACTTGTATTTAAAATTCAATTAGGTTTGCAGCTGTTTTAATTTAAACCAATGGCTGTATATAAATTCAGAGTTACATTCGAAGATTATGATGAAGTGTGGCGCGATATAGAAATAAAACCTGTTCACACTTTTAAAGATCTGCATACTATCATTCAGCAAAGCATCAAATTTGATGCTTCTAAGTCTGCCAGTTTTTTTATGAGCAATGATAACTGGACAAAAGAGCGGGAAATTGCATTGGAACCACGAAAAGATAAAGATGGGAAAGAAGTAATTACAATGGAGAATGCTGTACTTGGTAAATTTATTATTGATCCTCATCAAAAGATTTATTATGTCTTCGATACCTTTACTTTTTTTATTGAATTGATTAAAATAATACTTGCCGCTGACCCAAAAGCTATTTATCCCCGCTGTGTTAAATTTAATGGTGACGCGCCACCACAATACAAGAAAGTAATACTGCCAGCAGCTGCAGCAACTGAGGAAGAAAGCGAAGAGCTTTTGCTAGATGAGGAAGATGAACCGGATACAGAGGAAACAACTGATGAAGTTTTTGACGAAGATCATGGCTTTGAGGGTGAAGAAGGCGAGGAAGCTGAACCAGAAGTTGAAGAAGAGGAAGCCGATGGACAGCAGTTTGATGATGAGGACTAGTTGGTTTGTTGTGCTCTCGGGTGAAAACGCAAAATGTTCTCGCGCAGATATTCGCGGTTAAGATGCGTGTATATTTCGGTAGTTGTAATACTCTCATGCCCCAGCATTTCCTGAACTGCACGTAAGTCAGCCCCACCTTCAACCAAATGAGTTGCAAAAGAATGACGGAATGTATGCGGTGAAATATTTTTCTTCAGCCCGATTTTAACAGCCAGGTTTTTTATAATAGTAAACACCATTACCCTCGTTAACTTTCGGCCGTTGCGGTTTAAAAACAAAAAATCTTCATTACCCTTTTTTATATCAAGATGATTGCGATAGCTCTCAACATAATTTTTTATTTGCTTCAACGCAGTTTTACCAATTGGTACTAATCGCTCTTTATTTCCTTTGCCGGTAATTTTCAGAAAACCGATTTCACTATAAATATTTGAAATTTTAAGATTTACCAGTTCACTAACCCGTAAGCCACTACTGTAAAGCGTTTCGAGCATTGCCTTGTTGCGTTCCCCTTCGGGTTTGCTCAAGTCTATGGCATTAATCAGGTTGTCAATGTCTTCAACAGATAATGTGTCAGGTAATTTTCGTCCCAGTTTTGGTCCTTCAAGTAATTCAGTGGGATCGCCTGTAACAACATTTTCCAAAGCCAGGTATTTAAAAAATGCACGAAGTCCTGATATGATTCTCGCCTGTGTGGTAGCAGTAAAATTAAATTGGTTGATATAATTGATAAATTCATGAAGGTGGTCAGTTGTTACTTTTTCAGGAGTAATTGATGTGTTGGTTTGTTCAAGGTAGTGATAAAGTTTAAGTACATCATCATGATAGGCTTCTACCGAATTTTGCGATAGCGAACGTTCCAGTTTAAGATATGCCAAAAAACCACCTATGTATGACGACCAACTCATGCTCTAAAAGTACTTCTTAAAAACGAGTTGTATTTGAAGTAATTGCTTAGCTATATCTTAGTTTTCAAGTTGAACTTGTTAAAAACCTGCACATTATGTTTTGGTAGCTTATACACCATAATTTCATTATTTTAATTAAGTTTGAAACCATAAAACATACTATCATGAAAACACTTATTACTTCTATTTTAATTTTTGCTGCGCTGCAGGTTAATGCGCAATTAACGTTTGATACTTCAAAACCTGTTGATACACTTATAGCAGATTTTGTTGGCAGCGGTGTAACTATCAGCAATGTTTCATTCACCGGTGGGCCGCAAAGTATCGGGTCATTTAATGGCAGCAGTTCCTTGGGGTCTTCACAGGGTATTGTCTTTACCTCCGGTAATATTGATTCATTGATAGCCACCCCTGCAATCAGTTTTCTTTCGGGCTCATTATCATTACCCGGTGATGCAGATTTAAATGCCATTGTTGGTGGCGGAATGACTTATGATGCAGGTGTGCTTGAATTTGATTTTGTTGCAACAAACAATACTTTGCTATTTGATTATGTATTCGCCTCTGAGGAATACAATGAGTATGCAGGGTCATCATTTAATGATGTGTTTGCCTTTTTTATTTCGGGCCCCGGAATTGCCGGCAGCCAGAACATTGCTTTAATTCCTTCAACCACTATACCTGTTTCTATTAATAATGTAAATAACGGATCATCGGGTGCAGGTCCTTGCGTAAATTGTGCTTATTATCATGATAATGCCAACGATACCACTGTTGCATTTGACGGATTTACAGTTCCCCTAACGGCTACCTATACGTTAACTCCGGGTTTAACTTATCATTTAAAATTGGCTGTTGCTGATGTAGCTGATGGAATATTTGATACCGGTGTATTTTTACAGAAATACAGCCTGCGTTCGGTTAACGCTACTTCAATTGCTGAAAATATTTTGGAAAAGACTTCGGTTTATTTCAGCGGAGATTTTCTGACGGTTAAATCACCTTCAAATATCGATATGGATATTGCGGTTTATAACCTCAGCGGAGCTAAAGTATATGAATCAAAAAAAGTGAATTCAGGCAGTATTGTTCAGCTTCAAATGCCTGCCGGTATTTATTCTGTTGTAATCAATGCTGATGGATTAACGTCAGTTAAAAAAATTGTGAAGCAATAGTTTTTTCCGGATTAGTATTTTAATAACAAAGCGGAGTACTTATATGTATTCCGCTTTGCTGTTTTATGGACTTTGCATTGTTGCTTGCTGAAAAACTACAAGAATTAAAAAGTTAGTTAAGAACTAATTGTGGTTCTTCGCTGAGCATTTGCTGCAAATCAAAAAATTCAAGTTCCGGTAATTCTTTTTCGCATATTTTCATGAGTCCTTCAAGAACCATTGCAGGTGCTGTATGTTTTACATGCATCAGCATATCAAGCCTGTCCTGCGGCAAGAGTGATGGTAACATATACTTCATGAAAAGCGACATATCGTTAGGATGGATGCTTTTAATGATACTGCTACTCATTTCATTCAATTCATCATCAGTACACAATTCATAAAAAAGCCTGGTCATATCAATTTCTTCCATTTGCATGTGTTTCAGGTAAATGGAGATAAACTCATTAACTGAATAGTAGAAATTCCAAATGCGATCCTTGGGTACATTTTTTCCGAATTGAATTATTCCGAGCATTTGATATTGTAATCCTGTTATGATCTTATGAATTTGTTCATGCTCGGTTTCATTAGCTGCAGTGCATCCCGGTCTTTTAGACTCAAGAAGCGGTAGGCAAATTTTATCTTCTTTTTCTCCGTGCGAATTAAGCATGTGTACCAGGTTGTTAAACTGTTCATTGAGATGGCTTAATTCAAGCTCATCAGTGTAATCGGTACGTCCTGCAGTGTAAGAAAATTCAAACATAGCTTTGCGCAGTGCTTTATGGATGCTTCTGTAAACATCCGGTCTGTTGTAGTTCATAATAATTAATGTTAGTGATTTGATTTGTTTTTGCTGATGCGAATATCAGACGAATAAGTTGGTTAAAATGTTACAGGAATACTGAAGTGAAGTTTTTTCAGGCTAAAGTGTATGATAAAGAATATGAAATATTGGAGTAAATGTACTTAAGATGTATATCATTTAAAGTAAGCAACACTGTTACTTAATCACCCATCCACGTTTTAAAGTCATTCGCTTTTTCCCTGGAGATTATTACCTCTTCATCAGTTTTTGGAAACACGGTTACTTTTAATTTTCCGTTAAACCAGGTATGAATTTCACTTATACAATTACTGTTTATTATGAATTGCCGGTTTGCCCTGAAGAACATTTTTGGATCAAGAATTTTCTCCAGTTCATCCAGAATAAAATCAACTATGTATCGCTGATCATTTTTGGTACGGATAAATACGACTTTGTCTTCTGTATAGAAATAAGCAATATCATGGGTGCTTAAAGGAATAAGCTTTTGACCTGACTTAACAAGAAAACGATTACGATAGTTCTCTTCTGATTGCTGGGAAATTAAATTCTCAATAAGTTTTTCAATGTTGGTGTTTTGATTCTCAATGGAATTTTTATTTGCATGCAGTTTTTTCCATTTAAGAAGTGCAGCTTCAAGCTCTTCTTTTCTAATTGGCTTAAGTAAATAATCAATGCTGTTTACTTTAAAAGCTTTAAGAGCAAATTCATCATACGCTGTAGTGAATATTACCGGGCTTTTTATTTCAGTTTGAGTGAAAATCTCAAACGACTTGCCATCTGCAAGTTCAATATCCATAAGAATGAGGTCTGGTGCCGGATGTGTATCAATCCATTGAACCGAAGCTTCAATGCTTTCGCAAACATCCAGGATATTTAAATCTGCATCAATTTCATTAACAAGCTTTTTCAGTTTTCTGGCAGCAAGATCTTCATCTTCTATAATTAGAATTTTGTACATGTTTATTTCTTTATCAGGAATTTTTTAATTTATATTTCAATTGCGTATGCTGGCTGCAGTTCATCAACTAAAGGAATTCTTACTTCAAATATATCATTCAGTTGATTTATTTTAATGCCGGGAAGATTTAGTAATTTGTATTTTATGCTAATGTTGCTGATGTCAGTTTTTGAAAAAGGAGTGGTTTGTCTTTTCAACTGAAGGTTATTGGTTACAATAAGTTCATTGTTTTGATTAATTGTAATATTGATATGCAAAGGCTTTCCTGATGAAACTACATTGTGTTTGATAGCATTTTCAACCAGCAGTTGTAATGTTAACGGTGCTAAAGTGTAATTTAAATGATTTTTTTCGGCAGTAATAGAGTAGGTAAGGTTGTTGTTAAAGCGTGTTTTCAATAGAAAAAAGTAAGATTCAATAAATGCCAGTTCCTGGCGAAGTGCTATTAATGGTTTCTCGTTAGTCTGCAGCAGATAGCGGTAAACCTGCGACATTTCCTGCACAAATTTTCCGGCTTTTTCTCGGTCTTCATCAATCAATGCAAGCAGCGCATTTAAGCTGTTAAACAGAAAGTGCGGATTAACTTGTTTTTTCAGCGAATCAAGCTGAGTTTGCAGATTTTCAATTTTTGATCTTTCTGCAGCAATTACGTTTTGCTTCCATTGTTTTAACAGGTGTTTAAACTCAAATAATAATCCTGTTACGCTACAAATGCTGGCAGGTATTCCAAAAATTATAAAGAGTTTACTAAAGCTTAATCCTTGAAAAATTTCAAAAGCGATGTAGTGAAAAAGGAGTCCTGTAAACACTACCAGGGTAAGTGTTGATAGGGTATACAGTGAAATTAAAAGTGAAATGCGAATTTTAGAGGTGCTCTTGTTTTTTTTGTTAATGTACAAACTAATTCGCCTGTTAATTTCGCTTGATAGCAATGTTATAACGAATACCGGTATTAGCAAATTTTCAATCGGAAGGGTTAACCATTTTGCTAAGAGGTAACTAATCAGCAGCGTTACAAATACAATTACTGCAATGAATACTGCAATGTGACGGTATTTAATTTTTAACTGCTGAATATGAATTATCATTATTGAGTGATTTTTAGTCAATTGTAAAAATAGCTACAAAACAAATTGACGTTTTCCTTAATACCCTGAAACGTAAAAAATCATTACTCAATAGTAGATTCTGATGTCACAAAGCCTCAACAATTAACTCAGGTTGATTTGCAAGGCCTACTGTTTCGGATTCAGCTTATTGACACTGCCTTTTTAAGAAATGAATAGAATTTCCTGCAATTTAGAGTGATAATATGAATATGAATTGCTAATGCCCGGCCGCCAATTAATGCAACAGGAATTAATAATAGATATGATGCAGACTTAAAAGGTGCAATTGCTATTTCAGGCGTGAAGCCCGAAATGAAACTTATGATGCCATGTAGTGCCATTCCCAGTCAATATGTGTTGATTGAATTTTGATGCTGCTACCTGTTTCTTTAATCGATGATTTTTTAATGCGCTGTTTCATTTTGTTTAATTTTTAAGCAAAACTAAAGCGTAAGTATGCAGGAGTAAGCAGAAATTGTCTAAGATGCATGAATTAAATCATGAAGTGCATTTTAAGAAGCATGAAGCACACTTTCCCCTGGCAGCATTAAAATAAAAATCCAAGGTGTAGTTAATTAACAATTGCAATTTTTAATGGGCAACAACAAATTTGTAATTGCTGGTATAATTTCCTGCTACAACACGCACAAAATAAACTCCGCCAGCTAATTTAGATGTGGAAATTAATCGTGTAAGTTGGTCTTCAATTTGTTTTTCATCAGCAACATCCATGATTTTATTTCCTGTTTCATTTACAATATCAATTTTAACATGAGCAGGTTTTTTAAGGTAACATTCGATGGAAAGGGTTTCATTTACCGGGTTAGGATAAATCAAAACCTTACTTACAAAATCTGAGAAGTTATTAATGCCTGTAGTATTCAGCAAATTGAGAATAGAATCGCGCATAATAGTAGTATCACTGCTTATAAAGCTTTGTGTTACAAACATCACTCTGTGATCAGCACCACCTAACAGAACGACAATTGGCATTCCAAATCCGCCATAATAAGACACCTGGGTAGCGCCACTATCCATAGGTGTATAAAGTGCACTTACTCCTGAAACATTTACCCAATTTGCAGAGTAGGCACAAGTTGTAGAATTCTGAAACGGGAAAGCATATCCTTTAACAGCGCCTGGATATGTTGCATTAATTTTCATTGCCATCGCCTGAATCTTTTGAGCAGGTGGTGGGCAGCTGCCGCAATTAGGCATATAGAAGTGAAGAACAACTGCTTTGCCGGCATCTAAATCATTAAATAAGTTGACATAATTTCCATTGCAATCATCGCCACTAAACTGCATGGCAGTTTGTTGTCCATAAGTTTTTATGGTAATACATATAGCTGCCACTAACACAAGATAACTACTGAGTGTTTTCATCTTCAATTTCGTTTTAATTTAGGATAAAATTATTGCCAATATTTTTTTATTGTTATGACTGAAGTCATAAATTTTACTTCATTAAAATGATTTTCTTCAAGCCGGATCTAATTCTATAATTATGCTGGTTGTTTTTGGAATAATTGTTTTGCTGCATGGACTTATTCATTTAATGGGCTTTGCCAAAGCATTTAACTTTGGCAATATAGACAGAGCTTTACAACCAATTTCTAAAATTGCCGGAATTGTATGGTTATTCGTTGCAGTATTATTTACACTACTGGCTTTATTAATATTTATTAAGAACCCATACTGGAGTGTATTTGCATTAATTGCAATTGTATGCTCGCAAGTTTTGATTCTAATCAGCTGGCAGGATTCAAAGTATGGCACAATCGCCAATGCATTGATCTTAGTGGTTGCTATTGCTGGTATTGCTCAACTGAAATTCAGAAACAACTATTATAATGATGTTCAAACCATTTTTTTGACTAAACCAACAAATGAACTGCTAACCGAGCGTGATATTGAACATTTACCTTTCCCCATAATAAAATACCTGCACTACACCCGGGTAATTGGTAAACCAAATGTGTTTAATTTTTATGCAAATTTTAATGGCTTAATCAGGAGCAAAACTTCTGAATGGATGGATCTGCAATCAGAGCAATATAATGCTATTAATATTCCATCAAGGTTCTTTTTTATGGATGCAACCATGAAACATTTGCCGGTTGCAGGCTATCATTGCTATAAAAATGGAAATGCATCCATGGATATCAGGTTGCTTTCGATATCGCAAGTAGAACATCAGGCCGGAAATGAAATGAATGAAGCTGAAACAGTTACTTTTTTTAATGATATGTGTTGCCTGGCTCCTGCAACCTTAATTGATAGAAGAATAAAATGGACAGAGGCTGATAGTACAAAAGTTAAAGCCCAATTTACCATAAACAATATCACGATAAATGCCTGGTTATATTTTAATGTTGCAGGTGAATTGATCAACTTTACCAGTGAGAACAGGTATGCATTAATGGAAGATGGTACAATGAAACAGCTGAAATGGTCAACACCTTTAAGCAATTACAAACTTTATAATGGGGTAAAGTTGGCTTCCGAAGCTCAATTATGGTATCAATATCCTGGTGAAAATTTTTGTTATGGTCGATTCACATTAAAGAATGTCAGCTATAATTTGAATTCAAGATTGGAATAAATATTTTATAATCATTTTCTCATTATCATAAAATTAGAGCATAACAATCAGCTAATAAACAATTTTGTCAGTTTAAATTTTCTCTGATTGTAGAAATGGGGTATGGGTTTATTTAAATCACAATTTGATTAGCAAAAGGCCAGATTATTTACCGATACAGAAAGTATAAACCCCATATTAATAAAGGCGTTCATGTGGTCGGGCAACAGTAGGGCAACAAATATTCTTTGATAAAGGGAAGGCGGTAAACAAATAAAAATAAATTGCTTTGATTAATAACATATACTATATACGCAATGTGTTTTTAATTTTCAAACCTTAAATCGTATTAACCTTTTCGGAAAACAGGCCGCGCCCGTTTTTAATTCTCGAATCCTCTAACCCTGGCCCCAGCCTCCACAGCACAAACTTAATTTTTTTTTCAATCGTAACTTTCGGATGAATGGATTTTTGGACCCGATTGCAAATTCATTGTCTGAGGCATAGCCGCTCTCACTCTTGCGACCGTTACCAATCCCCAAGCGGAGAACTAATTATCAGCCTACCACAACACAAAACCATAGATGCCGGCTGTTTTGTATTCAACGTGTTTTTAAAACCCTGTAGGATTTTCAAATAAAGACAAAAGCTCGTTGGGTTTTAAAAAACGTAAGCCGCTTTTGCGCAGTGAAATTAGAATAGAAAATATCAACCTGACACAATGCCATTCTCTTCATCCTTACAAAATCTTCCTGCTGAAACGCAACCTCACTTTAATGCACAAACCCCCAAAAATTTTTAAAAGAAAAAAGAAAAAAACCGAAAAAAAAAGAAAAAAGAAAGCAAACTATCATGTGGTGAACAATTTGAATGTCAAGGTTTTTTAAAAAAAATTTATGCCAAACCTAAAAAGACAAAAGCATCAGAAATTATTTTTAAAAATTCATCTTGACCTTTACA
>JBGARN010000008.1:0-63844 GCA_044230205.1 Bacteroidia bacterium
TAAGATTCTAAAAAAAAACATGAAATAGTACCCGTGTATATTAATTGTCACAGTTATTTTAGTTTAAAATACGGAACCATGAGTCCGGAGCAGCTGCTTGCAGAAGCAAAGCGGAGAGGCATTTCATGCCTTGCTTTAACGGATATCAACAACACATCGGGCGTGCTTGATTTTGTGAGGCTTGCCCCGCGCTATGCTATTAAGCCTGTAATTGGAATTGATTTCAGAAACGGAGCTGAGCAAAAATTTATTGGAATAGCAAAAAACAATGAAGGCTTTTATGAGCTGAACAAATTTCTTACCGCTTGTTCACTTGAAGGAAAAACCATTATTCCTGATGAGATACCCGAGTTTGAAAATGCCTTTGTGATTTATCCATTTTCGTCCAATCTGGAAAAATCATCAAGCAGGGAACTGCCTGTGCGCAAGCACTCCCTTCTCTCCTGGAGAGGTAGGAAGGGTATAGACTTACGCAACAATGAACTTATTGGCATCAAAAGCTCCGATTTTACACGGCTGCAGTTTTCTGAATGGAAGCATCACCAGGATAAGCTGGTCATCCTGGCGCCTGTAACGTTCAGGAACAGCATGGACTTTAATACACACCGGCTATTACGTGCCATTGATAACAACACCTTATTAAGCAAACTGGAGAAAACGGAACAAGCCTATCCCGATGAAATAATGCTAACAGAAAATGAGCTGGAAAAAGTTTTTAATGAATTTCCGAAACTCATTTACAATACCAAAGAACTGCTGAATAAATGCGAAATAGAATTTGAATTCGGCAAAAACAAAAACAAGAAATATTTTACCGGAAGCGCAAAGCTGGATTATCACCGGCTGATGAGCCTGTGTTACGAGGGATTGAACTATCGTTATAAAAATCCTGATGACGTAATTATTGAGCGGTTTGAAAAAGAAATCAAGCTCATTACCGAATTAAATTACTCATCCTACTTTTTAATCAATCATGATATTGTAAGCTATGCGCAACGCAGAGGATTCTTTTATGTTGGCCGTGGAAGTGGCGCCAACAGCATGGTGGCTTACCTGCTGCACATCACCGATGTGGACCCGATTGATCTTGACTTGTATTTTGAACGATTTATCAATGCATCACGAACGAGCCCGCCTGATTTTGATATTGACTTTTCATCCAATGAGCGTGATGAGGTGATCCAACACATTTTTGATAAACATGGCGTTGCACATACAGCATTGCTTGCTACCTACAGCACTTTTCAATCTCGCGCAGTAATTCGTGAACTGGGAAAAGTTTTTGGCTTGCCGAAAACAGAAATTGATTTGCTGGTTGAAAATCGTACACATCCTGATACACCCGATCATATCTCCAAACTCATTTTCAGGTATGCCAATTACATTCACGATTTCCCGAGCCACTTAAGCATACACGCTGGCGGAATATTAATTTCAGAAAAACCAATATACTACTACACGGCCACTAACATGCCGCCAAAAGATTTTCCGCTTGTGCAATTCAGCATGCTGGAAGCTGAAGATGTGGGACTTTACAAATTTGATATTCTCGCCCAGCGCGGGCTAGGAAAAATAAGAGATGCTGTTGAAATTATTAAGCAGAACAAAAATATTGACATTGACATTCATGATGTAAAGCGTTTTAAGGAAGATGAGGGCATTCGCACCAATCTTACCCATGCAAAACTCATGGGTTGCTTTTATGTGGAGTCGCCCGGCATGCGTATGCTGCTTACCAAGCTGAAAGCGAAAACCTATCTTGATTTAGTTGCTGCAAGCTCCATCATTCGTCCCGGTGTATCGGCATCAGGTATGATGCGTGAGTATATTTTGCGTTTTCATGATGAGTCGCGCAGAAAATATATTCATCCGCTGATGAAAGAACTGATGGAAGAAACTTTTGGCGTGATGGTGTACCAGGAAGACGTGATAAAAGTGGCGCATCATTTTGCAAAACTCACGCTAACCGAAGCAGATATGCTGCGAAGGGGCATGAGCGGAAAATATCGCGGGCGCGAAGAATTTAAAAAAGTAGAAGATAAATTTTTCAGGAACTGCAAAGCAGAAGGTTACCCTGATGAGATTACCAAAGAAGTATGGCGACAGATAGAAAGCTTTGCAGGCTATGCATTCAGCAAAGGCCACAGCGCATCGTATGCTGTTGAAAGTTACCAGTGCATGTTTTTGAAAACTTATTTCCCGCTTGAGTTTATGACGGCTGTTATCAATAACGGTGGAGGATTTTTTGCCGTTCAGTTTTATGTGCATGAAGCGCGCATGTGTGGTGGAAAAATTAATGCCCCTCATATTAATAAGAGCGAGCGGCTTACAGCTATTTACGGTGATGAACTATTTATCGGCTTTCATCTTGTAGCAGAACTGGAACAACATGTGGTGAATGATATTCTGAGTGAACGCAACCGTGGCGGAGAGTTTACATCACTCGAAAACTTTATGAAACGGGTTTCCATTGCAGTTGAACAACTGCGCATTTTGATTCGTGTTGGCGCATTTCATTTTACAGGACGAACTAAAAAGCAACTGCTTTGGGATATTCATACCATTATTGGTGCGGAGAAAAAAACGGTAGCACGCCAGGAATTATTTGAAGCCGAAAAAAGAAATTTTGTTTTGCCAACGCTTTATCATCACCGGTTAGATGATGCCCTGGATGAATTGGAAATACTCGGATTCCCGCTTTGCAATCCTTTTGATCTTATTAAGGAAAAAGTGACCATTGACTTTTTTGAAGATGATTTAAAAAAACACGTAGGTAAGGTAATAGAGATTATCGGTTATCTTGTTACAACAAAATATGCTACTACCAAACATGGTGAGCCGATGTTTTTTGGAACCTGGTTAGATTACAAAGGAAAATTTTTCGATACCACGCACTTCCCGAAAATTGCAGCCCAGTTCCCTACACGCGGGCGTGGTTGTTACCGCATCATCGGCAAGGTGGCCGAAGAATTTGATTTTTACAGTATTGATTTAATGGAATTATACCGGCTTGATAATTTAACATGGAATGATTTGACGGAGATGGATGTTAAAAGCTCTGTTAATGCATATTAATTAAATTTAACCGTTTCTAATATAGCTGCCAGGTATAATTGCAAATTGAAATATGCAATTGCAAAATCAACCCTTTTTCACTTACATTTACTTTAAAATTAGCTCAAATAGGTCTGATTAGGATTTTAGTTTTATCCAAACTTTGCAGCATGAATAGAGGTTTACTAAGTGTTACTGCTTATAACTTTCACAAAACAACATTGTTTATTTTGGTTTTGCTTAACGTCTGCACAACGAAAGTAAATTCCCAGTGTCCTAATAATCCTTATTATCCTTTCGGGCCTCAGTATGATGTAACTTCAAAACAAGATTTTACTCCCGGTTGTTTTCGATATGCTATTAATTATGCCAACTCACAAAACGTAAGTGCCATAATTCAAATTTGGGTTGATACCATTTTTTTAAACTATGACCTTCCGGCCGTTACTTGCGATTCGCTATGGATTAATGGTGCTTTGACTGTTATTGATGCTCAAAGTCTGGCGCACGATACTATTATTAATATCCAGGCTCCACACTCATGCCTGAGTAGCAATTTATATGGCCTTCAAATAATAAATATAGCCGGGCAAACTTATACGGTTACCAATACAAACGACAACGGCCCGGGTTCATTGCGAGAACAAATTTCAAGAGCAAGTTATTCAACTTCGCCTGATAATATTTATTTTAATATTCCCGGAATTGCTCCACATGTTATTCAACCCTTAACTCCTTTACCTTCTGTCTTAAATTCAGTAAACTTTGATGCTACTACCCAACCAGCGAATGGCTATACAGGCAGCACACCTAAGATAGAATTAAATGGAAGTATATGTGGTGGAACAGGACTAGCGTTTTACGGAAACTCTGCATATAACCCCAACAATAATGCAAATATATTTGGTTGCTATATTTATGATTTCAATTACGGTCTAATATCAGCACTTTATTCAACTTTTACATGTGGTGCACCAAATAAAGGCAATGTTATTAGTGGTAACAGTTATGGCTTTCAAATTGATGGCATAAATGAACTACTATTTGAAAATAATTTTGTAGGCACTAAAGTTAATGGAGATTCTGCATTTGGCAACTTAATTGAAGGTGGGCATGCAGGAGCAGATAACATAATTTTTCGAAACAATTTAATTTCAGGAAATGCTAAGGGTGTAACAATACATGGTGGTTTCGCTACAATTATATCTAATAAATTTGGAACTGATAAGACAGGGAGCTACGCTGTTCCAAATTTTAATTTGGCATTGTCATGCTTAGCAGATTCAGCAATTATAGGAGGATACACATATACCAATGATGGAAACTTATTTTCAGGAAATTATACAAATACTTATGATGAAGTGTTGGATTGCCAAGGTTCAGAGTACTTGGTTATAAAAGGAAATAAGTTTGGAACTAATATATCAGGCACAGATACAATACCGAACAGGGGCACCTATGCAATAAGAATTTTTGGATGCAATAATGCTGAGATTGGCGGCAACTCAATTTATGATCATAACATCATCTGCCCTACAATCAATTCTGTCGGATTGTATATCTTATTCAGCACTAATGCTATCGTTAAGAATAACTATTTTGGTGTATATCCTAACGGAAATTTAGTTCCGGAAAATGGGGGGATTGGGATTCTTACTGAATATATTCCTGATTCTACCACTATAGCCAACAACACATTGTCAGGATTTGACGCAGCAGTAGCAACTACGTACAATCATCCTTCATCTCATAAGAAGATTAGTGTTGTCAACAATACTATTTATCAAAACCCCGGGGTTGCTGTGGTTAACAACTGGAAATGTTTTGTTTCTCAAAATAGTATTTACGATAATGGATTAGGAATACAGAACAACTATTATGGAATTGCTAATCCTCCATATCCTAACGACTCCATTATACCTCCTCTTATAAACATAGTTTATGCAGATAGTGTTCTTGGAACATCGCGACCGAATGCTGCAATTGAACTCTATTATAGTCAATCGCTAAATGGAACTCCACAAGGAAAAACCTATATAGCTACTGTTACAGCTGATACTAATGGGAATTGGAAATTTACAGGAACCATTAACCTCTCAAAAAGTGTTACAGCTACACAAACTGACAGTGGAAAATATACCTCTGAGTTTGCTTCAATGATTACCAATGTGTGGCCAGGAGATTGCAATTATGACCTCGTAGTTAATAATCTTGATTTTCTTTACCTCAATATAGCAACAGGAGATACAGGCGCTGTAAGAAATAATGCTTCATTAAACTGGACTGCTCAGCCATGTCACAATTGGAGCAACTCATTTCCATCAGGCATTAATCATAAACATGCTGATACGGATGGTAACGGCATTGTCAACATAAATGACACCCTTGCAATTACTCAAAATTACAACCTTACGCATCCTGCAAAGCCTTTATTAAATTATTACAACAACTCCTTACCCGATTTGAAAATCGTAATTGAGAATGATACTGTTTCAAGCGATTCGTTGATAACGCTGAAAATTTTTGCAGGTGATTCATTGTTTCCGATTGACAGCATTTACGGCATTAAATTCTCGGTTTTATTCAATCCCGCTTTAATTGATACAACAATGGTTTACTATGACTTTTCTCAATCTGGTTTAGGTATGTTGCACTCTGACTTGGAGTCTTTTCAAAAATCATCTTTTACATCAGGAAAAATTGATATAGCTTTATGTAGAACCAATCATACTGATACCACTAACTTTTCAGGCTTACTTGGAATAATTAAATTGAAACCTAAAAATTTTGTACCTCCAATGTCGCTCCTTCAAGTTGCTCTAACTGATATTGCAGGGATTACCCACTCAGAAAATTTATTTGATTTTAATGCCTTAGCCGATTCAGTAGTTCTATTCAGATGTCAGAATCTTGCCACTTTTATTGCCAATCAGCCAACGTACTGTTATGGTGATTTGATGAGCGCTTCTGTTTATCTTTTATATCCTGCACAGCCTTTATGGTATATTGATAGCGTATTTATTTCTAATAACCTTTCCCTATCAACTGACACTTTAAGTATAGGGGCTCATCAATTAGATTTAACTGTTAGTAATGCTTATTGCAACCTTGAATTTAATTCAAGTATTGTAGTTAATGGTTTACCAACTGTTCAACTAGGCAATGACACTTCTACCTGCAACATTCCGATTACAATTGATGGTGGAGCAGGATTTTCAACATATCAATGGAACAACGGAGAGACAACACAATCAATCATTGTAAATGTTACTTCAAATTATGCCGTGGTTGTAACAGATAACAATGGCTGTTCAAATGCTGACACAGTTGCTATAATTATTAATGCAAATCCGACACAGCCTGTTATTTCTCAAAATTTAAGTTTGCTTACAAGCTCCTGCAGCATAGGCAATCAGTGGCTGATGAATGGAGTAAACATTCCGGGGGCTATTTACAACACTTACAATGTTACATTAACAGGTTGGTATAGTGTAATGGTTACAGATAGCAATGGATGCACCAACATGAGTGATTCTGTTTATATGGATTTGACCGAAGTGAATGATATTGCCAACTCACATAATAATATTCGTATTGTTCCTAATCCGGCAGGAACATCGTTTGAGGTTTGGGGTTTGAAGTTTGAGGTTAATGATATTATTATAATTACTGATGCATTAGGAAAAATTGTTTATCAACAAAAAATAGGGCAGCCAACTTCGATCCTTAAATTTCAATCCTCAAACTATTTAAGTGGAATTTATTTTGTGAATGTGAAGACAAGTAAATTTAATGTTGTATTGAAGCTGATAAAGTATTAGCGGTACTTACTACCTGAGTTTTAAAAAATCATCGATTTCCATTTTCAAATCCTGCCTTATAATTTTGTGGAGTAACCCCCGGTCAATTTGTTCACCTGAATGAATTGGAATTACTGTTGTGCGGCCATCTTAGTGTTCGAAAAAAGCATGACTTCCTTTTTGCCTTTTTAAAACAAACCCCATTTTGAATAATATTTTTATCAACTCACGTGCCGTAAGAAGAGGTAATTTAGACATAAAGACGGTATTAAACTCTTACTTGTTGTAAGCCGATAAATTTGCTGCCAGGGATATCCTTTTTTTTAACCTCTAAATAAAGTGCAATTGCTTCCTTGGTTCGTTTGATCAGGGTGTCGTGGTTTTTAGCCTGTGTGTGACAGCCGGGTAATTCTACAACTGAAGAAATAAGGTAGCCGTCATGCCCTTCTTCAATTATTATGTTATATTGTTTTTGCATATTTTACAAATTTAGTTCTTATCT
Source organism: Bacteroidia bacterium (assembly GCA_044230205.1). Taxonomy (GTDB): domain Bacteria; phylum Bacteroidota; class Bacteroidia; order AKYH767-A; family OLB10; genus JAEUTH01. Next base: position 7,357 of record JBGARN010000008.1, read on the forward strand.
TTTCAAAGGTAAGTGTTTCTTATCCAACAAGCAAAACGAATTCAATCTCTTATTCTTTTTTTGCTTTCTGTTCCCGCAGCATTTCAGCAAATCCCATCTTTCTTACAAATGCATTTATAGCAAGTGCTATACGCTTTGCTTTTGTTTCTTCTGTTTTTGCACTTTCAATCCATTTCGAAAAATAATTCTGGTGTGAGCGTGGTAATGATTTGAAAAAGCTTAATGCTTCAGGCTCATCATTGAGGCAATCCATAAACTCATCATTTAACTGGTATTGGGTTTTGTCATATTCAATCTGAACATTCAGCATAGCACCATGACGCTTGCCAATGGCTTTGCGAATGTCTTTATCAAGTGTAAGAATAAATTCGCCATTACCCATGGGCAACAAACTCTTACCTGAAAACTTATAACTATCCAGTTTCCCTTTAGTGCGGAAACCTTTTTTATCACCGGGCTTTAATTGCTGTGCCACATCAGCAGGAATCACAATATAGGTCCAGCCTGTTTTTTCGCCTTGTTCGTTAAACTTTAAAATGGTGGTGGTAAAATCAACTTTCATTGCATTATTCATTTCCCCATTTAACAATCATGTAATAATCATTGTCTAACGGCAGGTATCCGTAATCGTAACAAATAAAATAGGTCAATCCTTTTTTACTGGTGTAAGTATGCGTGTGATACGTAAAATTAAAACCCTGCAACAGCAATTTCGATTTGGAAACATTGCCCTTGCCTTCCTTTGGCATCAGCGACTCCAGTATCCGCCTGTTTTTTCTTAAGGCATTATTAATGTTGCGCACTTCAGCCACTGCATCACTGTTCTGCCTGTTGTTGTAATTATTACGGCATTGATCATCACAAAATTTTTTATCACTGCGCCCTTGTATAGGTTCACCGCAATCAAGACAAAATTTTTCTGTTGTCATTTTTTAAAAAAATAATTTCAGTTGTGTTTATTTATGATTGATTGATTATTTGCTTTTTTTATAAATCAATATCGGCTGTTGTTGCTTAAGCAATATCAATTTGCCACTTTCAATTTTATATCCGTCAACCTCGTGCAATAATTCCAGGTATTCGCTTTCTATTGATTTTTCGCAATGCATTCTTGTCATGGCTCCGGGTAAAATTTTTATTGAGCTTTTATCTGCTTCAAACTGACCGCGAATATTATTACAACCTGTGCCGCCCTGGTAGAACATTTCGGCAGTATTCAATTCAAGCACAGGCCTGTTTTTATTATTAGCATCGGGCTCCACTTTTACTCCTTTCATACTTTCCAATATCCATGCAGCATTCAGGTCTTTGATCGTGTGAGCAGGTGCCTGTTCATTTTGAGCTTCAACATCACGCTCATCTTTAATGAATGTAAGCCTGATATCACCCGGGCCAGAAAGCGTCAAATTATTTCCCGCTATTTTATAGCTGATACACGATTGCAAAGTCTTAAGCAGTTTAGCTTCCTTTCCTTCATCATCACAGGCTTTTAAGGTTGATGCAATTTGCATAAACCTTATTTTATCCATTTCGGCAAATAAACTTCCGTTAATGGAATTGCATCCTGCAAAACCACTGAAACGCATTTCATCTACATTAAACATCAAATAAGGCAAGCCATCTTTATACTGCTTTGCATTCACTTTTTCTTCCTTACCCATAGTGTTTAAATTCCATTTTCCCGTAAGGCGGTAATCGGGTGTGTAAGTGCCGCAACCCGTAAGCGTTTTTGGTTGCTGCTCACCTGTTAACTGCACCTCAACCATTGCTGTATACCTAAACCGTTCGCCCGATAGACGGTCGGTGCATTCCTGCTGCATTATTTGCAGCGTAACAACATTGCCATCACTTTCATAACGGTACATCACCACATTGGCATCCATTGCTCGCTCACCTTTTACTGCAGGCAATTCCAGTGCTTTTCCATCTGCAGCTTTAAATATAGTTCGCTTTTGAAAATCGCAATCAATGCTCCATGATGGTTCATTACCTGTTGCATAAAAATCAATTCCGCTATTATACTTTAACCTGTTCAGCTTTATCCTGCCAGTTGCATTTTCCTTTGACGGATCGCCTGTGTTGCTGCCTGTATCAGCATTATTTTTCAAAAAATACATTCCAGAATTTTCACCTGTAAATTCATTTCCGTTGGTATCAAGCATCAGCAAGCCCATCGGAACCATTTTAAAATATTGCATTCCCTTGGTTTCCTTTTCAAGCGTAACCGAATTGTTTTTAAAATAAAATTTACCCGCAGCAGTGGCCGGCATTTGATTTTTTCCTTTATAAATCATTACCTCGCTGTAATGGCCATCGGTATTTAACGTAAGACGATAGGATATGCCTTCGCAATCAGCACACGGTAATACACCGGTGTAAGTGGCAGGGAACTGATTTTGCTGAGCATTTGATAAATTGCCAAACAGTGTGCTTAAGGCAATGCACATTGCGGTTATTGAAGTTGCAATTGTATTCATCAGTTGTGGTTTTTAGATTTTCAAATGCATCTGTTTAATGACGGGCTTTAATAATTCAATCTTTTAGCAAGATACAAATAGGGCTCAATAAAATGATGAACAAAAAGGTTATCGGAGTTGTTCTTAAATATCCTGAAGTAATCCTCACCGGGCACCAGGACAATGGTTACGCCTGTGCGCTGGTAATTGAGGCTGTTGTAAAACTGCGGCTGTTCGTAGCCGGGTAAAATTTTATGAATCTCTTTGTACAAATACTTTTTGAAAAACCGCTGGTAACGCCTCCTTACTTTCTCAGTCGGTTTGGTTAGCCTGTTGTATTGATGTTTTAAAAAAACATTTTTTGGAAATTTAAGCTTATCGAAAATTTTTTCTGCATTGGTAAACGGATTGATTAATGCAAAGTCATTTTTGTTTTGAATAGATGCAGGTGTTTCGGGTACCCAGTCAGCCGTATTCACCACATTAAATGCTTTACCGTTTTGTGTGATATTTTCATAATCATAGGCATAGTAAATATTACCCGGCTTGGGTGCACCGCTGGTATAGGTTTTAAAATTTATTTCCTGCGGCAGGCGCTCGTTACGCTGCAAATTATTAAGATGAGAAACAAGCAAACATGCAATTGCGCCTCCCTGGCTGTGGCCGGTAATTATAAAATCAGTAACTCCTGTTTCATATAGCGAATCTATTTTTGAGACAATATCCTGCTGCAGGCAGGCTAAACCAATCAACCAGCCAAGATGCACAGCAGCCTGCGGATGAGTGGCAAGGTTATAATCAAAAGTATAAGTGTCAGAAATTTTAACCGACCCTGAAGCAGGAACCATGGCGAGGTAAAAATTTTCAAGCCAGCTTTCTGTTTCTGTAGTTGTGCCACGTATGCTTATTATACCTACATTATCTTTCCGCAGCCATAAATCCCACCTGTTTCTTAACCCCGTAACCGGTGAGCGGTAAATGAGTTCTGATAATTCAGGTGGCGGAACACTTTTATAAGTCCATGGTGTATCGCGCTGTAATGCCGAAATTTTAAGCAGTTCAATATATTCAAGCTTATTAAAGCCGGGCTGCAGTTTTGAATCCTGGGCCCATGCAATATATAATGGAAGTATAAGGAGAAGTAACAGCGTGTATTTTTTCATTGCCTCTGCAAGGTAGGTGTTGATGCTCTGCCTGCAAAACAATATTAAAAAATGCGTAAATCAATTGGCGGCACTGCAATTCATAAACACTGGCAAAGCGGGTATGCTTCCTTATGCCGTAAAAAAAATGCCTCTTGTTACAGAGGCATTTTAGTTTGCAAATTATTCTTTACCATGCTCGTGTTCGTGGTGATGCTCATCGCCCTTCACACATTTTTCAACGATAACGTGAAATGTATCGTGCAAAGCGGTAAGTGATTTTTTAATATCATCATCGCCTGCTTTGTCCTTAATCATTCCATCCAGCTTTTTGCTACCACTTTCAAGGTCTTTTACAGCCTGCTGCACTTCCTTGTTATTGTACTCGGCAGGAATTTTAGAAGCAGCCAGGGCTGTTGCTTTTTCAACCATCTCGCCTGAGCGCTCGCGGATAGGTGCTAAATTGCCTTCTTCCATTGGATGGAAGGTGCCCGACATTACTTTGTGAAAAGTTTTCAATTCGGGCCAATTGTCAAACTTTGATTGCGACTTTGCTGTATGTGCTGCAGCAAAAGTTAAAACTGTGAAAAGGAATAAAACGATGTACTTTTTCATTGTTAAGGTTTTTAAGTGAATTATAATTTTGAAATTTTAATTGATGGTGTTTTAGCTGTACAAAAAGAACCGGAACAGGTGTATTTTGTTTTATGGCTAAAAAACGGTATGCCAAATGTAAAAAAATTTGGAATTGGTAAGTGGAATGGGCCGCAGGATATAATATAATTTGATAAGTAAAATTTCCAATGCATTATTAAATTCGTGGGATGGCCGATGTACACGACAGGAAAACACGCTCTTATCATAGTAACAATTAAAAATTCCCCTCTGTGCGCTAGCCCTCTGTGTGTGCGAGAGGGGTTAGGGGTGTGACCTTTCAGCATCATGCGCATCTATCCATCCTTCAATAGTTCTCAAAACATTATTCAAATCCTTTTTCACTTCAGCGTCATCAAAACGCAAAAAATGAATCCCGATTCCTTCCAGGATTTTTTGTCTTGCCACATCATCCTCGTATTTATAATCATGGCTATCTCCATCAATTTCTATCACAAGCATTAATTCATAGCAGAAGAAGTCAACTATAAAATTCAGCAAAGGCTTTTGCCTGTGAAAGTCAAAACCCTTCATTTGTTTTCCCTTCAGATAATTCCAGAGCAACACTTCTGATAGTGTGCTATTATTACGCAATTGCCTTGCAAGTTCTTTCAGGCAAGGATTGTATGGTATTATTTTACGTGCCACTTAGCTAAAATAAAAAAAAGACACACCCCTAACCCCTCTCAAGAGGGGAATTTAATTTTGCAATACATTATTAACCATCTCTACTTATATTTCCTTTGTTCTTTGCCGCGGCTATTCCCCTCTGTGTGCTAGCCCTCTGCGTGTGCTAACTTATTTTATTCCCCTCTGTGTGCGAGCCCTGTGCGTATGAGAGAGGGGTCAGGCCTGCCTGCGGTAGGCAGGGGTGTGTCACTCTTATACTTCTTTTACCTTTACTCCATGGCCGATGTACACGACAAAGCAACCCGCTCTTATAACATGAGCCGCATTAAAGGCAAGGATACAAAGCCTGAAATGATGGTGCGTAAATACCTGCACGCCAAAGGTTACCGCTACCGCCTGCATGTAAAAGATTTACCCGGCAAGCCCGATATTGTTTTACCTAAATACAAAACAGTAATTTTTGTACATGGCTGTTTTAACCAATAACCATTTTTGCACTATCCCTCCATAAATATGCAGGCATTGGTTCTTCAAGTTTCCAATCAATACTCATAGGTTTGGAACCTTCATGGTTTATGTATTGAGCATCTCCTAAAAATACATAAGACATAGTGAATCCATATTCATCATCATTTTGCTCTCGAACAAATAGTAGAATCCTTTTTTTCAGCTTCTCATGTTCTACATAAGATTTGCCCCTACCTCTATCAGGTCTTCCACTGTTTTGGGTTTGCCAATGAAAAACTGATTCGCTTTTCGCAAAGTCATTATACATTGTAGTTGGAGAATAATCTTTCTCGGATTTTTGAAGTGTAACAAAAAGAAGTTCTACATTTTTATCTTTTATATCAGCAACTCCTTCTCGATTACTCGATTTTTTTTCAAAAGTACTTAGTTCAAATGCTACAAAAATTTGGTCACGATTATATCTGCAGTGAACGCTTAAGGGCATTGGGAATCCTAAATCAATTTCCTTGTCGACAATACTTATCCTGTCAATCAATAGTAAAATTACTTCTTTAAGCTCTTCTATCATCGTAGGGTTTTTTGATAAAGCCTTGATGCTCTCGTTCAAATTTTTAAATCCTAACTCACTTCCTGCAACTTGGTAAATATCATAGTGAAACATAAGAGCCATTAACCTCTCTTCTTCGGATGCTTTTTTTAATTTAAATTCAAAATTCTTATCGATTAATGCGATTATAAAATCAAAATATTTTTTTGAATTACAAGCGATAAACTTTCTACTTATTGCACTTGTAAATTCCTTAATATTTGGCTCTTCAAAACTTTTTATCACCCTTGCTTCAGCACATAATCTTTTCCAACTATCCTTTCTGTAAATCTGCTGCAATTCTAATTGATGAAACGCAATAAAGTTCTTGATTGTAAGTGGGAGTGTTGATTGATGTTGCCAATTTGCAATTTTTGAAATTAACTGATTACGATTAAATCCAATTGCATTTCTAATATTTTCTAAAATAATCTCCCTTGCTTTTTTCTCTAAGACTATTGAACAACCTAAGGGCAAATGTGGAAACCCATCTTCTATTTCTTTCTCTATTGGCCGATGCGTTTTACCAATTAAAGCCCTAAACTTATGTTCAAAATCATATTCAACTCTTGCATTACCAACAAAGTCTAAAACCGTAAGAATTTCTTTTTTATTATCATCTGTTAATCTTAGCCCTCTTCCAAGTTGTTGTAAAAAAATTGTTAGGCTCTCTGTTGGTCTTAAGAAGAGAATCGTGTCAATTTCTTTAATGTCAATACCTTCATTATAAATATCAACAACAAAAAGATAATTCACCTCTTTTTTCAGAAGTTTGTCTTTGATTTTAGCTCTAAGTTCTGAATTAGAATCACTGGTCAAGAACTCTGCTTTTAATCCCGCCTCAACAAATCTTTCAGCCATAAATTTTGCGTGCGATTTACTTACGCAAAATCCTAATGCAATAACATCCCTTTTATCTGTAAGAAATTTATCTATCCCATCAATTATGTCACCAACACGTTGCGTATTTTGAGTATAAACTTCTTCTAATTCTTTTTTATCATAACCACCATTACGCCAATTTACTTGAGATACATCTATACTATCAGACAACCCGAAGTATTGAAAAGGGCATAGAAATCCTCTATTGATGGCTTCTGGCAATCTTATCTCTGCAGCAATTGTATCACAAAAGTCAGCAAGTATATTTCCTCCATCCAATCTTTCGGGAGTAGCTGTTAGACCTAATAAAATCTTGGGAGTGAATTTCTTTAATATTGGTCTATAACTTGAAGCCGTTATATGATGCACCTCATCAATTATTATGTAATCATAAAAATCAGCAGTTAAATCACTTTCAAAGAAATCTTGATTACTATTAAATGTCTGAACAGAAACGAAAAGATGATCAAAACTACTTGGCTTTTCTCCACCTACCCAAAGTTCTCCAAAATTGTTATTCTTTAAAACAGCTTGAAACATTGCTCGACTCTGTCTTAAAATTTCTTCTCTATGAGCAACAAAAAGTAATTTGAATTTATTGTTGTTATAAAACTGCTTGTAATCGAATGCTGAAACAATTGTCTTCCCCGTGCCTGTTGCAGCCACAATTAGATTTTTCCAACGATTATGAACTTCTCTTTCCGCTTTTAATTTATCTAAAATTTCTACTTGATATGGATGAGGTTTTAAGTCAAAGTATAATGATGCTTGAATGTGGTCGTTTGCTTTTTGTGCTTTTAACGCCTTTCTTAATTTTTCAGTATCACGTGTTACATCAAAATCTTCAAATTCATTATTCATCCAATAACTTTCAAAAGTTTGTTGAAACTTTGAAATAATATGACTTATTTCTTGCATAGTAACTTTTAGATTCCATTCTAATCCATTTGTTAATGCAGAGCGTGACATGTTTGAAGAGCCAATGTATCCTGTATGAAATCCTGTGTTTCTGAAGAATAAATAAGCTTTGGCATGTAGTCTTTCATTAGAATGATTGTAAGAAATCTTTAGTTTAGTATTTGGAAGTGAGGCTAAATACTTAATAGCCTGCAAATCTGTTGCACCCATGTAAGATGTAGAGATTACTTTCAATTCGTTGTTAGGGTTAGCGGTAAACTGTTCCAATTCATCTTTAAATATTCTTAACCCTGACCACTTTATAAACGAAACCAAAAAGTAGATTTTATTAGAGGAAAGAATCTCCTTTTTAATTTCTGATTCTAATGAAATACCACGATTACTTCCTGTGAATAGTTCACTTTGCGAAAGTCTTGTGTAAGGTGTTATTGCTTTAATGTGACTATCAAAATCAGAATAGGTTCTATTTACTTTTGACAATATTGCATTTAAAACTTTGCCTTCTGTAGAAACTAAATCGTCATCAAATTCTTCATCGCTTAATTCTGTCTGTAATAATTTTATGACTTTATTGACTAGCTGAATTTGCTTGTTAAGTTTACTATCACCTTGAAATGAATTCAAAGCTTCCATTACAACTTTTGATAAATAGCTTGTTAAATATCTTGCAGCCTCCTCTTTATCAAGAATAGTTGAATCAATATAATAAGAATCATTTTTAAGCTTACTAAGTCTTTGAGAAATAACATTATTTAATAATTGCTCGTAGATTCCTAACTCAACTGTTTTTTCTGACATAAATATTCTTTAAGAATTGGTTTGTCGGCATCGGCAAAATCAAGTGTCATAAGGTCATTTGCATCAAGCCATTTTATTTGTTTGTGTTCTTTAAGTATCAAATCACCTTCTATTATATTGCATATAAAAGGAATCAGTTTGATGCTAATGGATTCATATTCATGAACGTTGTTTTGCAAACCTTCTAAAATATTAATTTTTAAATTCAGTTCCTCTTGAATTTCCCTTTTTAAACAATCAATATCGGTTTCTCCATTTTTGACTTTGCCGCCCGGAAATTCCCATTTTAATGGAAGATTCATTTTTTCACTACGCTGTGCCACAAGAACTTTGTTATCTTTTTCAATAATTGCACATGTAACATTGATTATTGGTTTCATGAAACCAAACGTAGTAATTCTTTTTTATTCCTAAAGATATAATCATTATACCTTGAGTTTTTAATCTTCAAACTCCCCAATAAAAACATACTTGCAATAAGGCCATAAACAAGAGTGTTTTTGAATAACACGACTTCTATATCTCAATTGTACAAAGTCAGTTCTTGCTCCACACTTAGGGCACGTTGTTGGTTGTTCATTTTCTAAAATATAAATGATTTTATTATTGTTTTGATTTAGCGACTTAATCATTTTACAAAGTCAAGATTATAAATACTCATAGTCAACCCGATATAAGTGACAATGATTTTTAGTTGTACACAATAAATATTAAATGAGTTGAAAAGCCATAACAGCTTTAAAAAGATTAGATTTGCTTAAACAAACAACACCAAAACCTTATCGTCATGAAAGCAAAAATTATTTTACTCGTCATTTTTGGCAACATCATATTTAATATATCAAAGGCGCAAATTGTTTTGGATACAGTTTTTCCCTACACTTCCCTTGGACCTAACTATCAGTTAATACGGCTTGAAAAATCAGGATACAAGTGGATGATTACGGATAGGGTAAATAAAGCTTTTACTTTTCTCAATATGGACCACTCCCTGTTCAGGCAATTTAATTACCAGGCAGACAGCGCAACAAATCTTAGCTATGCTATTGAATATATTTCAGAGGTGCTTTTTGATAATGACAGTACTGATATTGAGTTTTTGCTTGATTACAATCAATGGCCAAATACGCATCGTTATATAAAAATAGTTGACGAAGCCGGTAACCTGCTTTTCTACCGCGACAGTGCGTTGATAAAAACCGGCTCATTTGATGAAGGATTTAAAAATATGCTTACAGCAGGAATAACCAATACTGACTCAGGCGCTATAATGATTCTGCGTATAGGCGAAGTTCCTTCAGGCCTCTCCGTGGAAACGTATAGGTTACCGGGCTACTACGAATGTTCAGTATGTGCCGATGAACATTTAAAACTTCAAATGCCTATGGCTGTAAATCCTCATACCGTAAATAATGATCAGAATTTTTTGAATGCATATCCCAATCCATCAATTGATGCCACAACTATTGAATATCATTTGCCATTAAAATTTAAGACAGGTAAAATGACCATTACCGATATGAATGGTAAATTGGTGAAGACCTATAATATATCGCAGCTATCAACCAAAGTGATCATTGAAAAAGGAGAGTTGCGTTCAGGCACATACACCTGCACAATAGAAGCAGGTGGTGAAATGGTTTCCAAAAAATTCATAAGGATTGAATAGCTGGTCATGCAATTCATCATTAGTTTTAGGACAAGCTTAAGCTTCTTTTTTCTTTGCGTAAACTTGTTTGAGTAGTCACTTACAGTCAACACGATATAAGTGGCATTGATTTATAGTTGTCAGCAATAATGACTGCCTTGATCAAAAAAAAATTTATGAGTTAACATGCAATAAAAATTAAGCTAACCCCAAAACCCTATTTCCCCATAGCCTCGGCAAGGTTTTTAATATCCTTTTCTTTAAAGAAATACGCCTGGCCTTTGTAATCGCTGTAAATAAATGCTCCTGTTTTGCTGTTCACCACTGTGGTTACTTTATCCGTTCCGAAAATGTAAACGCGCAGGTAATAAAATGCATTTTCCGATTCCAGTATTTTATTGGCCAGGTCTTCTGTTTTTATCATTTCATATTTGCCGGGGTAACTTTTAAAGGGCGATTCCTTTTCGCGCGAGTCGGTTTTTTTCATCACTGCTTCGTCCACGTATAAGGTTTCTTTTTTCAGGTTTTTAATCTGCTCCTTATCCACCTCACTTTCAAATTTCCAGCGCGTGGTATTTTCCACCAGGCACCGGTTAATCACCTGCAGGTAATTTTTTAAAAAGCCGGGCGCCCATTCGGCCACTTTCATATCGCCTTTGCAGATATATTCAAAAGCATCCAGGCTCATTCTTGCTTTCAGTTCCTTTTCCAGGTCATACGGGTATCTTACTTCTATTCTTGCAAGTACCTGCTCTTCCAGGTGGGCTTCCCGCTTCGCTTCAAGATTGCGCCACAGCTGTATATATACATCTGATGAGGAGGCATACTGGCCAAATAGATCGGCATTGGCTACATACTGGCTGTTGTAATTATAGCTTCGCAGCCCGAAGAACAACACATTGGTATTGCCGGCTGCTTTTTTATACTGGTCAAAATCAATCACCTCTATTTTATTGAATTTCCAAACTTCCTTTAGCATGCTTTCAATTTTCTGCTGGTTGGGCTTATCGCTTTCGCGCATTACAAAATAAGTGGTTGCTGCCCTGAACAATTCCATATCACTCTTTTTAAAAGAAGAAGGTTTTATGGCGCCCGGTGCGCCAATGTTAAGTTGTGCATGTGCTGCAAATGAAAATACCAGCAGCAGGCTTATGAGAATTACTTTTTTCATGGTACTAATATGTTATGGTTAATGATGGTAATTTTTAAAAAACAGGTAAATGGCAGTTGCAATCAGCACAACAATTCAATCACTTCTTACAGCCAGTATTAAAATTGGAATTGGGTTCAGTTGATGAAATCATAATGTAAAAACCGGCCATCAATATATAGCTTATTCTTAATTCAGTTTTAATAAAAACAATGCAATAGTTCTGGTACTAAAAATCGCTTTACAAACACAACCAATAAACTTTTCATACCCTGATCATGATAAAAACAAAGCTATTAATGTTTTTCTAAAACGAAACGATTGCTTTTCCGGCTACGCCTGTAATGACTGGTTTTACTGACTTTGGAAGAAAACATGGTGTTAATAATATCCGGTTACAAACGGTTACAATGGATTACTTTCGATAGTAAGTGAAAAACATACGAATGCCCGATGGTGGCTGCTGTTCCTTTGTCCCCGTCAATCAGCAATAACTGAATCGGCACAAAAAATTAAAGTCAAACAATTAAAACACAAGTACAATGAACACATTAAAAAACAGCGTTCGCCTTATCGGGCACCTCGGCACCAACCCTGAATTAAAAGAATTTGAAAAAGGAACTAAGGTTGCACGCCTTACCCTGGCCACCAACGAAACGTACACCAATCAGAAAGGTGAAAAAGTAACTGACACTAACTGGCATACCTGTGTAGCCTGGGGTAAAAGCGCTGAGTACGCTGCGAAGTATTTTACCAAAGGCAATGAAGTAGCTATTGAAGGCCGCCTTAAGCAAAGTAATTTTACGGATAAGGATGGCGTAAAAAGATACGTTACCGAAATTATTGTAAATGAAATAATGGCGCTGGGCAAAAAAGCCGCTGAATAAATTCTTTCATTTTTAAGGGTACAAAAACGTCATGTGTTTCATTACGCATGACGTTTTTGGCATTATATGGATGTAACCTTTTTTACTTTCTTGCATTTTAATACAGCTAAATAATGTATGTATGAAAATAAGTATTAAAATAGTTACAGCACTTTTAATAAGCAGTGTTATGTTCAATAATTCCGGTGCACAGGATGCATCAATGGTTTACCGTCAGAATAAAACGGTTACCTATACTGAAGCCATTGCATGGTATCAATCGCTTGCTGCAAAGTATCCCAAATCAAAACTGATCACCTGTGGCAATACCGATTCAGGAAAACCACTGCACCTGTTTGTAATTACCAACGATGGTGATTTTAATCCTTCATCGATACATAAAAAAAACAAAAGCATTATACTGGTTAACAACGGTATTCACCCGGGCGAGCCTTGCGGAATTGATGCCTGCCTGAAGCTGAGTAAAGATTTGCTTACTGATACTAAAATGCAGCCGCTGCTGGAGCATACCGTCATTTGCATCATACCGGTTTTTAATATTGATGGCGCTCTTAATCGTAATTCACTTTCACGCGTTAATCAAAACGGTCCTGAGGAATATGGCTTTCGCGGTAATGCACGTCACCTCGACCTTAACAGGGATTTTATAAAATGTGATGCCGAGAACACCAAATCGTTTGTAAAAATTTTCAGGGAGTGGCAACCGGAAGTTTTCATTGATACGCATATCAGCAACGGTGCCGATTATCAATACACCTTAACTTACATTGAAACGCAACCCGATAAATTGCATCCTGTATTGGCAGAATACACCAGGCAAAAGCTGGTTCCGCAATTGAATGCCAACCTTAAAAGCAAAAACGTAGAAGCATCGCCTTATGTTGATTGTGTAAAAGAATCGCCCGACAGTGGTATAATCGGTTTTCTGGAAACACCGCGCTTTGCATCAGGTTATACCACGCTGTTCAATACCATTGGCTTTATTTCAGAAACACATATGCTGAAACCTTATCCCGCACAGGTGGAGGCTACGTATAAATTTATTGAGGCGGTTATTGGTGCTGTAAACAGCGATTACCGGGGAATAATAGCTGCAAAGAAAAAAGCTGATGAGGATTGTGCTTCAGCCAAACTTATTTTTGATTTACAATGGAAGCTTGATTTTTCGAAATATGAAATGCTGAATTTTAAAGGCTATGCTGCAAAATATAAAACCAGCCTGGTAACAGGGCTTGAGCGGCTGTACTACGACAGGAATGAGCCTTATGAAAAACAGATAAAATATCACAACAGCTACGAAGCGGCAGAGCAGGCAATGAAACCCTTTGCCTATATTATTCCGCAATGCTGGCAGGAAGTAATTGAGCGGATGAACCTGAATAAAGTAAAAATGAACCGGCTGGTTAAAGACACGGTAATAAAAGTGCAGAGTTATTATATAACCAATTATAAAACTGCACCAAAACCTTACGAAGGCCATTACCTGCATAGCGATGTGGAAACGCGTGATGAGGAACAACAGGTAGCATTGTATAAAGGTGATTATGTAATTTACTGCAATCAACCCAGCAACCGCTATATTGTAGAAACGTGCGAGCCTAAAGGTGTTGATTCATGGTTTGCCTGGAATTTTTTTGATGCTGTGTTGCAGCAGAAAGAAGGATTCAGCAGCTATGTGTTTGAAGAAAAAGCCGAAGAAGTTTTAAACGGCAATCCTGTTTTACGCGATTCGTTAACAGAATATGTTATTGCCAATAACCTTGAACAAAATGCATGGCAACAATTGATGTGGATTTACCAGCATTCAAAGTATATGGAGCCTGGTTATTTGAGGTATCCCATTTTCAGGATAAACGAAAAAACAGTTCTGCCGGCAGGTAAATAAAATCAACTATAGCCTGCTTCAAAGTAATCTCAAAAATAGATTTTCCTAATCTTCTTTAGAGTAGGTAAACTGGCTGCCCTCCAGTAATGGGTGTCCGCCTGATAATTTATTTCCGTTCATTTTAAGATTCAGGTTGTTGAACTGAATTTCAATAATCATCGGATCAATAGTAAATTCAAAGTAGTTGTGATTACTGTTACCTGTGTCAAAAATAGAAGTACGGTCAGGGTACAGCAAATGAATAAGTAGAATGGATTTTACACTTTCTACATTAAACGATGCAATGCCTTCTTCATTTACCTTCATACGAACAATTCCATCAGGCGTGGAAACACAGCAGGCAACATAGCTGCGCATCAGCAAATTATCATCATTAATTTTTACAGTAAAACCCGGCTGCGGCTGTAGCCGGCTTGAAGCAAGCTTAAAATCATTATCGCTTGCAGAGTTATTTTTAAGAATAACTGATTTATCATTTACCATATAGGTTCCCTTACCCTTTCGGCTAATGGCGCTATAGTTATAATTAAATAAAAAGGTATTGTCGCTGAAAAACTCAAACTCTGAAACTGTATCATTTATCCCGTTTAACCTGTAGCGACCTGTAATAAACTGAATCCGGGGGGATTGATACGGTGCGTTTATCATGATCAAAAAATTAATAATTACTAAAAGATAATAAAACAAGTTTAACTGTTAGTTTACTGAAAACAGGAATTGAATGAGCCAACGGAAATTTTTAGTTATTGAACGGAAATAAAAAAAACCGGCCTGAATTCAGACCGGTTTACATTCATGATTTGGCGTTTGTTTTTTAAAACAAAAATTCAGCGATCTTACTTCTTACCCTGAATCTGATCCAGTAGTTTATTCAAAACCTTTATGGTAAAATTTCTGTTGCCTGCTTTTCCGGTAAAGCTGCTTGCCGCCATCATGCTGCCACCGCTTGGTTTTACCATGGCCATCATCTTACTGTCACCTCCGTTAAATACGTACTGGAAATACATAATGGAATTGGAACGGCTGCTTGACACCACATAAGGAAGCACAACGCCATAGGCATAGGTTTCATCCTGTGTCATAACAACGTTATCCATCATCTCGCGATCGCAGATTTTATATTTATATGGATAGAAGTTTTTAAAATTTTCTTCTGTCAATTCCTTGTCGAGCCATTCGCTGCGCACCAAAAGAGTTTTTTCTTTGATTTTTGGAGCATTCTCTTCAATAGCTTTTTCCATCATGGCACGCTCATCTTTCATCTTACCACCTTCTTTTTTAATGCGTATACGCATATCAAAATAGTTTTTAATGGTTTGTAAGCCATAAACTATTGAAGCCTTGGTTGGGAACACATCAAATAACGGAACCTGGAAAACCGGTGTTTTTCCAAAGTCTTCAATGGTATTCACCATCATCATGGTAAACATGTCATCATCACGGTCTTCAAAATCCGACTTGATATCCTTTTCCCAGTAAAGGCCATCAGCAAAATTATATCCTGCACTCATTGAACTTGGTTCAGCTGATAAACAGCATACCACAGCATAATCCTTACTCTTACTTTTTTTCAAAGCTTCAATCTCTGAAAATGTTTTATACGAAATTTCTTTTTTGGTATAAGGCCAGAATTTTTCAATCACCTCTTTAATATTGGCATTATACACTTTTAAGTCGGCTTTGTAATCATCAATGGTACCCAGCTTTGGTTTCTTGGATAGTTTTTTAATCATTTTTTCGCGGGGCTCTTCAACCATTACAATAATTTTACGGGCCTGCACCGCTTCAATTTCTTCAATTTTTCCCATACCAAACTGTGCGTTCGATTTAAATGCAACGGCTGCAATTATTAGCAGCATCAGCATTGTTACTTTTGTTTTCATAATACGATTAATGTTGTTTGTTAAATTAATAATTAAGTGAGTTAATAAATTATTTCTGAAAATTCTAATTCTTCTCCCGTAGCTTCGGGCTTATAAATTCAGGTTGGACTTTATAATAATTACCAGTAGCTAAATCAATAAACAGCGGAAATACCAGTAACAGCACATCGGCAATTATATATCCCGTTTGCACTTTACGCGTCAGCGAAATAGTTTCTGTTCTGTAACCTTCTTTTCTGAGCTCTATTGAACTGGTACCTTCGCTAGCTAGCTTTTTAGGAACATAAACTGCGCATGGTGTATAACCAATAAACTGGTTGTTCAAATAAACACTTATGCCTTTAGGATTGCCTTCATTAACATAAACCTTGGTTTTGCTGCCATCCATCATGGTAGCACAACTGCTGCACAATATGCAAAAAAATGCAATAAAAGTAAGGTGCCTTTTTACTACTGACATGCAGTTGCCTTATTATCGCTGCTTAACCGGTTAGTTTTTCTTGGATGGTATTTCTTTTGAAATGACACCATCTTTATAAATAATAGTTTTCAGCATGTTGCCATCTTCGTCATACACTTTCCATTCACCCGTTTCATTATCGTTTTTGTACTGTCCCTCACGCTGTAATTTGCCGCTTGGGAAATATTCTTTGGCCGGTCCATTAAGCACACCATCAGTGTAAGTATATTCTATCACACATTTTCCATCCTGGTTAAACCATTTGGCGCTGCCTGTTTTTACACCCATTTTATACTCGGTTTCTTCCTGTGGCTTATCATTATCGTAAAACAATAATCGCTTTCCGTTTAATACTCCATTCACATAGCTTTCTGACTTCTTTTTATTTCCACTGTACGTGTAATAATTCTGCTGGCCATCAAATTTTCCGTTTACATAATTTTCTTCAGAATCAAGATTTCCATTACGTCCAATAGAAATTACCAGGCCGTTAAACGCACCGTTTACATATTGTTCAACACGCGCCAGGCAGCCATTAGGATGATACGTGCGCCATGTTCCTTCCTTTATTCCGTTTACCATAATTCCTGTAGAGCTTACTTCACCATTATACCCATGTGTTACCCACATTTCCGTATTAGGTTTTCCCGGCACTGGGGTGCGAACCGTATCGGGTGCTACCATGGCAGGCTTGGGCGGCTGTGGCGGCAATGACTTCTTAATGCTTAATTGTGGTGTTCCCTGTTGTTGTGCAAATGCAGAAAGAACTATAAAACTGATAACAGTTAGTGCTTTAATTTTTTTCATAGTGATGTTAATTCAAGTAAGGGGTGCAAATGTTTAAGAATTTATGATACTGACAAACATCAGCACAGGTTTTCATTGGATATTCATGGCCTGATTAAATGCCCGTAATGTCAATCTGAATGTAAAAATCATCAGCATTATAGGGGTAAAATTTATTGCCTTGTTTAAACAGATCCGTTCCTGCCTGAACATGCCAATCGTTCAAGCCAAATTACCTACATTCGCGCTTCTTAAAAAAAATGAACCATTATGGAGTTTGATACTTTAAATGCCATATCGCCTGTTGACGGTCGCTACCATGTAAAATGCAGGGAACTATCGCCCTATTTCAGCGAACTGGCATTAATGAAATATCGCGTAAGGGTGGAGGTGGAATATTTTATAGCACTTTGCAAACTGCCTTTGCCCCAGATGAAAAATTTCGACCACGATAAATTTGATGCTTTGCGCAGGGTATATCTTGAATTCAATGAGCATGATGCCAAACATATCAAAACCATTGAAGCCACTACCAATCACGATGTTAAAGCCGTAGAGTATTTTATTAAAAACAAATTTGACCAACTGCATCTATCAGCATTCAAAGAGTTTATTCATTTCGGGCTTACATCGCAGGATATTAATAACACAGCTATTCCGCTTTCGCTCAAAGAATGTGTGGCTGCAGTTTACCAGCCGGAGCTTAAACGCATTGCAGATAAAATTCTTGCCCAGTCATTAGAATGGAAAGAAGTGGTAATGATGGCACGCACACATGGCCAGCCCGCATCGCCAACCAAGCTTGGCAAAGAAATGTACGTGTTTTTCGAGCGGCTGCAGGTGCAGTTAGTACAGCTGAATGCAATCATTTATGCAGCAAAGTTCGGTGGCGCAACAGGAAATTTTAATGCACATCATGTAGCATATCCGCAGATTGAATGGGTTGATTTTGCCAATGAATTTGTTGCCGATCTCGGTTTACAGCGTTCGCAAACTACTACTCAGGTGGAGCACTACGATAACCTTGCGGCATTGTTTGATAATTTAAAGCGCATCAATACCATACTGATTGATTTATGCCGCGATGCATGGGCTTATATTTCGATGAATTATTTTGTTCAATCGGTTAAAGCAGGCGAAGTGGGCTCATCGGCCATGCCGCATAAAGTAAACCCGATTGATTTTGAAAATGCGGAAGGTAACCTGGGGATTGCCAATGCACTTTTTGAATACATGGCTGCCAAGCTTCCTATTTCGCGCCTGCAAAGAGATTTAACGGACAGCACTGTGCTGCGTAATATTGGTGTACCTATAGCCCATACGTTAATAGCCTTTAAATCGGTAATGCAGGGTCTTGAAAAAATAAAGCTTAATGAAAAAGCAATTGAAAACGACCTTGAAGAAAACTGGGCTGTAGTGGCTGAAGCCATACAAACTATTTTACGCAGGGAAAATTATCCCAACCCTTATGAAAAACTGAAAGAGCTTACACGCACCGGTGCATCCATCAATCGTGATGTGATCAAAAGTTTTATTGAAACTTTAGATGTAAATACAAGTGTAAAAGAAGAGTTGCGAAAAATTACTCCTTCAAATTATTTTGGAGTGTTTTAAGAACAAACCAGAGAATGAAACATTACTTTAAGAAATTAATCGTTGTATTTATTCTTCTGAAAACATCCGATATTTATGCACAACGGGATTATCAGTTGGCAATCTGCGCCAATGGCATATTGTTGGGTGGCTATAATAGAACATTACATTCTATTCCTGATACAATTTCAATCGAAGATGCTAAATCTATTTTTATGATTGATGCGCTTTGGATTCAGAAAGATCGCATTGCATCAAGAATAATAATTGAAGAGTTTCAGATGACTATTTATGATAAGGCTGACAGCATAAGCGTAAAAAGTTATTCTCCTTATTTAACAGATGAAATGAAAAATAATCTCAATAAAATTAAGTCTGGCTCAAAGTTGTTTTTTGAAGGAATAATTGGCAGAGTTTCAACTAGTGCCGATAATGCTATGACATTAACATTCTTGCCTTTTATAATCAGATAATTTTTAATCGACAAACGATAAATCCAAACTTCAAACTATTGTGTTCGTAAGCGGCTTCACTTTTATTCGCAATGCGTTGAAATATGATTATCCAATCGTAGAAGCTATTACATCTATTCTTCCTGTTTGTGATGAAATGATAGTTGCAGTTGGCAACTCAGAAGATGGCACACGTGCTTTGATTGAAGCCATCAATTCAGAAAAAATTAAAATAATCGATACCGTTTGGGATGACTCCCTGCGCGAAGGCGGTGCAGTGCTGGCTGTTGAAACCGATAAAGCATTTGCAGCTATTAACCCAAAAGCTGACTGGGCTTTTTATATCCAGGGTGATGAAGTAGTGCATGAAAAATATTTACCTGCCATAAAAGAGGCCATGCTTAAATACAAAGATGATAAACGCGTGCAGGGTTTGTTGTTTAAGTATTTACATTTTTATGGTTCGTATGATTACGTGGGCGACTCGCGCAGGTGGTACAGAAACGAAGTGCGAATAGTGAGAAATGATAAAGCCATCACTTCATTTAAAGATGCACAGGGATTTAAGTACAATGGAAATTTACCACGTGTAAAAGAAATTGATGCCTGCATTTATCATTACGGCTGGGTACGCCCACCTGAGTACCAGCAGGCCAAGCAGCGCGATTTTCACAAGCTGTGGCATGGCGATGATTATGTACAGCAAAAATTTTCTGATAAAGATGCATTCGATTATTCGCAGATAGATTCACTTGCATTGTTTAGCGGAACACATCCAAAGGTGATGCAACCTCGCATCAACCGTATCAACTGGAAATTTGAATTTGATCCTACACGTAAAAATCTATCGC
Source organism: Bacteroidia bacterium (assembly GCA_044230205.1). Taxonomy (GTDB): domain Bacteria; phylum Bacteroidota; class Bacteroidia; order AKYH767-A; family OLB10; genus JAEUTH01. The sequence goes on from JBGARN010000008.1 coordinate 27,486, forward strand.
TGAAAAGTAAATTCTCCAGCCTTATGGAAAAGTGGTTTAACTGGCGGCCGGGAGAGTATAAGAATTATAAAAAGATTTAGTTTTCGGGGTTAGGAGTTAGGTGTTATAGCAATTATAATTAATCGCAAACTAACACATCAGCTATGTGAATCACTTTAGTTTCAGCCCCTTTTTCCTTCAATGATTTTTGAAGATGCTGCAGGCAACCCATGTCGGTAGAAACTACATAATCAACTTTTAAGTTAATTATACTTTCTGCTTTTTGATCAGCAATACGATCGGCTAATTTTGGAATGCGTGCTGCCATGCCTCCGCCAAAACCACAGCAGGTTTCGCAATCATCCAGCTCAATTAATTTTAACCCGCTTACGTTGTTTAATAAAGTACGAGGCGCTTGTTTGATGTTTAATTCACGCAGTGCATTGCAGGCATCCTGGAAAGTAACTGTTGCTTCAAATCGCGCTTTCACATCAGTAACTTTTAAAACATTTACTACAAAATCGCTGAACTCATAAATATTTTTCTGGATGCTTTTATATTCATTGTGCAACACGGTGTTATGAAACATCTGCGGATAGTAATTCTTAATCATGGTCACACATTGTGAGTCGGGTGCAACTATGGGCCTGTCATTCTGAAAATCCTGGATAAATTTAGTTCCAACCTCCTTGCAGTGATCGGTATATCCGTCAAGCAAAGCCGGCCTGCCACAGCAGGTTTGCTCAGTGTTGTAATTTACGCCACAACCTAAACGTTCCAATACCTTAACCATATTCATGGCAGTATCAGGAAAAAAATGATCGAGGTAACAGGGAACAAAAAGATCTATTATCATTTAGTTGATGTGCTGATTTGATGATGTGCAAATGTGCCGGTTGAAAGATGTGCTGATTTGATGATGTGACGATGAAACGATTATTTTCAAACTTATAATCACATGAACATTAAAACTCTCAAACCTTCTTCCGCGCAAGCGGCAGCAAAAATATTATTCCGATTATAAAAAACGAGGCTAAAGCAAAAATTGAGTTGCGCATACTCCCTGTAAGTTCTTCAATTATCCCGTAGCAAAATGTACCGAGCACTAAACTCATTTTCTCACACACATCATAAAAGCTGAAAAAGGATGCATGGTCAGTGGTTTCAGGAAGCATTTTTGAATACGTGGAACGTGACAACGACTGAATGCCTCCCATTACAAGGCCTACTAAACCTGCAAGCATCATAAAAGGACCGGGCTTATATGTAAAATATGCAATAGAACAAATGAGTATCCAGATGGTAACGGCAATACAAATTGCAATGATGTTTGATGATTTTTTTGAGAGGAATGAAAAAAGAAAAGCGCCAGCCATAGCAACAAACTGAATAATAAGTAACGTTATAATAAGTTCCCCTTCTTCCATTTTAATTTCTTTGGCACCAAAAAGAGAGGCCACGTACATCACCGTTTGAACGCCCATGTTGTAAAAGAAAAAAGCAAACAGAAATAATTTTAATGAGCGATGTTGCTTTAGCTGCAACCATACCTTATTCAGCTCCCTGTATCCATTCATAATAATCTCTTCCGTTCTTTTTGCAGCAATATTAGTCTTTGCCGTTTCGGGCACACCTATAAAAGTAATCAACGAAAAACCTGCCCACCATATACCAACTGTTACAAAAGCAATACGCGAAGCCATGCCTGCGTCAGTTATCCCAAACCATGCCGGCTTTTGAATCATCAGTAAATTAAAAATCATCAGCAATGAACTGCCGATATAACCCAACGCAAAACCCTTGGCGCTAACTTTATCCTGGTTTTCCTTGGAAGCTATTTCGGGCAAAAAAGCATTGTAAAAAACAATACTGCCTGCAAAGCCAATGCTGGCAATAATAAAAGCTGTTATGCCAATCCACACATTGTCCGGAGAATTAAACAGGCTTATTGCACTGCATGCAGTTGCTCCTGTGTAGCAAAAAAATTTCATAAATGACTTTTTATTGCCACGGTAATCAGCTATACCACTTAATATTGGCGAAAGAAATGCAATAAGCAGAAATGCAAAAGAAATGGAATACGAATACAGAGCTGTGTTTTTAAACTGAAAGCCCAGGAAACTTACTATATCGCTACCGTTTACTGTGGTAATGCTGTTATAGTAAATGGGGAAAATGGCAGTGGTAATTACCAGGCTGTAAACTGAGTTGGCCCAGTCGTACATTACCCATGAGTTAATTATTTTCCTGTTGTCCTTCTGCATTAAATAATGTTTCAATTAGTAAATGTGCCGATATATTGATGTGCCAATGTGTTGATTTGCTAATGTGCATATGTTTTTATGTGCCAATAATTAAGGAATTACAAACTTATGAAGCAATAAACACATGAACTATCAAGCAGGGATTTCCTGGCACAATTCAATCAGCACACCGTTAGTTCCTTTCGGATGGAGAAAACAAATAAGTTTATTATCAGCACCGTGTTTGGGTTCGGCATTCAGTAAAACAAAACCTTCGTTCTGTAGCCTTAACATTTCAGCTTTAATGTCAGTAACATCAAAGGCAATATGATGAATGCCTTCTCCGCGCTTTTCAATAAATTTTGAAATGGCGCTTTCAGGATTTGTTGACTCAAGCAATTCAATTTTATTATCACCAACTTTAAAAAACGATGTAATAACATGCTCGCTTTCCACTTTTTCAGTTTTATAATGCGGCACATTAAATAGTTTAGAGAAAACCAGGTTACTGGCTTCAATGTTTTTTACTGCAATACCAATGTGTTCAATTTTGTTGAATGACATGCTGATTATTTATTGTCGTTTTCGCTTTTCTTTTCGGTATAAATATAATGTATGGTTGTTCCGGTGGTGTTGTTTACATTTTGATTAGTTGTGTCCTCTTGCTCACCCAACAATTCCTCCACCTCATCTTTTTCCCACTGGTATAAAATTTTCTTTGGGCCGCTGTCGCGAAAAATTAATGCTGTCACACAGCCTGCCATCAAACCAAAGAGATGGGCCTCCCACGATACTTCAACAAACAAAGGAAAAATTCCCCAAACCATTCCGCCATATAAAAATACCACCAGCATGCTTACTGCCATCAGGCGTATATCCTTCTTTAAAACACCACTCAAAAAAAGAAAACCGGTTAAACCGTAAATAACCCCGCTGGCTCCAATATGATAACTCTCACGACCACCCATCCATAAACCAATGCCGCTTAAAAAATAAATCAGTAAAAAAACCTTTACCCATATATCTTCATAAAAAAACAGCAATGCCGCTAACAGGAAAAACAAGGGTGCTGTATTGGAGATCAGGTGCTCATAACTTCCGTGCAGAAATGGTGAAAATAAAATCCCCTTTAGTCCCGAAAGGTGCCGGGGCAATACACCATAATCGCCATAGTCAATGCCTGAGCTTACTTCATAAAATTTTATCAGCCAAATGATGACAATAAAAATTACCGATGGAATAAAACTGTAAATTAATTTTTGAAGCATTAAAAAAAGTAATCTGCTAACTAAGATCTATCATTGTTACAGATAACGAATGTAGAATAAAAAACAATTGCTATCGATTTCTGTTTTATAATTACATCATGAATCTAAATGCTTATTCAAAACTAATTCAACTTAAAGGACACACCGGCTCTGTTTACGCTTTAGAAAAAGGAATGGAGCCGAACCTGTTTTTCTCGGGCAGTGGCGACCATTTGGTTGTACAATGGAACTTACAAACTGTTGATGCCGGTGAAGTAATTGTAAAAGCATCGGCCATTGTTTACAGCTTGCGATTACTAGCTGCACAGCATATTTTACTTGTAGGCACTTCAACAGGTGGTGTGCATGTAATAGATCTGAACACACGCAAAGAAATAAGGCTACTGCAATACCATCAGCAAGGAATATTTGACATACAGTATTCAGAAAAAAACAATTTGCTTGTGCTGGCTGCAGGCGATGGGGTAATTTCATTATGCAGGTTAAGTGATTTCTCACTGATCAAACAAATAAAATTGTGTGACCAGAAATTACGCAGTGTTGCATTCAACTCATCTGAAAATAAAATAGCTGTTGGCTGTGGAGATGGAAAAGTGGTATTGATTTCCATTGAAAATTTAAGTGTCGAAAATAGTTTGCAGGCGCATAAAGAAAACTGGAGTTGTAATGTGGTGAAGTTTTTATCGGATCAGCTTTTGCTAAGTGGAGGAAGAGATGCAATAATGAATGTAGTATCAATTGATGATAGCAATTTAGTCGTCAGCGAAATTATTGCTGCACACAACTATGCTATATATGACATCAAACTTGCACCAGATGGAAATTATTTTGCAACGGCAAGTCGCGACAAATCAGTTAAAATCTGGCATGCAAAAAATTATCAGTTTATACAGAAATTGGATGCTGAGAAATCAGGTGGTCACATTAACTCGGTAAACAAAATATTGTGGAGCCCATTCAATGAATATATCATTTCGGGAAGTGATGACCGTTCGCTGATGATATGGGAACATGCCTGAATGCTTTATATTTTCATGAATTCTAAAACCTATCCTTACAAGCATTACTTTTGAAGCATGTTAAATCCAAATTTAGATCCGGGTGAAGAAAATCTTTCGCAGGTTGACAAGGAAATAGAAAAAGCCTTGCGTCCGCTGGCTTTCGAAGATTTTACAGGCCAGTCGAAAATAGTTGAAAACCTGAAAGTGTTTGTACAGGCAGCTTCGCAGCGAGGCGAAGCGCTGGATCATATTTTATTGCATGGTCCTCCGGGATTGGGAAAAACTACACTTGCCAATATTATTGCTAACGAATTAAAGGTTAAAATTAAAACTACCTCAGGCCCTGTATTGGATAAACCAGGCGACCTTGCCGGTTTGCTTACCAATCTCGATCCACATGATGTATTGTTTATTGATGAGATACACCGTTTAAGTCCTGTTGTTGAAGAATACCTCTATTCTGCAATGGAGGATTATAAAATTGATATAATGATTGAAAGCGGGCCCAACGCTCGTTCGGTTCAGATTAAACTAAATCCCTTTACACTTATTGGTGCAACTACGCGCTCGGGCTTGCTTACATCGCCACTGCGCGCCCGTTTTGGCATCAATTCGCGGCTGGAGTATTATGATGCAAAACTTCTTCAATTGATAGTTTTAAGATCAGCTGAGATTTTACGCACTGCAATTACCGATGATGCCTCTTATGAAATTGCACGCAGAAGCCGCGGAACACCACGTATTGCCAATGCATTGCTGAGAAGGGTGAGAGATTTTGCCCAGATTAAAGGAACCGGTAAAATTGATTTTGAAATTTCGAAGTATGCTTTGTCAGCATTAAATGTTGATGAACATGGCCTGGATGAAATGGACAATAAAATTCTTACTGCAATTATTGAAAAGTTTAAAGGCGGACCGGTAGGAATTACCACTATTGCTACTGCAGTGGGTGAAGAAAGCGGAACGATTGAAGAAGTTTATGAGCCCTTTTTAATCCAGGAAGGTTATATTATGCGAACACCGCGCGGCCGCGAAACAACTGAGCGTGCTTACACACACTTAGGAAAAAAGAAACAAAGCCGCAGCGGAAATTTATTCGACTAAACTTTTAGCCAAATCAATAAAATTTAAAAATCGCTATTGCGCATTTTTATCCTCTTGCATAATTCCATGAATGTTACCATCAGGATCGGTGAAATATGCAAGCCATCCAACTGCCGGAATTGCCATTTTCGGAACCACTATTTTGCCACCTGCTTTTTCAATGGCACTAATTGTTTCATCCATATTTTCAACATTAATTGAATTTACGACAGGTTGCTGAGGGTGCTTTTTCTTCATGATGCCCCCATTGATTCCGGGTGATTTTTCATCTCCTGTAATAGCCAGCCAGTAGGGCTCACTGCCAAACTTAACATAGTTCCACCCAAACACTTCATTAAAAAATTTCATGCTTTGCTCAGGATTGTCGGATGGAATTTCGAAATGTGTTATACGATTGCTCATGCGGTGCAATTTTTTAGTTGTTATTCAAAAAATTTCAGTCTGCAATTTAATAAGTAATCCTTAGTGCCATAACCAACCTTAGAAACTAGCATCCTGAAAAATTTTATTGCTAAAATAATTAGTTAATAAAAGGAAATGCACTTACCAGCTTGCTGCAATGCTTTTACGAGTTACAATAACTATTGCAGCAGCTAAAGCTCCCAACGTATCAAACAAAAAGTCAAGCCAGTCGCCAGCACGATTAATGCAAACTGTAGCCTGCAGAATTTCAAGCAAGCCACCATAAAGCGAGCATAAAACAGCAGGAACTATTATAAAATGCTGCTTTAAAAATAAAATTAAAGTTTGCCTGTAAAATCCCCTGGCAAATAAAAAAGTAAGCAAAGCAAATAATGCTGTGTGAACCAGCTTATCAAAATTCACAATGCCCACTTCCGGTATATCCTGGCCGGGAATTACACAAAGTATAAGTACGATAAGCGCAAAAAGAAAAGCCGGCCAAGTGTGTTTGAAAAACATAATACAACCCTGTGTAATGAAATAGCTTGCCATGCATAGCCTATGCCGGCATAGTAACTTTTATGATATAGGTAAACGTGTATTATACACCAATGGCGCTTTGATAAGCATCAGCTGTTAGCAATGAAGCTGCTTCAGAAGGATCGCTCATTTTTATCTTAATCATCCATCCGGCACCATAAGGGTCTTTGTTAACAGATTCGGGTGCTGATTCCAGTTCAGGGTTAACTTCAAGCACTTCTCCGCTTACCGGCATAAAAAGGTCAGAAACTGTTTTAACAGCTTCAACAGAGCCAAATACTTCTTCTTTTTTTAAAGTATCACCCACAGTTGAAATGTCAACATAAACAATATCACCTAATTCGCTCTGCGCATGATCAGTAATACCAATTACAGCTACATCGCCTTCAATGCGCACCCATTCATGGTCTTTGGTGTATTTTAATTCTTTCGGAAAATTCATAAGTTTTTAGTGTTAATGATAAAACTACTTTTCAATATTTGATGGAGCAAAAATAATTTTTTGAGCGTGAGTTTTTCATGCCTTTTCAATATTCCTCTTTTTAATTAAAGCGCTTATTGTGCAAGTGTAAACCTTACTGCAAATCCTATTGCAGTATTTGAGTTAGGATACGAGGTTGCAATTAAAGGTTTATTAATGGTGGTTTCAACATAGAAACGTACATCAAACCTGTCGTTAATCATATAATCAGCATCAAACTTAACTCCATAGGTACGCATACCGCTTGATGGAATATTGGTTTGCTCAATCATCCTGCGCAACACATTAAGGCTTTTGCGATAGCTGAAATCGAAATTAAGAACCAGGTCGTTTTGCAATGTTATTTTCTTGCCTCCGAATTTAAACGGCAGCTTTAGTTTACTGATGCGATATCCGGCACCAATACTTACCTCGTTACCTCTGATTTCTGTAAGCTGTACACCGGTGTAAGTGAGCGACAGGTTGCGGTCGCGTTTCAATTCGCAACGCAGGTTAAATTGAGATTTGCCTTTAAACGTCATGTCAACACCAATCAATGGCGAAAACGATTCAGTAATGGAAACCTGTGCTATATCATACTTCGGTATAAAGTTGTTTGACAAGTCGCGTATCGGTGAATGGCCGGTATTAAACGGATCGCTGTATTGTAAGTTAGTGCTGAATGAATTGATATTATAGGTACACCGGTAGGAATGGGTTAGCTGAAAATTCTGGAAGAATTTTTTCGACCAGTTCATTTTTGTAAACCCATCGTAAGTTATACGCCAGTTAGGCAATGGCACCAGGCTTAATGGATTTAATTTAGCAGTGGCTGCATTTTTATTGGTGTAAGCAGCATAGAACGAAGCTGATATTACTTCCTGGCTCGATCCAGAATAACCATCGGAATAACCTGCAGAGTCAACACCTGATGAATACGGATTATCTGCAGCAAGGCGCTGAGAAATTATTAACCTGTTTTTTGCAAATTCATCAAAGGTGGAGTTGGTATAGTCTTTATTGATTTTTGTAAAGGCAGTTCCCCATGCAATAGTTGAAATACTGAAGTTGCCATTATCAAGAGCATTATAACTGTTATACTCCCCGGTATTGGCATTGATGCGATAATTTTCAGTATGCGCTTTTGAATAATTTTTTGTTGCTGTTAATTCAATACGCATACCATCAAATGGCTCAACGGTTCCCCTTCCTGAAATGCTCTGATTATAGCTTGTAGAATATTGCGAGTTAAATAACGTATCTGTTGTTAACCAGTTATTCTTGGCTGCTTTTACCCGCAAATCCTTCTGGCTACCAACCGTAAATCCAAATCCAGGGGCTGTGGTAGTACTGCCTGAAACCGTTTCATAATTATAATCCTGGCCCAAAAACTGTGTCTTCGGCTTGTAACCAGGCAAAGCAGTACCGTTGGTTTCGCTGTAATTTAATCCGGCACTCTTTACACTTAAAATCAATTTACCTACAAATTTCACAAACGGATTGATGGTTCCGGGCACTTTGGGCTTTTTCGTTTTTGCTGTATCAGCCGGAGATTTTGGAGTATCTGCCTTTGGCGGCTTAACCGTTTTTGATGCTGGTGCAGCAGGTGTTGGTGCAAGCAACCGTTTAAAGAACGGCAACTTATTATACAACTGCGTAAATGTTAGTGTTCCATTTAACTGCTTGGTATTAGAGTTTTGGATGGTGTTTTGCAAAATCGGGTTAGGCACCAGCGTAAATGTTGAAGAGTCAATTACTGAAGGAGCAGCCTGCCATGTATAATCAAATCCGTAACGTGCATTTAATTGAATCCAGTCAACTATCGGAATTTTACTTAATGGTACCTGGTAGGAAATATTTCCGCTTTGATGATAATCGGTATTACGGCCTCCATTCCAGAAGTTTTTGCGAACAATTTCTTTTTTCGATTCTGTATCAATACGGCCATTTGGCTCATCAACCTTGGAGGTATTAAGCGCATTAAAATCAAATTTCAATGATTTGGTTAAGTCCCATTTTAAATCATAGGTTCGGGTCCAGTTCCAGAATTTATTGAATGTGGTATCAATCGCTGCCTGGTAAGAAGTGTTATTGCGCAGCAATGTTTCGCCATACTGCCTGTTGATATTTGTATTAAAATTAAAGCTGGAAGGTAATGGTGTGAAGTTAAAATCCTTGATCAAACGAAGCCATTTTGAACTGAGTGCTTTGGAGTTTTTAAACGGCTGAATGTTTTTGGGCGTAGCATTATAGTTATAACCTAACATTCCCATGTAGTTTTTAAGAATGTCGTATTGGATATCAATATTGCGATGGAAAACTTCAGTGTAGGAATAGGTAAAATTCAGGTTTTCAATATCCCATGGATGGCTCTTTCCTGAACCCGTGCGGGTTTTCTGCACATTGGTAAAATTAAACCCTTTACGCCTGGTATAATCAATGCGGTTGTTTTTAAATTCTTTTTCTGTTCCGTTTTCTTTAGCCGCATCAAGAGCTGAAGCAAAAGTTACATCGGGTTGCAACGGGTCATATTTAGGCTTAATGAATTCTTCGCCCCATTCAAAACCAAACGGAATTGCAACGCCAAATTTTTCAGGGAAAAACTTACCAAGGTTCAACTGCGTTAAGATGTTATAAGCCGACACATCTTCAAACGAACGCTCGGTAATTTTCTGCTCAATCATTCCGAAACCATAGGTGCTGCGCCTGCCACTAACCGACAGTGTTCCTAAATTGGCTAACTTGGTAACTATACGTGCATTAGCTGCCCAACCGCCTTTTTCATCAAAATCAGTAAGCCTTAATTCATTAATCCATATTTCGGCACATTTGTTCAGCCCATCATCAACATTATACTGAGGAAACTGAGGACAACCCTGTTTAGGATTTCTTACACCTACCATTACACTTCTTGCTTCTGCAAGGTTAGGTGTACCCACTACGTAAATGGTTGCTTCACCATCACGCATTACCGGGTAAAATGTTTTTACAGTAATACCTGTTGACGGATCCAGTAAAGCCTGCTGACGCAATTCTTTGGCTGCAAGCAGCTTACTCAATTCAATATCCACATTATTGCTTTCAGGCCATACACTGCTTGGATTGTTATTCTTCCACGGTGAAACTTTTAAAGGCATTTCATACTCATAAAAGTTTTCGGTAAGGTCACTACCGATGCGAATAAAAACAGTTAGGTCATTGTCTTTTACATTGTTCTCATCATATAATGCTTCGCAGTGCACATACATTTTCATCCGCTTATACGTACGTAAATCAAGCTGGGTATTTTTATACGCTGCACGTCCATCGCCATCAAACAAGTCGCATACTTTGATTGATAATGACTGTTCATTCAGTTGTTGCGCTTGTTGTGTAGCGGCATTTAACTCGCGCTGAATACCTGGTGGCACTACATAATTAATAGGTTGCCTGCCGCTGTTCTCTTCTATACTCACAGCTGCTACATCAAAAGTAGTTGATGAAAACGGAGGAATAGGATCAATTGCATCACAGCCATAAGCCACACCTTTCTGGTACCTGCGCCATTCACCCCGCGTTAAATCAAGCTTGCCGAAACGCATTACAATTGGCTTTGAAAAACCTTTCATAAAAACACGTATGTAGCCAATCGATTTAAAGTCCTGAATATCGCCCACCTGCTTTGTAAAATCAGTTACCGGAATTTTAAACTGGTACCAGGTAACTTTTTTATCAGGATTTACTGTAGATGATACTGCTGCAACAACTTTATCAGTCATGAATTTCTGATCGGTTGTGTTCATCTTATTTTTATCGATATCTATTTCATATTGAAAATAGTTTTCATAGATATCCATGTTATTATCGCGGCTTATATCTTCTGCATCGGGTAGGTTGGTTGAAGATTGCGAATAAGAGCCGCTGGCAACCGGAGAGTTTCCCTGTAATCCGTTATAATCTTTATACCTGAATAAAATACTTGAAGAAGTATCGCTTACAGCATTACCTCTGAAAAACCTGAAGTTGTCTGTAGATGGATCCGTATTGGCCAGGTTATATGCTGTGGAACCGGCACCAAAAACTGCAACTATTGAATCAACAAAACTTTTCTTTGCGCTATCAGCCAAAAATGTTCGCTCTGCGTTATCATCCAAACCATCTAAACCAATATCCTGCTGCGTACGCGATGTGGGATCATTATCAAAAGCATTTGTTGGATTGGTAGTATTGGTAGGATAAAATCCCCAATCTGTTTTTGCAATTTGTGAGGTAAGCGTATTGGAAGGCAACCCGTTTTCATACATGCGTTGTCCGTCATGCAAAATATCTTCACTTACCTGTCCAAGGTTGAAATATAATTTACCACTGTTGTTTTGTTCAGGGTTATCCTCATTAAAAGGATCCATCAGCCAGAACGTAATAAACTCAACATTGGCGGCTTCAAAATCATTCGTCTCAAGGTGGCGCATAATTCCGCCCCAGCGGCTTTCAGGATTGATAAGCTTGCCACTCGCATCAATACCTGCTGATATACCCGGAACGCCAGCTACATCATAATTATAGGAACCACGCTCTTCAGGATAATAGGCAAGATTTAAAACCCGCAATGGCGGTACTACACCATTGGGATAATTTTTTTGAGGGAATATTTCATTATCAAAAACTTCTCTTACCTGGTTATTCTGTAACTCCACATCGCTAATGTTACTTGGCTTGATGCTAGAGTTACGATAAAATACTGTAGGGTCAATTTGATACCATGCCAGCTTTGCGCGATTAATACCAAATACCCTGTTCTCGGGAGAGTTAGTTTCGGGAAATAATGATGGCTGATTTTGCGGAACGCTGGCCAGGTACCATGAACCGGCAGTAGTTAAATCGATATTCGATTGAGTTCCTTCAAAATCGTCAATGTAAGCAGTACCCGATGAACCAATAACCTTGGGATGGCCCGGGAAAAAATGAGCATACTCACCATTAAAGGTAACATTACTTAATTCCTTGGTGGCAATTAAAGGCAGTTTGTCAACTAACTTGGTTATAAACCTTGAGTCGGTCCGATAATTTCCATCAATACCAATTATTGTATTTGAAATAGGCTCATCACCAATATTGATTTTTTGAGTTAGAGGCCGCTCTGTTAAATTAAGCACCGTAGCACCCATTGTAAAATCTTTACTATGCAGGTAATCCAGGTGAACACCCATTAAACGTTTACTCTGAATACTGAATAACGAATTGCTTTCGAGAGAAATGTTAATCGGGCTGGCAGAGTTGAGGTAGGATTGATTGATAATTTTTACCCTGCCCAGGTTATAATCCACTGTATAGTCTACATTTTCAGTAAGTGGTATGCCACCCGCTGTAACTTTAACCGATCCCTGAGGTATATTAATTGCGTTAAGCGAAATATCCGAACTTACATTGCTGATGTAATATCCTTTGATTTTATATTTATTCTTTTCAGGTATTTGCTGGGCCGCAGTTTTACTGCTGTCATACAATTCCTGGAAAATAAATTTCTGGTAAACAGTGGTATTCGGATTGAATTTGGATTTTAAATAGCTACCAAATGGTTCCACAGCAGGGAAAATAATCCTGCCATCGCCTGAATTAACTGTGAGCCCTTCAACGTAATCGAAAATACCATCAGGCTGTGGATCAAGCTGCGCATTTAAGCGATCAAGGTTAAGTACTTTTAAAAGTGCAATACTGTTTACATTAGGTTCAGAAGCTCCTGCGGGCAAAAAGTTGATATCGCCACCGGTACTGTCATTATAATACAGCACATCAAGTTTAAAATCTTTTTGTTGCAAACCATATGCTCCCAGTGCATATATGTTTTTCATCATCAGTTTCCATGTAGGTAGTAAAACGCTAACATTGGAGCTTTTCAAAATCTTTACGTACAACCTGTTTGGAGGATTAACGCCTGATGTGGTAAGATCACCAACCCTGTGCACTACTCCGTTATAGGTATATTCATAAGCCACGGCTAACACCTGGTTGGGATTCAATTGCGACTTAAGCGAAACATATCCTAACTGTGCATTAAAAGTATATTCTGAAGGCTGAAGCTTAACAGCATTTTCAATACGCTCATAATCACGCGGAGCTGTAAATGAATCAACTGCAAGCTGATTATAAATGGCTGTTGAACCAGAATACAATGGATTGCGTAGATTATGATATGTCTGCGCAGTATCATTCATATTAAAGTACAACTGGTTCGCGTTGTTGTCGGGCAAGTTGTTTGCCGGAGGAGGTACAGGGCCAACATTAACCACATTTGAATTTGAATATGGATTGCTTTCTCCCAGATCCATCAAACCTATTAAGCTGCGCGTATCCGTAAGCCCGGGCTTTACTACCCACACTTCTAATTTTGTTACGGTTATCGGAGTACTTATAACCGGTGCATTACGCATGGCATTATCAAAGTTATCTCTGAAATACTGCGCAATAAAATAGTGCTTATTTGCCTCGTAATTATCGCAGGTTATTTCAAATTCATTCTTCTGTCCTCCACCCGGTGGTACTACTATGTTTTGCGATTGTCCTTTTTGCTGGCTGAATAAACCGGTTACCATTAATTTGCCAAATTGTAATTGAGCTTTAAATCCAAAAAGGCTTTGGCTTCCTGTAATTAATGTTCCGGTTAAGGGAAGGCTTACGTTACCTGCTTCAATCTTCTTGATAATCTCATCATCATGGCCGGTATATTCCAATTTCATTTTGTTCTCAAAATCGAAACTTGCCTCGGTGTTATAATTGGTTGACAATTTCATTTTATCACCAATGTTTCCTACAACATTCAGCTGAATTTTTTCCTTGAAGTCGAAAGTTGCAACACGCTGCTGCTTTACCGGAATTCCTGGATTTTTATTGGTTGAAATATTTACACCGAATGAAAGTTCAGCCGAACCCTGAGGCCGAATATCAATTGTATTAGACCCGAAAATTCGTTCAAAAGCTTCACTGCCTACATATATTCTTGGATTAAGGCCTCGCTTTCCAGTAATCGCATTGGCGCCTTCTGAAAGTTGTTTCCAATATTTTTTAGTGCTCTCTGCATTCGTTTTACGCACATATTCTTCATAAGTAAGATAGCTTGGGCTGCGGTAAAACTCATCACCAATCATCTCGTTAATATTATACTGGTTGTTTTCCGGATCGTACTCAATGTTAGTTTTAATATTTGACGGATCGTTCAGATACAGAGGACTATTGTCATACGGCATCGAAAGCGGATCAGAAATCCTGTCATCAAACGGGTATTTTAATGAGTCGGGATTTACAGTCGGGGTATCAACAGGTAGTGTTAACTGAGCCTGATCAGGCTGGTGATATTCAGGCAACGGGTAAGCACGCGCTGCATTAATGTACAACTCAGGCACAGGTGAATGAGTAGCAACTACCCAGCCGGTGAAAGCTGCCGCTGTAAAGGCCAGCGTGGAAACAAAAGGTAATTTACTAAAGCGCAATTTCATTTACTGAACGTCTGTTGCAAAATATTTTTAGAAAAAAGTAAATTTTTGTGAATTAGCATGATTGGTCAAGAAAATAAGACGAGCCTATTGTTGAAACCGTTTTCATAAGGCGTCTAAAATAGATAAATTTTAATAACAACAATTTTTGATTTTTTATGCCAGAAACAGGTTGTAAAGGGCAGCTTAACGTCATTTGACGCGGCTGCTTGATCAGAGGTTTGCCAGCGCATTTTTAATAAGCTGTTCAACACTGTTTACATTGCCCCTGGCAACCACCGTGTCTATAGCCTTTTCAGCCTGCGCCTTAGGAAAACCTAAAACCAACAAAGCACTTAACGCTTCGTTGCGTAATGTATTGCCGCTTGTTTGTAAAATTTGAACTTCACCTGTTTGATCTTTGGATAATTTGTCCTTTAAGTCAATAATTATGCGCTGTGCCGATTTTGTTCCGATTCCTTTAATACGCTGCAATAAAGGAGCATTGCCTTCAACAATTGCCTGTTGCAATTCACGAGGATTCAGAGAAGATAGTATCATGCGGGCCGTGGTAGCACCCACCCCGCTTACGGTAATCAAATTGCGAAACATATTGCGTTCGCTCACTTCGGCAAATCCAAACAACACATGAGCATCTTCTCGAACAACCAGGTGCAGATAAATTCTGCCTTCTTCAGCGTCTTTAATTAGTGAATAAGTGTTTAATGAAATACTAATATCATAACCGATACCACCTGCTTCAACTATTACCTGGGTTGCACTTTTTGAAGTAAATCTTCCTTTAATGTAATCGTACATGCAATAAAATTAAGGGGGGCAAAGGTTTAAAAAGATATGAAATTTCAAACCTGCTGTAAAATCAGCATCAACCTTGATAATTAAGGCTGTTCAATATTCTGCATCTTAAAATTGAAAATATGATTCTGCCGGCTAAAATTATTTCATTCCAAATAATTTTTTTGAAATAAAATCGAAGCGGTAAGCAAACTCCAAACTGATAAAAGTATAGCTGTCACTTTTATTAGGGTTACCGCGTGGACTTGTTTGAGGGCCGGGATATCCATCAGTACCTCGACCGGTTGGGTCAGAAATATATTCAGCCAGCTCCTGCTTAACCGGGTCATTTGGAAATGCCTCATTTATTTCAGATTTGTAGGCATAGCGGTCGCTTACATTATCAATGCAATCAGTAAACAATTTGTAGTATGCTATTTCAAAAGTCATAATCACTTTTTTATTCAGGCCATACCTGAAACCCATTCCAACAGGTATTCCAAAATGATTATTGCACATATTTTTTCCTTTGCCGAATTCACTTTTAGGCTCTTCGCCTTCTGTACGCCAGTCGGTTAAGTCGGTTTCATACTTTCCATCTTTTTCGATTATGTTTCCCTGGCCCGAACCTTCAGCAGCATCACGAACGGTTCCATCGCTCCAGAAAAAATACCGGTTGTTGATGTCGACATCTCCACGGAATAAATCTGCTTTTGGTTTACCATAAAAAAATCCTAGACCAGTAAATACATACATACATGATTTCTGAATATGTAATGGCTGCCTGCGGTTTTTATATAGGGTATAGGTTACTCTTCCTTCAAGGCTGAACACATCGGTGCGGAAACTGAGGCCGCGAAAATAATTACGTAACTGGTAACCCTGCCTGCCTCCAAAGGGCCTGGTTTCGTCATACCCCAGGCGATGCCAGCTGATTCGGGCTTCAGCATCAAATTTCCTGTAAGCATAACCGCTTGCTTTGGGCGTGCCGAGAAAATGCCGCAAGGTTATAGCCATACCCGGGCGAGTGCTTGTAGTCTGAAAAAATTCGTTGTTGCCTAAGTCACCAAAGTAATTGGTAAAGCCACCTGCAAGTCCCATTTCGAAACTTTGTGCAGTTGCAACTGATACTAAGCATGTAGTTAATGCAGTGAGTAATGTTTTCTTCATCAGCTTACATATTTAAAGTTAAATGATGTACTCTTAGCTTCAGAAAATAAATATAGCAGAAAGTGAAGTGGAGTTGTAATACTGAAATTGCGTACTAAGGTAGAAAAATAATGATTGCTTTTGCCAATCATGCTAACTTATTCACTTTTTTAAAAAATCTGATTTTATAAGCCATCACCCAAACTGGAGAACAAATACTTCTTCCACCTTGGCTACGGGTATAAGTTCAATTCCTGAAAGCTTTTTTAACTCGCTTAATTTGCTTTGGTATTTCGAAAAATAAAATTTTTCAAACCCAAGCTTTTCAGCCTCCTTAATGCGCTGCTCAATGCGGGTTACCGGCCTTATTTCGCCCGACAGGCCTACTTCTCCGGCATAACAGGTTTTCATATTCAGTGGAATATCATCATTGCTTGAAAGTACTGCGCAAACCACTGCAAGATCTATTGCCGGATCTTCCACCCTTATTCCCCCTGCCAGGTTTAAAAATACATCCTTAGCTCCCAGCCTGAAACCACATCGTTTTTCGAGTACAGCCAGCAGCATACTAAGCCTTCGCAAATCAAAACCTGTAGCACTTCGTTGAGGCATTCCATAAACAGCACTGCTTACCAGGGCCTGCACTTCAATAAGCATTGGCCGCATACCTTCCATGGTGCAGGCTATGGCAATACCACTGAATTGTTCGTTGCGGTGCGAAATCAGGATTTCACTCGGGTTGCTCACTTCGCGCAAACCTGAGCCTAACATTTCGTATATACCAATTTCGGCTGTGCTTCCAAAACGGTTTTTCAATGCTCTTAAAATTCTGTAAACATGATTGCGATCGCCTTCAAACTGAAGCACAGTATCCACCATGTGCTCCAGCACTTTTGGCCCGGCAATACTTCCATCCTTTGTAATATGTCCTATCATCATTACCGGTGTTGCCGTTTCTTTGCTGAAACGCATCAATTCTGCAGCACAACCGCGTATTTGTGAAACACTGCCGGGGGCAGATTCAATTTTGTTAGTGTAAAGTGTCTGAATAGAATCGATAATTATCAGCTCGGGTTGTAACTGTTGTGTTTGCTGAAAAATTGCTTCTGTATCCGTTTCTGATAGAATAAAGCAATCATTATTTTTTATTCCTATACGGTCTGCCCGCATTTTTATTTGCTGCTCACTTTCTTCGCCCGAAACATAAAGCACCTTTGTTCCTTCAAGCATCAGGGCCAATTGCAACAATATGGTTGATTTGCCAATGCCGGGTTCGCCACCTAATAAAATTAATGACCCTGCAACCAAACCTCCACCGAGTACACGGTTTAGTTCTTTATCCGGTAACTTCAGGCGTTGTTCCGTGGTGTTGGTTATCTCTGAAATGCGATGCGGATTACTGCTTCGGGATGGCGCATGATGTGGTATTTCCCAGGCCTTGGCTTTAGCTTCAGATTGAATAAGTTCTTCAACAAATGTGTTCCATTCACCACATGACGGACATTTGCCTATCCACTTGGGTGATTGTGCTCCGCAGTTTTGACAATAAAAGGAGGTTTTAATTTTTGCCACAGCCTGAACTGTTCGTTATAAAAAACTATTTATTAATTGAGCGCTAATTAGCTGAAATAAAAACTAAACAGGAAAAAAAATTTCAATGCTGTGATCTGAAAAAAGTGCCGCGCTCCGGTTACTGTTTTTTAAATTCAAGCTCAACAAGACCTGCATTGTTAGGCCGGCCCGCAATATCCAGTACAGAGCCATTGAGTTGAATAATGTTCCATTTGATATTGAAATCGTAAGTGCTGTCATAATCACGGCTGGTAAAGCCATCAATGCTTAAAAAGCAGTTATCAATTTTTGTTGATATGGAATAAGTTCCCTGGTCGAGTATATGATCATTCCCTGAGGCATCAACTTCGGAAATGCGGACGGAACCGTTATCAAAAATCCATTGCACATTTCTATCGTAAACTGTAGTTCCGTATTTCGAAGTGCCCGGAAAGGGGCGCCAATGACCCTGAATATCCTTCTCTAACTTTTTCTTTGAACGCAAAAAAGTTTTCGACTCGCATGATGCAAGTACAATAACCAAACTTATTACGGCAAGATAACGAAGCGATTTCATGAGCTATGGGTTAATAATTACATCAAAAATAAACTTTTTATACAAACGGAAAAGTAATATCAGGGGTTTTTATGACTCTTTAATTTTCTTTTCAATGGCCGAAGTGGAATAACCGGGCAGAAACTCAATGGTTTTTACTGTCCCTCCTTTAGCTTGCACTATATCAAGGCCCACTATATTTTCAATTTTATAATCGGCACCTTTAACCAGCACATCGGGCTGAACCTGTCTGATTAATTCGTATGGAGTGTCTTCGTCAAATTTTACCACTGCACTTACAAATGCAAGCGAAGCTAAAATCATCCCCCGCGATACTTCATTATTGATTGGGCGGTGCGGACCTTTTAAACGGCTTACCGATTCATCGGCATTTAAACCAATTACCAGCACATCGCCCATATCGGCAGCTTTTGATAAATAATCAATATGACCCAAATGCAGAATATCAAAACAACCGTTGGTAAAAACAATTTTTTTGTTTTCGGTTTTCCACTTTGCTAATTGCTCATTTAAATCAGCTCGGGTGATGATTTTATGTTTGATGTTTTGAAGGTGTGTCATATGAGAAACATTATTTTTCAAAGTAAAGAATTTCGAATCACTTAAAAATGTTCAGAGTAAATCCAAAATTAGACTTTGGATTTACTCGGTCAATTAATCTTTAATCTTGGGTAGTTCCCTTTGCAATTATTAAGCTTACTGCAGAACACCTGCTTAAGAACATGAATTCCGAAAAAAATATTTCTACTTTTACTTCACATAAAAACACAACATTATGAAATCAACCCTACTGACTTTCTTATTTTTTATGTCGTTTTTTTCAATGTCATTTTCACAATTCATTGTAGTTGACAACTTTGATACTGCTTTTTATTGGACTGATACTTCATTCAATGCTCTAGGTAGTAGTTGGGAATTAGGCACTCCTAATTATGGTGTAACCAATTCAACACACTCAGGTATTAATTCATGGGACATATCTCTTGACTCCGCTTACCAACCAAATACTGAAGCGGTTTTAACTTCACCCTATTTTGATTTTTCTGCAGTTAACACTAATTCCGTGCGACTTTTTTTCTGGGCTAATCAAAACACCGAGAATGACAGTGATGGATTTAGAATTGAATGTTCAGTAAATGGTGGAGCATGGCAGGTAATGGGCAACATTGGTGATCCACTTGGAATCAATTGGTATAATTCAGTCAACGTTGGTAATACGGGAAAGCCCGGCTGGACAGGAAATTCAGGTGGATGGGTTAAGAGATCTTATAGCCTTTCCCCGTATTTTGTTTCTTCGGTATATCAGGTACGCTTTGTCTTTGTTTCCAACGATACAATTGAGAATGATGGAGTAAGTATTGATGATTTTGGAATTGAGTTTGCACCAGTAACAGTAAACGTTGCAGACGATTCTGTTGGCACACCATGCCAGGTGCCACAAACTGTAAAATTGGAATGTTATGGTAATATAAATACAGGAGTGGCAGGATTCGATACAGTTACAATGCACATTCTTTTTGGCGATGGAACCGATACTGTTTTTCAGGATCTTGCTTATAACTATGATTTTCATTCTTCCGTTTATCACACCTATAATATGGCAGGATGCTATTCTGTTGCATACATTGCTACCAACTCCTTGGGCGATGTTGATACATTGATAAAGCCTTCTCAGGTTGTTCTTTCCAATAGCTGCGGAAATATTTCAGGTATTATTTATGCTGATTTTAATAACAATTGTATTTACGATGCCGGAGACTCATTGTTGAACTGTAAAGCCGTACAAATAACTGACGTTACAAATAATTATTCAACTTTTGTTCATAGTAACAACGCGGGATTTTATTCATTCAATGTTCCGCAGGGTTATGTTTATGATGTTACGTTAACATCATCAATCCATAATGGTACGGTATGCCCCGGACTTTCATATACAGGAGTTTCCACCTTTCCATCAGTTAATAATGATTTTGCAATTGGCTGCGCACCTGGTTTTGATTTGCAGTGCTTTTCATCATCAGTTAATTATCGTCCGGGTTTCAGTCAAAATTTCAATTTGTGGGCTTGGAATCTCTTGTGTCAAACAACAAATGGGACCATTAGGTTGCTGCTTGATTCTGATTTAACTTTCGTGAGTTCTAATCCTGCTCCAAATCAAATTATCGGTGATACGTTGATTTGGAATTTTAATCCTGTTTCATTTCAGTACGGATTTCTGACTAACATTATCGTGAATACAGATACTCAGGCAGTATTAGGTACATACCTTCACAATACAGCAACTATTGAACCATTTGCAGGAGATGCTGACATTACTAATAATACTTTTATAACTTCAGGCCTCGTTGTTAACTCGTTTGACCCGAATGAAAAAACAGTTAACCCTCCCGGAAATATTTCAACCAATCAAACTTTAACTTACACAATCAATTTTCAAAATACGGGTAACGATGTAGCATACAATATTTTTATTCTCGATACGCTTGATGCAGGTTTAGATGCAAGTTCATTCGTGCCGATTGCAAGCAGCATATTTATTTACCCGATAGCGGAACCAATGAACCTGCAAGTCATGGCTTTGTTACCTACACAGTGAAACCTTTGCCAACACTCACTCCCGGCACGCAAATAAAAAACACATCTTATATATATTTTGATTTTAACGATCCTATTATCACTAACACCACTTCGAATACAATCAACTTAATTGGATCTAATAATGATTTTGTTTTAGAAAAAAACAACGTGGTTGTTTTTCCAAACCCTGCCTATGAAAACATAGAATTTAGATTAAATGATGCCCAGCAGAAAATTGCGAATATTAAAATCACAAATGCGTTAGGACAAATCATAATTGATGAAAACACATCCTCAAACTTTTTAAATATTAATGTGAATAAATGGAATCCCGGAATTTATTTTTACAGGATTGCTTCTGATCATCAGGCCTATTTTTCAGGTAAATTTATGAATGGCAAATAAGCGATTGTAAAGTACAGTGTGAGAAATTTTAAATCTCATCTGGGTTTTACTTCTCCTTTTTGAAACGCCACTGCAAAAACTATCTTCGCGCCTCCATTTTTTCTTTCGTTAAAAGAAAGTTATTTCAATTATTAAGCTACAATTCAAAATTTATAATTTCAATAATGAGTCAGTTATCAGAGCCTGAAATTCAAAGGCGTCAAAAATTAGAAGAGTTAAACAGTCTTGGCATCAATCCTTATCCTGCCGAATTGTTTGAAGTAAATTATACTTCAACCGCTATTTTAGATGAGTTTGAAAAAAATCCCGAAAGCGAAGCATTGAAAAATATTTCAATAGCAGGCCGTATAATGAGTGTGCGAGATATGGGAAAGGCTGCCTTTGCAGTGTTGCAGGACAGTGCGGGTAAAATTCAGATTTACGTGAAGCGAGATGATATTTGCCCGGGCGAAGATAAATCGCTTTATGATACGCTTTTTAAAAAACTGCTTGATTTAGGAGATATTATCGGTTTAACCGGATATGCTTTTCGTACCAAGATGGGAGAAATTTCCATTCACGTTACTTCGTTTAAACTACTGACAAAAGCATTACGACCATTGCCCACAGTTAAAGAAAAAGACGGGGAAGTGTTTGATGCTTTCAGCGATCCTGAGCAACGTTATCGTCAGCGCTATGTTGATTTGATTGTTAACCCACACATACGCGATACCTTCCGCAAGCGCACCCAACTGATGAATGTAATGCGCACTTACCTGGACGCAAAAGGTTACCTTGAAGTTGAAACACCTATACTGCAACCGTTACATGGTGGTGCAGCAGCACGTCCTTTTAAAACACATCACAATACATTGGATATGACTTTGTATTTGCGCATTGCCAATGAATTGTACCTTAAACGTCTTATTGTAGGAGGTTTTGACGGTGTGTATGAATTTTCAAAAGACTTCCGTAACGAAGGCATGAGCCGCTTTCATAATCCTGAATTTACACAGATTGAATTGTATGTGGCTTACAAAGATTATTTCTGGATGATGGATTTGGTAGAAGAATTGATTGAGAAAATTGCTATCACGCTTCATGGAACAACTAAAGTAAAGGTTGGTGATCATGAAATTAATTTTGCACGGCCCTGGAATCGCTTTACCATGTACGAAGCCATTGCACATTACACTGGTATTGACATTACAGAAATGGATGAAGCAGCCATGCGCGAAGTTTGCAGGCAGCTGAATATAAAAGTGGATGATACCATGGGACGCGCCAAACTGATTGACGAAATTTTTGGTGAAACAGTTGAGCACCAACTCATCCAGCCAACTTTTATAATGGATTATCCTGAAGAGATGAGTCCGCTTACAAAAAAGCATCGCAGCAAACCCGGATTGGTAGAGCGTTTTGAAGCCATCTGCAACGGCAAAGAAATTTGTAATGCATACAGTGAGTTGAACGACCCGATTGATCAGCGAAAAAGATTTGAAGAACAACTGGAACTTGCCAAACGTGGTGATGAAGAAGCCATGCAATTAGACGAAGATTTTATCCGTGCAATTGAATATGGTATGCCACCAACTGCAGGTATTGGAATCGGCATTGACCGATTGTCAATGATTATGACCAATTCAGCATCAATACAGGATGTTTTGTTCTTTCCGCAAATGCGCCCTGAAGGACCTTCAATATTGGAAACAAAACATGACAATGCGTTACAGGGAGTTGATGCTCCATGGAATGATGTGCTTACTAAAATGGGTATTACAACTAAAGAACAACTTAAGGCACAAAATCCAAATAAGCTGTTCAATGATCTTGGTGGAATGCGCAAAAAGCTGAAGTTGGATGTTCCGGCCGTAACACTTGATAAGGTTAAAGAGTGGATGGCGTAAAGCAAATCCCTGTGGAACCAAACAAAAAACTTATTCGTGGACTTGGCTTAAAAGAAGCCACAGCGCTCAACATGATTGACATGGTGGGCATTGGCCCTTTTATAACTATACCGTTTATTATTGGTGCAATGAATGGCCCGCAATGTATCCTTGCATGGATACTTGGCGCAGTTCTTAGTTTTATGGATGGCTTTGTGTGGGCCGAACTGGGAGCAAAGTATCCACGTGCCGGTGGCAGTTATGTATTTCTTCAAAAGCTATACGGTGCAAAAAAATGGGGTTCATTGATGTCGTTTCTTTACATCTGGCAAACTACCATACAGGCACCATTGGTAATAGCATCAGGAGCCATTGGCTTTTCGCAGTATTTAAATTACCTGGTTCCCATAAATGCAATTGAGCAAAAATTAGTTTCAGGTGGTTTAGTGATATTGTTAGGATTTTTGCTGTATCGAAAAATCACTGACATAGGAAAAATTTCAGTTTTCATGTGGGTTATTGTAAGCGGAACATTGCTCTGGTTAATTTTTGCCGGGCTTACACACTTTGATTCCAAACTTGCATTTACATATGAAGAACATGCTTTTGATTTAACACCGGCTTTCTTTTTTGCTTTAGGTACTGCAAGCATAAAAACCATTTACTCATTTCTAGGCTATTATAATGTTTGCCATCTTGGAGGTGAAATTCGCGAACCTGAAAAAAATATTCCTCGTAGCATTTTTATTTCCATAACAGGTATTGCAATCTTATACCTGCTAATGCAAATAAGTGTTTTAGGAGTAGTGCCCTGGCGGGAAGCAAAGGATTCTGAATTTATCGTAAGCACTTTTTTCGAATACATCTACGGGCCAGCTGCCGCACAGGTGGCTACAGGCTTAATTTTATTTATTGCGCTATCGTCATTATTTTCGGTAATGCTTGGCTATTCTCGTGTTCCTTATGCAGCAGCTGTTGAAGGCAATTATTTCAGTGTGTTTGCAAAGCTTCATCCCACCAAAAATTTTCCGCATATATCCTTAATTATATTAACTGCCATTGCTTTTGTTTTCAGTTTGCTGTTTAAGCTTAAAGAAGTTATTACTGCTATAATCATTATGCGCATTATTGTTCAGTTTATAGGACAAGCTTTGGGCATAATTGCAATACGTTACAGGGTTAAAAATTTAAGATTACCTTTTCGTATGTGGCTGTTTCCGGTGCCGGCTTTTTTAAGCATTGCAATTTGGACGTTTATTTTTTTCAGCAGTGAGTTTAAATACATTGCCGGTGCTTTGGGAGTTATTGCAGCCGGTGTTGTTCTTTTTTTATTCCGTGCCCGCAAACAAAAAACATGGCCATTTTTTAATCAATAAAGTGTTCTTCGAATTATTTTAGAACCTGTTTATGCCTTAAGTAAAGGCTGAATCAGGATTGATATTGAATTCAAAAATCAATTGAATTGTTCAGCAAAAAATCATCTTACTAATGAGCATTACTTTCATTTTTGAATTTCATTTATACCTTGCATTAAATTCAAATAAAAACGTTAAAATGAAAAAGACATTTCTTACTATCAGTGCATTGCTGATTAGCGCTGTAGCTGCCATTGCTCAATTTGAAGGAACATTTACCATGACCCTTGAAAGTCCAAAATTTAAAGAACCTATGGACATGAACATGACCGTTAAAGGCAACCTTACCTGTATGGAAATTCCATCTATGGCAGCAAGCGGAATGGTTAAAAGTATTATCAATACACAAACACAGGATATGATAATCTGCAACGACCGTGGGGGACGAAAAATTGGCATGAAGACGAATATGAAAGATGCTGAGCGCTTTATGCCACAATCTTCAAATGCAAAACCACCGGTAGTAACTGAAACTGCCGAAACAAAAACTATTGACGGATATAAATGCAAAAAGACAATAATTGAAAGTGAGGAAGCAACCAGTGATCTGTGGATTAGTACAGATGTACCTTTAAACATGAAGGACCTGCTTACCACCGTTAGCGCTAACCGCAGCCCCGGAAGTTATATGTTGCGTAATCTTCAGCGTGGGTATGGCGAAATGAAGGGAGTTGCGCTGGAAGTGAATTCAGTCAACAAAAAGACAAAAGAGGAATTTAAACTTACCCTCCACAGCATTAAGCAAACTAAAGTTGACGATAAGATATTCAATACCGATGATTTTCAGCTTATGGACATGCCTAATATGGGTGGAGGCCAAATTCAGAAATAATATTCCTGTTTAGTATAAACTATGTCCAAACAGGGTAAATATACCCGAGATTTAGGGCTGGCAAATTTTATTTGTGAGAAAAAATTATTATATTTGTTATAATTTATCGATTACTGATAATTAATAAAAAGTTTTTTCGTTCAATCTGAGTTTGTAAGAACTCCGAGTTTCTAACCCCCCGTCAGCAATTAACACTGCAATGTTTATAATACCCTCCGTATTATAAAGTGTAAGTTTTTATTTCTGACTAAACTTGCAAAAGATGAATAATTCGGAACATAACAGTTATGTAAAATTGCGCTCCATTGCGGCACACCTTCTAATTGCATTGGGGTTACTGATGGTTTCATTTTACTATTCACACGCCCAGGTTGAGTATGGTGAAGAAGAAACTATTCCGGAATCGCTGCTTGATGATCCTTTAGAACCGGACACTTCAATATCATTACCCGATTTCAGCTTACAGGGAAATGCCCAAATAGAATTCGATTCACTCTTCAGTTACAATTTTGTTCCCGGGCTTACCAAAGACTCTTTGCATTTTCGTGCAGGGCTTTTATATGATCTTGAGAATAATACCATCGTTTGGCAAAAGGATATGAACTATGCTTATCCGATTGCTTCTGTTACCAAAATTATGACCGGCATTATTGCCATAAGCGATATTCAGAAGGGTTTGATAAACTGGAACGACCAGATTGATGTAACATCGAGCAAGGTTATTTATACAGGCAGAAGAAAACACCGCAGAAAAAAAGTTATGGTTTACCATAATAACTATTCCCTGCGCGACCTGATAAAAATGACCATGATTGAATCGAACAATTATGCAGCAACACTTGTTGCCAAGCATGCAGGGGGAGGTGATTTAAATGCTTTCATTAAGCGGATGAATGATAAAGCTGCGGAATTAAAAATGAATAATACATTTTTCGGAAATCCTTCGGGGTTGCCGGGTAGGTATGGCGAAATGGACAATAGCTCATCGCCACATGATTTGCTTCTGCTTGCCCTTGAAGCATTGCGATATCCTGAACTGATGGAAATTGCTTCCATGGGCTATGCAACGGTTGAAAATGGTAACCGGTCTTACACAATCAGAAATCACAATGGGCTTGTACGTGATTATGTGAATGAAGTTGATGGTATTAAAACAGGATTTACAAGAAATGCCGGATTCTGCCTTGTAGCTTCAGCTAAAAGATATGATCACCGCCTGATAGCTATTGGCCTTGGTTTTAACTCTGTGTATGTACGTAACCAGTTTTTAACTGATGTAATCAATAATTACTATGATCATATCGGGTTGGGACGTATGGGTTCATATATAAGTGATTCGGCCCTGGCGGTTGCCAAACCAGGTTATTGTAATGAAGACTTCAGCTATGGTGCCGCTGTTCGCAAAACACCGGGATTCGTGAGTAACGAAGTTGAAAATGACAGCAGTTTTCATGACAGTGAGATTTACAAAACCATAACTCAACAGGTAAAAAAAGTTCATACTGTTCGATCGGGCGAAACACTTTCAGGTATTGCGCGTAAGTACAATTGCACAACTGCAGAAATCAGGAAGTGGAATAAAATGAAGTCAAGTTCCGTATTAAAAGGACAGCGCTTAACAGTTATGGTTGATGTTAAAAAAGTGGTTCCTGTAAAGCCTGACAGCAACTTAGCAGCACGGCAGGACAGTATCAATAAATTCAAGAAAGCTGATGCAATACTTGCTGATGACACTTCCAAAGCAACAATACCTTCTTATAAGCCTCAGAAAGAATATATCATTCACATAGTTCAATCGGGCGATACTTTATGGAATATTGCGCAGCGTTACAACATTGATTCTATTGATAAAATAAAACGGCTAAATAATATTACCCGCAACCAGATAAAGGTAGGCCAGAAAGTAAAAGTGCCCAAAAACTCCTGAAGGGTAACTACAAGTACATAGGTTACTCCTATTGTGTTTAAGTGACTAAATTTAAAACTTCCCTGCAAATGAAAAATTGCATTAACCTCACGTTCTTATTATTGATGCTTTACTGCAGATCATATGCCCAGGAAGTAAAAGCACCAAAAATGCCAGTTAATGAGGAAACCAAATTATTCAGCTACAGCAAAGTGGTTGAAGTACAGGGAATGGATAAAGGTTCACTATATGATAAAGCCTTTGCATGGTTATCTGCTTATTACAAAAATCCGGCAGATGTATTACGTGAAAAAGACCGTGATGCCGGTAACATGATCATTAAAGCACGTTTTAAAATTTCAAACCCGGTTGATAAGAAATCAGGGGTTGCAAAGGATGCAGGCGATGTACAATACACATTAAAACTTGAATTTAAAGATGGCCGCTTCAGATATAACTTAACTGAAATTAACTGGAAACAGCTTTCCTATTTTCCTGCAGAAAAATGGCTGGATACAAAAAACCAGTATTACTCCCCCAACTGGAATTATTACCTGAAGCAAACCGATGATAGCTGTAATAAAATTGTTGCCAATCTTGAACAGGCAATGACTGCAGTTATTAAGGAGAAAAAAGATGAATGGTAATTGGTGCTATTTTTTTGTTCTGATAACTTAGATTATTTTAAGTAAGCTTGAACCAGCAGTAAATTCAGGATTTTCAGCATTTACATTTTCAATCAAGATAAGTCCAGGTTGTTTTCCGGGTTCAATGCTCCCGTATTTTTTTTCTATTCCCATATATTTTGCGCCATTAAGAGTTGCCCATTCTATAAGTGTTTTTGCAGGTATTGACGGGTTATGTTTAGCAATTGTTTTTATTTCGTCTAATATACTTAGGCTGTAATTACTGGCATAGCTATCAGTTCCGTAGCATCAAAAATTTGCCGGAATAAAATTTTCAAATTGCGGTAACCGGTTTTCTATATATAAATTGGCATTTGGGCAAAAACACTCAGAATAATTTTTTATGTTCCTCTTCAGCCCATACAATATCTTCTAATGTGGTATAGGTATTATGAACCAATAGGGTATTACAGTCCTTTTTAATAAACGGCAAATACGAGTGAATAGAATTTTTTCCGGTTGGTTTAAATTGCTCCATAAAGTACTCCAAAACGATTTAAAAAACTCATACAACTTTCCTGTGCCGTTTAAGAATAAATCTGCTTCAGCAGCACTTTCCTGGTTGTGAATGCTCTGCAAACTATTGCTGCCTGCATTATTATCCGCAATCCGTTTAAACAGCCCGGTTGTTACAGAATATGGAGTGTGCGGAACACCGTAACTTGAGTTTGCTGGTGCAATTTTTTTCAACTCATCTTTCAACTCAATACATCGGCTAAAAGCACTTTCTGTTTGTTGCTTAACCAGGTCAAATGCTTCAATTAGTGAATGAAAACAGTTTGCTGCCGGCCTTTATTGAAAATGTATAATCATCATTACAAATGTCGGCAATAGCTACAATGCCATTGTCATACAATTCCTGCTCAGCATCTTTTATGGCTTTCAATATTTCATGTTGCTTAACATTTTTCCTTATAGCCACCAATGCGCTTATGAAAGATGCTAAACCATCTCCGGGTGGGATCAGGCCTTTCAAATAAGATAACTCCAGATGGCAATGTGCGTTTATAAAACCGGGTAAAAGCATCCCTTTTAATAAAACAGGAGTTAAATCATGGGGTGCATCCATGATTTCCTCATCAGCAACTTTGATTATCGTGCCATCATCATCAGTAAGTACAAAACCATTGTAAACAGGTTTTGAAGTAACCGGAAAAATAACTTCAGCTTTAAAGTACTTCATTACGGTTCAAATATCTGTATATATTCTTTAGCCTGTCATTTCCTGCAATTTGATTTTTATAGGCAACTCCAACCTGAACTTCCTATCTTTGTGCCGAAATGAATAAGGGTAAGGATATCAGGACGCTGACATTAACAGAACTGCAAAGTTTTTTTGCTGAACATGGTGAACAAAAATTCCGTGCAAAGCAGGTAATGGATTGGCTTTGGAAAAATTCAGCAACCACCTTTGCTCAAATGACCAACCTTAGTGTAAAGCTCAGAGAATTACTGGAAAACAATTTTGTAATTAATGCGGTAAATATTGATAAAGAGCAAATAAGCAGCGACCGTACTATTAAAAATGCCTTCAGGCTTCATGATGATAATATTGTTGAAGGCGTACTAATCCCCACTGAAAACCGCATGACAGCCTGTGTTTCATCGCAGGTAGGATGCAGCCTTACCTGTAAGTTTTGTGCAACCGGCAGGCTGGAAAGAATACGAAACCTTACTGCGGGAGAAATTTATGACCAGGTAGTGCTGATTAAAAACCAGTCGGAATCGCACTATGGCATACCGCTTACCAATATTGTTTACATGGGAATGGGCGAACCCCTTTTAAATTATTCCAATGTTTTGCAATCGATAGAACACCTTACTTCGGAAGAAGGATTAAATATGGCTGCAAAACGCATTACCGTTTCCACAGCAGGTATTGCAAAAATGATAAGAAAACTGGGCGATGATAAAGTGCGTTTTAACCTTGCATTGTCGCTGCATGCGGCAAATGATAATAAACGAAACCAGATAATGCCTATTAATGAGCATAATAACCTGGAGGTACTCAGGGAAGCCTTAAAGTATTTTTATGACCAGACAGGAACTCATGTAACCTATGAATATATTGTCTTCAATAATTTTAATGACAGCCTTGAAGATGCCTATGAGTTATGGCAATTTGCCAGGAATATTCCATGTAAGATTAACCTGATTGAATATAACCCTATTGAAGGAGGCCAGTTTAAAAATGCACGCCAGGATAAAATTGAAGCCTTTAAAACCTACCTGGAAAATAAGTCATTGATCGTCAATATCAGGAGAAGCAGGGGTAAAGATATAGATGCAGCGTGCGGGCAATTAGCCAACAAATCTGTTAAGCTTAATTAATGGAAATCAATTGTTTTAGAAAAAAAAATATTGCATTAACATTGTAATATTCAATAATTGATTATTATTGTAATCATAAAATCAGAGAAATAAAACCACTTTCTAAGTCATATTTCCCCTGATCTTTTGCTTGTACATAAGGTAATGAAATTTGAACTGTTACAACCAACAAGAATAATAGTGAAAAAATAGTTGCACAGTACAGGTAAATTTTCAAAACAAGAAGGTTGCTTAATAGCAACCTTTTGTTTTTTTATGCTGGTGATTTAAGCTCGACTCAACAAATGCTTATACCAAAAAAGAATGATAGCCGGAGGATGTATAATTCTGTAAAAGAAAGACCTGCTCACTGCCCTATTCTTATGCCATCGTATTTTTGCTCCTGGCCTCCGGCATAAGTAATGGTTAAGAGCAATTGACCATCTTCATCAAAAAAGCGCCAATCGCCACTGGGAACTCCTTGCTTATAGTTACGCGATTCGCGAAGGCGGCCATTACCATAGTAGTATTTGTGCTCGCCTTCCTCATTACCTTCAAAGTACTTTCCTTCAAAACGCAAGGATCCGTCTTTGTTATATTCTTTCCATTCGCCATCTTTTAATCCATCAACATAATTGCAGCCTTTAACAACATATTCATTGTTATTATACTTCCATACGCCTGTTTTTAATCCGCCTGCAAACTCGCCTTCTGCGATAATATTTCCTTCTTCATCATACTCTTTTGAATATCCGTTTTCTTTCCCTTTCACATAGGTCTCCTCGCGCAACGGGTTGCCGTTTTTATAAAACCATTTCCAGTCGCCAGAGGGCAAACCGTTTTCATATTTACCTTCCTGCTGAATTTTTTTCCCGGAATAATAAAACTTCCATTGACCAATGCGCTTTCCATCTTTGTATTCCCCTTCTGCTTTCACCTCACCATTATCAGCATATAAAATCCAATTTCCTTGCTGCCGTCCGCTCTCATCGGTCAATCCTTCTGCTTTTACTTTATCATGTTCATAAATTTTACCGCCAATAATTTTACCCTGTGTATCATATTCACGATACACGCCTTCCATACGGCCATTGATAATATTAACTGATGATTTGGGCCGTGCATTAGGGTGGTACATCCGCTTAATTTTCAGATCAATGGCTGCTGTATTCTGCACCACAAGCTCTCCATTTTTATAAATCTCAAGTTTGCTCATCACCCCATCACTGTTAAATTCCCTAAACATTCCGTTCTTCTTGTCATCCGTCCAAAAGCCTTCTGACTGCACTTTATCGTTATCATAATAACTTTTCCAGGGACCTTGTTTCATCCCGAATTTATCTATTCGGTTTATTTTTTCTTCTTTGGTAAAATAACCATTCTTATACGTGGTAACTGTTATTATTCTTCCGTCAGCAGGGTCGTACTCACGGGCAATGCCATTTTCAACTCCATTGGCAAACAACACAGAGCGGTTCATTTTGCCCTCGGAATTGTAATATTTTGATAAGCCATTTTTTATGTTGTCTTCCAGGAATTCTTCGCTCTTTATATTGCCATTGCTATAAAATTCTGTTTGCACGCCATTCTTTTTACCTGCTTTATAAATATAGGCTGAGGTTAATTGCCCGCTATCATTATAAAACTTCCAGAGGCTGTCTAACTGTTGGTTTTTGCGGTTACCTTCTGATTTAATTTTGCCTGTTTCATAGTAAGTCCTCCAAAACCCGTCAGGCTTGCCATTTACCATAGTTCCTTCACTGCTTAGCTTACCATTAGCATAATAAAAGCGATTATAACCATTGGGATTAATCGTATTGCTTTGGGGCTGGGCAAAGGCATAACCTGGCATTAAAAAACAGATTATGGCTAACATCCTGCTATGCTTCCATACGACTCCAAATTTCTTCATTATTAAAAAAGATATATAACTACAACAACGAAAGTATCTATTGTTTATGTCTGAATGAAATGTTTTTGTAATTGCCCTGTAAAATAGGCTTTAAACGCTTACTCATTAAGCAGTTTTTCAATTAGCAGTGTAAATTCTTCCACAAATCTGTCGTAATATATTCCGGTAGCTGGGCCTGTAAACCCGGTATGAATTTTTCTGACCTTACCTTTTTTATCAATAATTACTGTGGTTGGATATCCTGAAATCTTATTCAGCATAGGCAATGCTTTTGATGCATCAATTTTATTGGAGCTCCCTGCAATTAAAATCGGGTACTGAATATTATAGCGTTCATTAAGCCTTTTGACATTTGCAGCTGCTTTTTTAAAGTCAGTTACTTTTTCGAAAGCCAGGCCGATAACCTGAAAGTTTTTATTTCTATGTCGTTCATAAAATGGCGCCAGGAAAGCTGTTTCGTCCATACAATTAGGGCACCACGTTCCCATGATTTGAATTACTGTAACCATTCCTTTAAATTTCTTATCACGGAGTGAAACTAAATTACTGTCAACATCAGGAAATGTAAAATCAAATTTTTCATACCCCGGTTTCATATACGTAATAGCATACGGATCGGGCAATGCAGCACTATCATTGCGAAATGCTGTCCATGGTTCTTTCCAGTGGTTTCCGCTGTAATACATTCCCTGCAGTTTTTCATTTATCAATTTGGCTTTGAATAAATAGGCATGTGAGCCATCAAAGCAACTCAGGTACATACTATCAAGATCAACTATACCTTCTAAAAAACGATAGTCGCCAGTTTCAGTTAAAAAGGTACCGTAAAGCTGATTGCCCTTTTGTGAAAAGATACCAATAGCGTTTGACGAGTCTGCAGTACCTTCACTAAAATGCACCTCCCACCTGCCATTTATATTTGAAGGCTTAGCTGACGGGTGCTGTTGAATAAACCGGTGCTGCTCACCAAACCGTGCTTCAAACGGTATTTCGGGATTGGTCTTTCGTACATGGTTAATGTAAACTCCTCGCATTAAACCATTAATATTGGTTAACCTGAATTCAGAATCAAAAACGGGCATTTTAATTATAAGGGAGTCGCCCCTGGCTGTTATATCATCTACAATAATCCGCTCTTCACCGTTAATGATTTCCATTACCGGTTTTTCATTTACTATTTTCAATTCGAAATTAAAAGGCAATTCGCCTTCAGGCAGCGTTAAAACAGCTCTCCAGATACCGGCAAAAAGTAAAAGTGATTGCAGCATAATTTTAATTTTTTCTAAACCGATAGTATCTGATCAATTCGTAAACCGGAAAAATATATTAATCATGTTTTTAATATAACGTTCTAAATAATATAGACTTGTAAGCACCAGCCTTAAAATCCTTAATTTTCCTTGTGTCATTATCATAGCAGAAGCTCATCATACCTCCAAACATCTATTAAAAGATATCTTAAGACTTAATTTCAAAGCTTATAAAACGCTTGCATCACCTTCCTCCTGTCATTTGCTGAGCCTGCATCATGTATTCTCTTCCTTTAACTGAATCACCAAGTATCATATATGTAACCCCAATATTGTGTCTTACCTTAGCATTGCCCGGCTGAAGTTCGGCAAGCTTGGTATACCAGGTAAGCGCATTATTAAAATCCTTCATTGCAGCGTAGCTGTTGCCCATATTGTTGATTGCATCACCGTATGCAGGATCAACAGCAATTGCTTTCTTATAATACTCTATGGCTGTGTTATAGTTTCCCATTCGGGCATAGGTATTACCCAGGTTATACATTGCATTTTTATTAGCTGCTTTTAATTCAATTGATTTGTTGAGCGATACTATGGCTTGCTGAAACATTCCGGCTTCGGTTTGATAAAGACCCAGGTTATTATAAGCCTCGTTACTGGTGGGCTCTATAGCAATAGCCTTATTTAAATCAGCAAATGCTTTGTCAAATTGTTTGTCTTCACCATATGCAATTCCTGATGCAATATAAAAATCAATGTCTTTAAACTCTTTCATGCTTCGTGCCTTTTCGAAACATCGTATTGCATTCTTGTTATCCTTTTTTTCTTTATAGGCCAGTGCTAAATGAAACCATGCGTCCGAGTATTCAGGCAACAAGGCAACGCCCTTCTCAAGTTGAACAATACCTTCATCAAGGTGTTGCTGTTTTAAATTCTCATCCAGCGAATCTGCTTTTAAAGCTTTTGCCAAAACCAGTTCGCTTCCGTAAGCATATCGTATACGTGCACTCTCAGGATGTACTTCTACATCATGTTTTAGCAATGTATAGTTGTCTTTCCAGTCCATATTACGCGAAACTGTTTTAAATGAAAACAACATCAACACAGCCCCGCTTAACAGCATCATTTTCCTGTTATCGTTAAATAGCGTTGCAAAGTTTTTGTAATTCTGCTTGCGGTCATCAACTTTAAGAAACCTTGCTGCCAATACTGCCGCTGCAATGCAAAAACCGAGTGAAGGCATATAAGCGAAACGCTCGCCAAGTGTAGCTTCAATCAAAAACACAATATTAGAAACCAGCGAAATGGTTAATGCAAAAAACCAAATACCATAGGCCACAGGGTCTTTAGTTTTTAGCCCTTTGATTGCATAAACCGCAAGTGCAATTATAACTGCAAGAGAAAGTAATGCACGTATATCACCAAACGTTACCAACGGAATGGTATTAAATGAATAGTCAAAACACAAAGGATGTGGGAATACCAATAGCAGCAGATATTTGCCCATTATCAAAATAGATGAAGCCAGCCGTTTACCTAAATCACCTTCGGCACCTACAAGCGAATTATTGATTATTTGTATTTCGGTAAAGTTGGTAGCGCCACCTAATATTGCAATACGTAGTAAAAAATAGAGTAGTGCAGCCCCCCCGAAAACTGCAGTGGTAGTAATAAGTTTCTTTTTATCAGCATCCGTAAAAAAGTAAACAGTTAATGGCGCAACCACTGCAAAAGTGAGAGCGTTTTCTTTACTAAGTAATGCTAAAAAAATGCATATAAATGCCCCTATGAGCTGTTTGTTGTTTTGTCCGTCATATTTCAATATTGCATACAGGCTGGCTGTTGAAAAAAGCAACGCAAGTATTTCATCCCGGCTTTTTATATTAGCTACAACTTCAGTATGCAGCGGATGAGCAATAAAAAGCAATGCGGCAATAAATGGAATGACAGGGTTACTTGTTTTAAAAAACAATTGCAACGTTTTAAAAAGTACAATCGCTGTGAGCGTATATAAGAGTACATTAACCAGGTGTCCTAAAAAAGGTTTTTCAGGTGCAATGGTATATTCTATAGCAAACATTGCTACTGACAATGGACGGTATAAACTTTCTTTACGCTCCCAAAAGCCTGCACGGTATGCAGTAGTAAAAATTTCGGGCAGCGCTGAAATTCCCTTCTTGGTAATTTTATTGTTTTTAATTACGGTATCATCGTCAACTGTGTATTGATGATTTAATGTGTTTACATAAAGCAGAAATGCAAAAGCAGCGCAAACAATCATCATTATTTTTTTTAGCGAAGCAGCTGAAGCCGTACCAGCTTGAAGTGTAGCAGTATTTTCGCGGGGTAATGATTTCTTTTGCTGAATATTTTTTTTCATATTCCAATTATTGATATTTAGTAGAGCACGGGCAAATATAAAATAAGCGCAATACTAAAACCGGTTGTTTAAAGTGTTTGCTAAACGGTAAAAAAATATCACCACGGTATTTCCTTTTTATTTCTGAAAAATTTGCCTGTTACATGCGGGGCATTGGTTGCAAGCCATACTATGGTTTCAGCACCTTTTGCCAGGGGTAATGGTGCTGATGCACCTCCCATTCGTGTACGCACCCATCCCGGACATACTGCATTTACTTTTATATTCCTGTTTTGCAATGCATGCGCTAACTGACGGGTTAAACTGT
>JBGARN010000127.1:0-10338 GCA_044230205.1 Bacteroidia bacterium
GAATAGCCTTCTAAAGCCAAGCAGTTAATTACAGCTATTAACAGCCAGAATCGTATAAGTTTATAAACTGAAAAGTAAATGCACTTTATATCAATAAATGGTTTTATTGCCATACGGTTATTTGATTTGGCTAATATCCAAATTATTATTTATCAACATTAATTATTGAATAACATCTTTATAAATTAATGATCTGCAAGAATTGAAGCTATTGAATTTGGATACATTTGGCTTTCTATTTTCCAGTTGTAAATAACAAAATCAGCTTTTATCAATTATGGATCAGCATAAGAAGATTACCCATATTGACACCATGTATCAGAACTGGTTCCTGGATTACGCCTCCTATGTAATTCTGGAGCGTGCAGTTCCGTTAGTAGAGGATGGTTTAAAACCTGTTCAGAGGAGAATTTTACATTCCATGTGGGAACTGGAAGACGGCAGGTTTAATAAAGTTGCAAATATTATTGGCCATACCATGAAATATCACCCGCATGGTGATGCTAGTATTGGTGATGCATTAGTGCAACTGGCTTCCAAAGATATTTTAATTGACAGGCAGGGCAACTGGGGTAACCTTTATACTGGCGATGCAGCTGCAGCACCCCGTTACATTGAAGCGCGCCTTAACAAATTTGCTCTGGAAGTAGTTTTTAACGAGAAAATTACTGCATGGCAGGCCTCTTATGACGGAAGAAATAAAGAACCATTGCAATTGCCGGTTAAGTTTCCGCTTTTGCTTGGGCTTGGAGTTGAAGGTATAGCTGTAGGGTTAGCTTGCAAAATATTACCTCATAATTTCATTGAGTTATGTGAGGCCTCAATTGCCTACCTGAAAAAGAAGCCGTTTAATTTAATGCCTGATTTTTATACAGGTGGTGTTGCAGATTTTACCAAATATAATGAAGGATTACGCGGTGGAAAAATAAGAGTACGTGCAGTAATTGAAAAAATAAACCGCAAAACTTTAAGTATTAAGCAAATTCCGTTTGGAACTACCACCAGCAGCCTTATCGATTCAATACTTGCAGCGAATGATAAAGGAAAAATCAAAATTAAAAAGGTAGAGGATAATACTGCTGAAAATGTTGAAATAGTAATTCACCTGCACCCTGATGCGGCTGAAGACAGCGATAATGCTATTGACGCACTCTATGCTTTTACTGATTGCGAAGTTTCTATTTCTCCTAACTCATGCATCATCCAGGATGGAAAGCCCCGTTTTGTTAGTGTAAATGAAATACTGAGAATATCAACCGATAATACACTCGCTATTTTTAAAATGGAGCTGGAGTATGAAAAAGCAAAGTTTTCTGAAGATTGGCATTTCAGTTCATTGGAAAAAATATTTATTGAGAAAAGAATATACCGCAACATTGAGGAATGCGAAACATGGGAAGCTGTTTTAACAACTATTGATAAAGGACTTAAGCCATATAAAAAACTTTTCAGAAGAGAAATTACCACGGAGGATATTGTAAACCTTACTGAAATTAAAATTAAACGGATTTCCAAATTTGACAGTTTTAAAGCCGATGAACATATTAAGGCTGTTGAAGAGAAAATGGCTGAAATAGACCGCAACCTGGCTAATCTTAAAGGATATACAATTGAATGGTTTAAAGAGCTGATTAAGAAATACGGCAAGAATAAATCACGTAAAACGCAGATTTCAGAAGGATTTGAAGTAATTGAAGCCAAGCGTGTGGTAATGAACAATGCCAAACTTTATGTAAACAGGGAAGAAGGTTTTGCAGGATTCGGAATGAAGAAGGATGAGTTTGTTACTGATTGCAGTGATATTGATGATATAATAGTATTTACTGCTGATGGCAAATTTATGGTGAGCCGTATTGACGAAAAGAAATACTTTGGAAAGGATATTATTCACATAGCTGTTTTTAATAAAGATGATGAGCAAACCATTTATAATATGGTTTACCAGGATGGTAAGGGTGGAGCTATACTTGTAAAAAGATTTTCGGTTACCGGGGTTACCCGCGATAAGGTTTATGAACTTACTAAAGGCACGGAAGGCAGCAAGGTGCTCTTTTTTAGTGTGAGTGGTACAGATAATGCTGAGACCATACAAATTAACCTGCGCCCTAAACCTAAGTTGCGTAACCTTGTTATAACTTTAAATCTCAATGAACAATTGGTAAAAGGCAGATCGGCTATCGGAAATATTGTAACTAAATTCAGCATTACCAAAGTGTTTCCTTTAAAAGGCGCTGCAGCAGCGCAAGCC
Organism: Bacteroidia bacterium; assembly: GCA_044230205.1. Taxonomy (GTDB): domain Bacteria; phylum Bacteroidota; class Bacteroidia; order AKYH767-A; family OLB10; genus JAEUTH01. The sequence continues at coordinate 2,249 of JBGARN010000127.1, forward strand.
AATTCCACAGCCCAACTGAACATAAATTCAGCTGCAACAGGAACTGAAAATAAATCGAATAATAAGCCGAAGCAACAAGGAAGCCTTGACTTTAAAGATCTCCTTAATTAAGCACCAGCAGAAGTTTACCTCGTAATTTTTTATCTTAACTTCGGTTTGCCTTTTTAGATTAATTAGTAATTCCTTTTCTCTTTAGAATTGCAATTATGATTTATTGATAAAGCCAGTTATTTTATTTTAACGATATCATTGGCAACACTTGGAAATTTACTAAACACCAAGGGGTCATGACCCGGAATAATCATATCGGTATTGGGTACCATTTTTTTCATTCTCTTTAAATTGTCAGAATAAGCTTTTGCATCAAGGGTAAAAGGGATAGGTAATAAGCTTGTCAGATTATAATAGTACCACGAATTATCGGAAGCAATAATTACTTTGTCCGATTCCGAATCAACCAGTACAAATTGAGATTCGAAAGTATGCTTAGAGCCGATAAACACTTTTATGCCCGGCAGGATTTCGATATTGTCACCTTTAATTAATGTAAGTTTTTGATTGAGATTTCTCTGAACAATTTTCAGTACATCTTTTTTATTAAATCCAGCGTTGTTTCCATTTTCCTGCCATGCAGTGCTTACAAAATAATTATAGTCTTCCTGTTGCATCCATACATGAGCATCAGGATATAGATCAATACCACCAATATGGTCCCAATGCGGATGTGTAACAATTATATCGGTAATATCAGCCGGTTTAATATTTATTTTTTCAAGCATTTTATCCGGACGGTTATGTGTAATAAACTTTGGATTTATTTCCATGTCATCTGTAAAGCCTGCATCTACTAAAATAACTTTTCCATTATTTCCTTTCAGCAACCAGTACATAAAATAAACACCTACACTGTCATTACCTTTTGCACCTACAGCAACTTCTGAAATAGGATTCTTGTTGGTTCTTTCTGCAAACTTAATAGCATATATTTCGTAATTATTCTTCTGTCCATAAACCCCAGAGCTAATAATAGTAGCTATAAAGGTTAACAACATAATGAATGTATGATTGTATTTATGGCATTTCATTCCTTTTGATAGCTTAAAATATTATCCTAAGATAATTTGTTTCCATAATTTAAACGTTTGACATTATTTACCTCTTTAAAAAATTTTATTTTCAGGTGGTGCTTCACATTTACAATTGACGGTGGATGTTAGTTAGGTAGTTTGATTATCGCATCATCAATTTGGAGATCCAATTTATTGGTGCTTCTACACCATTCTGAAAGTTATTTCGAATATTAATTAATCTCCATTAATTTTCTTTTTCAAGATTAGCTACGGTTTCCTTTACTCTTTTATTGTTGGGATTTAATTGCAGTACCATTTTATAATATTTCAAAGCGTTTTTTTTGTCGCCCGATTTTAAATAAGCCTCAGCTAAGCTATCATAAGTGTTTGGTACATCAGGAAAAAGCTCCACATTAATTTTAAACAGGCTTATGGCAATATCAGTTTTGTTCCCATTAAGAAAGCGGTATCCAAAATAATTTAGAAAGCGATCATCATAATCAAGTCCTGCTTGCGCGGCTAGTTGCTTTACATTGGCTTTTATGTATTCAATTCCTTTCTCATTAATTAACTTGTAAAGAGTAGTTACAAAAGGTAATTCTAATGGTGGATAAGATTGATTCTTTACTATGGATTCAATTCGCAGAGTTAGATCATCAGCTATGTTTCCGGTATTGGCCATTACAATAAATGCATAGCCGTTTTCAAGATTGTAATATATGGTAGAGTTCCAGAAAGGAGTCCCACCTGCAAAAGCTCCACTTCCATATTTTTTCTTTGAAGGCAAAGTTCCTTTCAGCTTGGCTTCTGTAAATTTTAAGAGGTCATTAATATTGGTGTAAATGCCCCCGGCAGGAGTACTGTTTGCAATGTCGTCAAAGCTAATTTTATTTCCATCAAAATTAATTTCAGTTCCGTATGCGCGATTCATTTGAGCGACTTTTTCAGCTTTGGTATAATAGATATTTTCAAGCTTTAATGGCCTTGCTATTCTCTCATTGATATTTTTCTGATAACTGATATTGGTTATTTTTTCAATCACCGCTCCCAAAACAACATAACCTGAGTTGGAGTATTCCTGGTTGGTTCCGGGCTCAAACAACAGTGGTTCTTTTTTGATAATTTCAATTAAGTCAGATAAGGAAAAATCCTTGAACCTTAGTTCATCAAATTTCGGGTTCCGCAGATAATCTCCTAAGCCAGCTTTCATATCAAGCAGCTGTTGAATAGTAATTTTACTCCCTGTTTCTTCAGGATACATATCTAAGTATTTACTTAGTTTGTCGTTATACCAAAGTTTGTTTTCGGCAACCAGCTGGTGAATTATCTCTGCTGTAAATTGTTTATTCAGGGAGCCTATATTAAACAATGTGTTTTGGTCTATAGGTCTTTTGGTTTTCCAATCTGCAAATCCGAGTTGCTTGTAATAAATATTTTCACCATTGTGTGAAATAACTACATGACCCGTAAATATGCCTAGGGCATATGCGTCATTTAAAAGCGAATCAACTTTTTGTGCAATAATTTTATCGCTTTGTTGTGCTAATGAAATTTCAGAGAATAGCAATGTGATAATAAATGCAAATTGAATTTTCCTGATCATAATTTGTTTAGCTTTTTTAATTAAAACTGCTTAGAAACATTTAATGTATATGTTATTCCTGGAAATACATCTAAAAATAGTTCATCAGTGTTTTCAGACTTAATATTAATAGTTGATATCCTGAATTTCCTTCTGATTTCTGAATTGCTGAAAGTTTTTTTCCGAAAAAACTATTTTGTTAAAAAAAACACTCGTAAGATTATCCTTATCAAAAATTAAAATTAGAATATTCAATGGAGGAAGGTATGTGTTAAAATACACATTAAGGTGTTAAATTTATTTAAATGATTTCCAGGCAAAATGTAATTGCAAACGAATACTTGTTTTCTCCATTGCTAACTCGAGCCGAAAATGAAATTAAAGTTGGAGTAAAGTTATAGCAGGCTGTAATCAAGTATAATCAATCCTTGCCGGAATGACTGATTATAATATAAATTATCTGCAGTAAAATAATTTTGATCAGTTTGATTTTGAAAATAACGTGTTAAGAGTTTGAGGCATTAGCCTGAACAACCTCTGGTTCATATTCTTTATTGACGATTTTTCCTCCGAGGTACGCCAATGGTAGATACATAATTACTGCAGCTATGTTTACCCATATCGGATGTGGTATCATGATAAAGTTTGCAATGTTGCCAGCCATTAATATTAAGCCTGTGGTTATACAGGCTCTTCGCCAGTTTGCTTTAGCCAATTTACCCGTTACCATTCCACCGGTATAAGCTGATAAGCTCCAGATTAAGAGCATGCCAATAAAATAATAGGCAGGTAAATCACGCATATAGAGTTTCAATGCGTCATAATCTTCATAGTTGATATTGGAAGGTGGTGGAAATATTCCATGGAGTAATAACTCACCAACATATACTATCAGCCATCCTGAAAGTATTCCAGGTACAATGCTTATTAGTCTATTTTTCATAGGCAATAAAATGTTGGTTAACAAATCTGTTCCATCCTTTTTTTGTTTTCGATTCCACTGCCCAATGAAATCCTTCTTTTTCATCTGGCCAGAATATCTGCCTGGCAATACCCCCGGGCATATTGGCTTCAAACCCAAAAGCAAACTCGTGAATGTCACTCGCGTCAGAAAATTTTCCTGTTGAGTTTTTGCCATCTGAGGTAAATGACCAAAACGTAATATTTTTGGAATCATCCAGCCCTATGACAGTATGGTCATCATAATTTTTATCACCTAAAAACCATGTTATCTCACCTATAATGTAATTATTCCCGAGTGCATATTTATAGGTTCTGATGCATTGAGGATTCATCCGGTCTTTGCTGCCTTTATTGCAAATCCAGCTTCCGATTAGCGGGTCAAACACGCCAAGTTTACCACGCCCTTTTTTCCAGTTTATCATATTTTTAAAATTAATGATGCAAATATAAACCGGCCAATTATTTTGAATCTTGGTATAAACCAAGTTTTTATTACGGGATAAAAGGTGCTAGTAAAATTTAATAGGATTCTTAGCGAAGTTGTTATACAACTTGCTGAAGTTGGTAGGATCGATATTTAAATAGGAGGCAATGTGTTTATGCTGTACCAAACTGAAAAGTTCATTCCTTTTACTCACTATCTTATAAAATCTTTCTTCAATGCTCAGGCAGCTTAATTCCAAATGTCTTTTCAGAACTGAACATAAAATTTTCTCTGTAAGCAACCTGTATGCTCGTTCAATTTCTTTTGAAGAATCAAACAGCGTCATTAAATCATTATGATGTATGGATTCAACAACACTGTCTTCCATGCATTCAATACAATAGATGGATTTGCTTTGATTAGAAAATGAATCGATATCTACTGCAAACCTGTTTTTGTAAGCAAAGTCAATAACTTTTCTTTTTTCATCATTGTCAAAATAAGTCATTAGTAATCCCTTTCTAACCAGGTAAAGTTGATCCTGAATTTCGCCATCCATCAATATAAATTCTCCTTTCTTCAATGTTTTAGATGATACTTTACTTTCCAGTAATTTCTTATCGGAATTAGAAATGGAATTATATAGACTGAAAATTTCGACCATGATATGCTGTACTATTAGATATTATTTAAAGTTGTTGCTACTGACCTAGGCATAACAATGGTTAATTATAATTAATTATTTTCTGAATTGTTGAGAAACTTTTAAATCTCTGTACAATGGCTGGACTTAAATTAAAGCCGGATTGTATTTTTTATGAATGCTTTTCATGCTAACTATAAATCAATGCATTGAAATGTTTCAGCATTCAACATGTATTATTATATTATAAAATGATTTATTTTTGTTATAACAACCATTCATAATATCCATTTAACTTTATAAACGAAATAACCATGAAAAATAATTTACTAATAATTGCCATCTGTGCATTATGCACACGGGCATATAGCCAATGGTCGCTTACCGGCAATACAGGCACCAATGCTTCCACTAATTTTATCGGCACAAAAGATAATGTAGCATTTATCCTCAATCAAAGCTGGATGTAGCCGGAAGTATAACAGGATACGACAGCTATTTAGGAAGAAATTACCCGGTAAGTGCAGGAACAAGCGGAGCCAGTTATTGCAGTGTTGGTTATGGACTAACATTCAGTGACACTACTGCAAATTACCGCTATCGTATTAATAATGATTACTCATCCATGATCAGCTTTAGGAGTGGTGGTTTCGATTTCAATACGGCACCTATTGGCACTAAAGGAAATGTAATACCCTTCACTACTGTCATGGCAATACTTCAAAACGGCAATGTGGGCATTGGAACTCTAACCCCAGCATATAAATTATCTGTTGCAGGTACTGCCAATTTTACCACCGTTCGGACCGGCTTTCTTTATGCAGCTGCAGGCGTTCCGGGCAACGCTATTGTTAATATTGAAAATAATAATGGAACTTTTAACTCTGATGGTTTGTATATAACTGCTGGCTCCAATACTACTAACGGTGCATGGTTTATCAGTTTTGACCGACCTGATGGAACACAGATAGGGCATATAGAACAAACTTCTGCTAATGGTGTTTTCTTATTTACATCTTCTGACAAACGGTTAAAAAACATTGTTGGTGAATCGCAAAAGGGATTGTCGGATTTAATGAAAATAAAAATCTATGATTATACTTTTAAATCCGACCCTAATAAAAAAGTGATCACCGGTTTTATGGCGCAGGAACTTTATGATGTGTTTCCGCAATCGGTAAGCAAGCCACGAGACAATAATGAACCTGCAGAAAAAAATCCATGGATGGTTGATTATGGTAGTGTAACTCCGTTAATTATAAAATCGGTTCAGGAGCAGCAAACCGAGATTGAGGAATTAAAGTCAGATGTGAAAAGTCAGAAGTCAGAAATTGAAACACTCAGAGCTGAAGCATTAGCACAGAAATCAGAAATCGAAAATCTGAAATCATGCATTGAACTATTATGTAATAATGTTGAAAGACAAAATTCAGTTTCGGAGAAACAAACATCTGCACTCTTATTTCAAAATATTCCCAACCCTTTCAGTGAGCAAACAATAATTCGTTTTACTATTCCTACATCAGCAAAAAGTGCTTTGATTGAAATTTCAGATTCCGGAAACAAAAAAGTAAAATCATTTCTGATAAGTGAAAGAGGCTCATCGCAAATCAATTTGCCGGCCGGGTCGCTTGTTGCGGGCGTATATACCTATCAATTGATTATAGATGGAAAAGTTGTTGATAGTAAGAAGATGATGCTGACTAGGTAAAAGCGTAAAACAAATTTCTGTGTCAAGCGGGTGGGAGCAGCTGCAAGCGCTTAGCACTGGTTTGTTCTATTGGTACAATTCACAATTTTGTAAATCAGGTGGAAGATTAACTATGTAATCCCATACTGATGCTCTCCCTTAGGCGCGTAGGCTCTGCCTCGTGCCCCTTTATTTCAAGGCCTCTGGCCTTTCCGCCAAATACCGTAATGCACTCCACTCTTCAGCTTTTCCATTTATTGTTTGCGCTGATGTTTTAATTGCTTGTTGTTTAAATTACATAATAGAGCATTTGTTTTAGTTTCAGAGTCTGTCTACATCAAAAAAATTAAAAAGCTGGACGACTCTGAAACGGCATGGTTACCCAAACAATTGCAGAGTCCCGGTAGTTTATTTTATTTTTTTTTGGCCTGGAGACTCAGCAATTAAGAGGCACTAATTCAAAATGTGTTTACAGTAAAATAAAGGCTGCTGAATATTGCGTATAACACAGGTTAATGAAATGCTATTGCATTAAAATTTAAAAATTACAGCGCAGGGCAATATTATTTGATTGCCAAACAACACGAAAAAAGCAAAGTCGTTTGCACAAGTTGAGTAAACCTGCAAAGGTGATTCTGGTAAGTAATTAAGCTTATTTCTTTGGTAGTGGAGCTCCCACAGCTATCTTACAATCATGACCCGGCTGACCATGAGGTGGATTGGTGCCCGGGGCAGTAGCTACAGGTGCAGGAGTAGCGGCAGTGGGCGCAGGTGCTACTGTCTTACCTTCAGGAGTTGTAACAACGGTGCCGGGAGTAGCAGCAGGTGCAGGAGCTGCAGGTGCAGAATTTAATGGTGCGCCAACAGCAATGTCGCAACGGTGACCGGGTTCTCCATGTGCAGGATTCAACCCGGTTGCACTGTTAGCTGGCGCCTGAACCGGAGCCGCAGCTGCAGAAACAGGTGATGTAATAGTCATACTGCTATCTGCTGATTGCACCATGGCAGGAGCTTCTGTCATTACCGGTGCCTCAGCCATTGATGGAGTGCCGGTAGTAACTTCAGGAGTTGTATTTGCTGAATCGGTAGAACTGGTGCAGCTAAAAAAGAAAATGGAAATAATGGCTATTGAAACAAGTATTTTTTTCATGAGAATTTTTTTGTAAGACTCAAAGGTAGTATTATTTATTTGGGGCCATTCTTGCAAGTGATTCTGATGAATTCAAAATGGATTTTATTACAGTTAAGCCCATTTGGTTTGCATTAATTTTCCTTAGGCAGTTGTCTCACTAGTACCTTGTTCAAACTTTTCCTGCTGCGCTGCTTCCATTCAGGCAACTAACTCAAGGTTCAGTTTTCAGTTTTTATAAATTCCATCTAAATCATAAGCAATAAAATTAACCGCCTGCAGTTCTTCAGCAACAGAATATTTACTGGTTCAGCCATGGAGTTGCCCTGTTGTATTCAGATTATTAACCATTTCAAAATATTTCTCTTATCATTGGTAAATATAACATGTGGTTGGACAAAATATACTATAAGCTTTATGCAAGCAATGTGCTGGTTTCAATGAACAGCATGTAAGCAGAATAGCATATAAAAAGCAGCTCTAACACTTCAACTAAATATAAATGAAAAGAATTGCATTAATAACCATTACTATTTGTTTTAATGTGCAATGCGTGGTTGCACAATCGGTTTATTCAAAAAAAACAGAA
>JBGARN010000128.1:0-10274 GCA_044230205.1 Bacteroidia bacterium
GGTTTTGAAAAATAACACGGCTGGTCCAACTGCGCTATCTGATAATCAAATAATGAAAAAGCTACTATTAATTTTTTTCTGGCTTGGCTCATTAAATGGTTTTGCACAATTACCCCGCGAAGTTAAATGGGGTGTTTACATTACCAAGATATATGACGCTAACCTCTCAGACAATTCATTTAAGGTTGATTTCTGGTGGTGGAGCAATCAAACAGATACTACAATCAATTTTGATGGCGGTATTGATATTCCTGAAGCAATAAGCATTGAGCGCGGACATTATGCTTATGAAACTGTTGATACTATGATATGGGAGTCTGATTTAATAACAGCTGAAATTAATACAAACTGGGATCTTATCAACTACCCTTTTGATAATCCCAAGCTTACTTTTAAGCTGGAAAGTGCTGCTGATGACACATTAGATCTGAAAATCTGCGCTGACATTATAAACTGTAACATTGCCAGGGATATTAAAATCAGTAATCTTGAAATTGACACCTTTTATGTAGAACAAAACTACTCTGAATATGAATGTGGTTTTGGCGATCCAAATGATAAAATGAAAAGCATTTACAGCAGTTTATTATTAAACATTGAATGTCACCGTCAGTCATGGGGAATCTATTTAAAACTTTGTATGGGTGTTTTTGTTGCTTTTTTTATTTCCTTTCTTGCTTTTTTTATTCAATACGAACATTTTGATGCCCGCTATGGTACTGCCGTTGGCGGTTTATTCGCTGCAGTAGCCAACAAATATGTATGCGAAGGTTTGTTTCCGCCTAACTCAAGTTTTACGCTAATAGACAAAATACACACCATAGTATTTGTTCTTATCTTTCTTATTCTTGGAATCATTACTGCATCACTCTACTTTAGAGTTAAAGAACAGCATGAGAAAGCGGCTTCAATTGATAAGAAATGGTCAGTGATTACAGGTCTTATATTTATTGTTTCTGTGGGATATTACACACTTGATAGTTATTATAGGCACTAAAAAAAAGCCTTCTGAATTCATCAGAAGGCTTATATAAATTTTTGTGATTGCTTGATTAATAATAGGTAAGGCGAATAACCTTAGCAATATACTTTGAAAAACGGATAACCTGGCGGCTATAACCATATTCGTTATCATACCAAACATACAGTACCAAATTCTTTCCGTCTTTTGATACAATAGTGGCAGGAGCATCAACAATTGAAGCACTTGGATTACCAACAAGGTCAGTTGAAACCAACTCATTCGACATTGAATAGTGAATCTGTTCTACCAGGTCTCCCTTTAATGCAGCGTCTTTCAATAGTTCGTTGGTTTCATCGCGGGTAACTGACTTGTTAAGTGACAGATTTAAAATTGCGAGTGATACATCAGGTGTTGGTACACGAACAGCATTCCCGGTCATCTTTCCAGCCAAATGCGGAAGCGCTTTACTTACGGCTTTGTCTGCACCGGTCTCAGTAATAACCATATTTAATGCAGCACTACGTCCTCTGCGGTATTTTTTATGATAGTTATCAAGCAGGTTTTGGTCATTGGTGTACGAGTGAATGGTCTCCACATGCCCGCGTTCAATACCAAATGCTTTATCAACTACAGCAAGCACCGGTACAATAGCATTTGTTGTACATGAAGCTGCCGAAAAAATCTTCTCATCAACTGCACACATACCCTGGTTGATGCCATAAACAACATTTGGTATATCACCTTTGGCAGGAGCAGTTAATAATACTTTACTTACACCTTTGGCAAGCAAGTGTTTTCCTAAAGTTTCCCTGTCGCGGGCTATACCGGTATTATCAATAACCAAAGCATCACTAATTCCGTATTTGGTATAATCAATCTCTTCAGGATTTTTTGCTGAAATCATATGCACTGTATGGCCATTGATGATTAAGGCGCGGTTTTCCATATCCTCAATCACTGTACCTGGGAATTTACCATGCACAGAATCCTGGCGAAGCAAATCAGCACGTTTGATTAAATCTTCATCACTTTTATCGCGGGTTACAATTGCACGTAAACGTAGTTGTTCCCCTTTACCAGCCTGGTTAATTAATTCGCGTGCTACAATTCTGCCGATACGGCCAAAACCATAAAGTATCACATCTTTGGGTACAATTTTATTTTTATCTGCACCGATAAAATTTTTCAGTTTATCGTTCACAAAATCGGTAATGCTCTTATAGTTTTTACCTTCTGTGGCCCACTCATAAGATAAACGTCCGATATCAATACGTGCAGGTGCCAGGTCCATTTTAAGCATTGCATTGGCAATTGCCTGCGAATCGACTACTGAAATAGGTTTTTTTACAATGTCTTTTGCATAATGGTGCAGGTTAATTATTTCACTTGCACTACGGTCAACTGCCTGATTTCTGAAAATTATAAGTTCAACTGACTTATCGAAAAATAATGTGCTTGCTATCTGAATAAAATCAATAGCTGCTTTTTCAAGCACTATCCAATCGTGCAATTGTGCCTCATAATCTTTGGCAACTGCAGTTCCGTTTGTATTTACTGTTGTCATTTTATTATTGTTTAAATTGAGTTTATAATTTGCATTAGTTGTAATCCGACAATACTTCAGGTTAGTTAGTGTAAAATTTACAATATGTTAAGTAATAAAAAAGTCCGGTAAACCGGACTAATTTATTAACCTAAATATGCTTTGAGCAAACGGCTCCGTGATTTATGGCGAAGCCTTCTGATCGCTTTTTCTTTAATCTGCCTTACTCGTTCACGTGTTAAATCAAATTTAGCACCTATTTCTTCCAATGTGAGTCCATGTGGCATTCCAATTCCGAAAAACAATTTGATCACCTCTCGTTCTCTTTCAGTTAATGTATTTAATGAGCGATCTATTTCCTTTTGAAGCGACTCATTTAACAATACACTGTCAGCTCTTGGTGAATCAGAATTCTCCAGTACATCAAGTAAACTATTGTCTTCACCCTGTACAAATGGAGCATCCATTGAAACATGCTTACCAGATACCTTCATAGTATCTGATATCTTCTCAGTAGGTATTTCAAGCAGTTTTGCTATTTCATCCGCAGATGGCTCGCGTTCAAATTCCTGTTCAAGTTTTGAATATGCTTTACTTATTTTATTTAATGAACCTACCTGGTTGAGCGGCAAACGTACAATACGTGATTGTTCAGCCAATGCCTGAAGAATAGACTGACGAATCCACCAAACTGCATAAGAGATAAATTTAAATCCTCTTGTTTCATCAAATCGCTTTGCTGCTTTAATCAAACCAAGATTTCCTTCATTGATCAAATCAGGTAAGCTTAAGCCTTGGTTCTGATACTGCTTGGCAACAGAAACAACAAAACGAAGATTTGCTTTAGTTAAACGGTCAAGTGCAGTTTGATCACCTTCGCGAATTTTTCGTGCCAGGCGTACCTCCTCCTCTGCTGTTATCAGTTCTTCACGTCCAATTTCCTGAAGATATTTTTCAAGTGACTGGCTTTCGCGATTGGTAATGGATTTGGTAATTTTTAACTGCCTCATATTGAACTATTTAGCTTATATTATTTTAATTGGGGAAATTTTAAGAGGGTGCGAAAGTAGCACTTAAATGCATTAGTAACAAACATTTGAACTTTATGCCAAATGGAAGCAAACTGATTCTAATTTTTTTTGATCCATCAACACCTAATTTACATTCAATTCTACATCTCTTTTTTCGGTAACTGCTTACCCGGTATAACGGGCATTAAATCATCATATTTTAAAATTATGAAAGTTTACAAAGGTCAAAAAAGGCCGGTCCCCTTTAACTGACCGGCCTACTGAAAAATATTACAACCCTAAACTCATTTCTTATTTAAAACGTTTAAACAATAAACGCTATCTTATTTTTCATTATTCAAGCCAACGCCATACCATGCTCTCATTCCATTTGGATAAATTCCTTCTACCAAAACTCCTTCCTCTTTCCTGTTAGTTAACAATGCTTCAACATCAGAGGTATTGGTTACAGGTTGTTTATCAATTGATGTTATTATAAAATTCTGGCGGATGCCGGCATTTCGTAAAACACCATTACCTATTGAAGTAACTTTTGCCCCGTTATCAATACCCAGTGATGCTTTTTCTTCATTTGACAACGGACTAATTTCAGCACCCAGCAGTTTTATTACTTCATTTTTTACAACACTTGTATTACCACTTTTGTTTTTAAGAGTAACTAAAGTTTCATATTCTTTTTCATCACGCAGGTATGATATTTTAATTTTATCTCCAGGGCGATGACGGCCTACCTGTTCAAGCATATCAGGCCAGTCGTTAATCTTAACACCTTCAATTTTTGTAATTATATCCCCTGATTTCAAACCAGCTTCTTTGGCTGCTCCATCAGTAGTTACTTTATCAATGTAAACACCCTGGGTTTCATCTATCTCTTTCTCTTTAGCAAGGTCAGCATTAAGCGGACGACCTTGAATTCCAATGTACGCTCGTTGCACAGTTCCAAACTCTATGAAATCATCAACTACCTTACGAACAATATTTACAGGCACTGCAAATGAATAACCTGCATAGCTGCCGGTATTAGAAGCAATGGCAGAGTTTATTCCAATTAATTCACCGTTTGTGTTTACTAACGCGCCTCCACTGTTGCCCGGATTAACTGCGGCATCAGTTTGAATGAATGATTCAATAGGTGCTACCTGCGAATTATTATTTTCAAGTATGTTAATGTTACGTCCTTTTGCACTTACAATACCAGCAGTAACAGTTGAAGTAAGATTAAATGGATTTCCAACAGCCAACACCCACTGCCCTACCTTAACATCATCAGAATTTCCGATTGGAATGAACGGCAGATTTTTTTCATCAATTTTTACCAATGCTAGATCAGTGGACGGATCGGTACCAATTACCTTTCCTTCATATCGTTTGTTGTTGCTTAATGTTACTTCCACTTTTTCGGCATTATCAACCACGTGATTATTAGTTACAATATATCCATCGTTGCTGATGATAACACCTGAACCTGTACTGGCCTGAGGTATTGAATAAGCTCTTCCACCGCCAAAAAACATATCAAACGGGCTGCTATAACCAACCTGTGTAGTGGTAAAGAATTTTTTAATATGAACCACGCCATGAACCGTGCGATCAGCCGCCTCAGTAAAATCAATTGCATTTGGCGGCAACGCACCACTAGTGAGCCTTACGGGAGTTCGCTCTTCGGCCAATGTATACACAGGTCCTTTATCAGCTATATTGTTAAACACATAAGCACCGGCAACTCCACCAATACCGGCTACTACTAAAATTGCTCCGAGTTTCTTAATTTGCTTAATCATAGATTTAGTGTTTGTTGTTTATGTTGATAGTACTTTTCAATTTTTATGCCATCAAAATTCTGTCAGTATTATGAAACAAAAATGAAAACCATCGTTAGTATTTTGTTAATCGTTTTAGCTCTTAACTGCAAATTTGACAAGTGTTTTAACGCTATGTTACAGCTATTATTTTTGCATGGCAGTTGTTTAACTACGCATTAACTTTTAGAAAATTCCTCATGATTTATTCAGCAGGACTTGTTTGGAAAATGATATAGAACATGACGCGTTTTACTTTTAATACTTGCTATGTTTGCAAACTGAAATTCTGAATAAATATTAGTTACATAATTTTGTAAAGCAGATAACAATAACCTATGCATTATACTTTTTATAAATATCACGGTGCAGGAAATGATTTTATTATTCTGGATAACCGTGATTTAATTTTTAATACAGCTAACTATAAGCATATAGCAGCTTTATGCAACAGGCAATTTGGTATTGGGGCAGATGGTTTAATTGCCATTCAAAAAATAAGTGAAGCAGATTTTGAAATGTGCTATTATAATTCAGATGGTAACCGCGGGAGTATGTGCGGCAATGGAGGAAGGTGTGCTGTAGCTTTTGCAAAACGACTTGGCATTATTGACACTGAAACCAAAATGCTGGCATATGATGGTTTGCATAAAGCTTATGTGAAAGGTTATGACAGCACTAATTATAATGCCTTGATAAAATTACAGATGCAAGATGTAAATGATGTTGAAGAAAATGATGATTTCTTTTTTATCAATACCGGTTCGCCTCATTATGTAAAATTTACAGATAATCTTGCTGAAACTGATGTGATAACGGAAGGAAGAAAAATACGTTACAACAACCGCTTTGCCGAAAATGGAACTAATGTGAATTTTGTTAAAGATTCCGGTAAAGGAATTAGTGTACGCACCTACGAGCGTGGTGTAGAAAACGAAACTTTAAGTTGCGGAACAGGTGTTACCGCTTCAGCCATAGCTTTTGCAATAATAAATAATAAGAATGGACATTGCGAAATTCCTGTTGAAACTAATGGCGGAACACTTAGTGTTTCTTTTATACATGAAAATAAAAAGTTTTCTGACATTTACCTGGAAGGTCCGGCAACATTTGTATTTGAAGGAAGTTTTGAAATTTAATGCGAACCTGATTACGTATGCCTGATAATAAACATAAAGTTGTATTGCGCGCTGTCGAACCTGCTGATGCACAACTAATGTATGAATGGGAAAATGACAGGCGTAACTGGTTTGTGAGCGGAACCACCTCCCCTATTCCATTTTATATTATTGAGCAGTTTGTCCAGCCCGAAAATCAGGATATAACAAATACAAAACAACAGCGGCTTATTATAGAAACTAATAAACACCAAACCGTTGGCTATGTTGATTTATTTGATGTTGACATGATCAACAGGAAAGCCGGAGTAGGAATTTTAATTGGTGATATGAATCATCGTAATAACGGATACGCATCTGAAGCACTATATCTTTTGAAAACTTACGCCAGGGAAACACTCCATCTTCACCAGCTGTTTTGCAATATTCATGAGTCCAATATATACAGCATCAGGCTATTTCAAAAAGCCGGCTTTGAAATTTCGGGCAACTTAAAAAACTGGGCCTTGAAAAATGGTGCTTATGAGAATGTACTTACCATGCAATGTTTCTTATGATGTAATTAAGATTAGAATATGTAAATCACTATAAAGCTCTATGACGATTTTGTAGTGTTACTATTCCACGGTAAAAATTTGTGAAACTCAGGTATTACGTTCAAAAAATAAACTGCTGCCAAATAAATCACTCCTATTATTGATGAGCGGTAACCTATATCAAAATACCTGTTTTCCAAAACGGGCAGTAAATAATTCATCAAAAAGAGCGCAGCAATTAGTGCAACTATTTTTAAGTTGTTGGAGTCAAAGGGTTGCAATTGAAAATTCTTCCACACAAAAAAATACAATACAAGGTTGTAAAAAATATACGAGCAAGTAGTTGCTAGCGCAGCACCTTCCAGTTTAAATATTGGAATAAAAATCAGTTGCAACATCAGTGCAACACCAGCCAGCGAAATCAGGAAAATAGCTCCGTACTTATATTTATCCGAATTAAAAAGAATAGGTGCGTTTAATCCAGTTGCCATATTTACCAGTGTACCTACACTTATAATCAGCACTACGTTTGCACCCTGCTCATATCCCTCTGGCAAAAAAGTAAGGAGTGTTTTAATATTAATGTTGATGCCTAAAAAAAGTAAACCGCCAAGCAACAGCATATATAAAGTTGACTTTTTATAAATCTCCAGGATTTCTCTACGATTATTTTCAGCCCAGGCAAAAGCAATTTTCGATGTGGCAATTTTTTCGATAGCAGTAAGCGGTGCTTCAATAACAGTTGGTATAAAAGCCGCAATGGTATAAATGCCCACAAACCCAAGAGGCAAATATTTACCAATCATAATGGAATCAAAATATTTTAATCCAACGGATGCAACACCTGCAAACCATAACAGCAAACCATAATTTATGAGTTGAAAAAAATTCTTCTCCCTGAAATAATTCCAGTCAATTTTAAAAGTGATTTTATCGAAAACAAAAATATATGCAAGCAGCAAAACCACTTGTAATCCATATAAGCCAACATAACAAAATATAAATTGATTAAGAGTAAGCCATTTTATATAATAAGCAGTAACAACTGCAATAACCAGTATTCTGGCCACTACATCATTTAAAAAAGCGGGTATGGTTGATTTATAATTGGCATAGCAATAAACATTAAAGCAACTGATGAGAGATATTATCAGCGTAAGTGGAAATACATAATTGAAAAAATCAACAAACAGGTGCGACTCTCTGGCATACTGCGAAAAAATAAAATCCTTAAAAACATACAGGCCAATTGCTGCAAGGCTGTAACCGATGACCGGAAAGATCATCATAAATGCAAAATAACCATAGTGCTTTTTATCCTGGTTTTTAAATAGCGGGAAATACTTAATGGTTGCATTGCCAATTCCTAACGGAATAAACATGGCAATCAGCATCGAAAAAGAATAAAGCAGCCGTGTTAACCCCAGTTCATCTTTAGTAAGGAAATGCGGCTGAATCCAGATTAAACTAACAAAACCAATGGCAATACCGAAGTATGTTGTAAAAAAATTCTTAATGCCTTGCCGCTGGATTACGCCCATTAAATTTTTGTAAGCGATATTTAATTATCTTTGTTGCGGGCAATATTAAACAATTAAGAAAACTAGAAAACATGAGAACAAATAGAATTAGACAATTTCAAGTTCTATTATATTTGTTTGCCTTTAATAGTGGTGTAGTGGCACAGAATTATTCATGGCATCAGAAAAACAGTTTTACAGGTAATCAACGATGGGGTGCATTTGGATTCCAGTTAAATGGTTTTGGTTATGTCGGAGGTGGTTTTAATGGAAGCATCAACTTGAATGATGTATGGAAATATGATCCGGTTTCAAATAGTTGGTCACAGGTTAGTAATTGTCCTCTTGGCACACGTGCAAGCGGCTCATTTGAATTAAACAACTATGGCTACTACGTGGGCGGCATTGTTCAATCAGGTGCAATTTCTAATCAATTGTATCAATATAATCCATCATCAAATACATGGATGACAAAAGCACAGTATCCAAATTCCGGAATCTATGGAGGTGCAAGTTTTTCAATTAATAACAAAGGATATTATGGAATTGGAAATGCGGGTTCAGCGCTTGGCCCTTATCTCACAACATTTTATCAGTACGATCCTGCAACCGATCAATGGACGCAAAAAGCAACATTTCCGGGTGCGGCACGCTATGGTTCTTATGGGATTTCGTCTGTAAATTATGGTTATGCAGGATTTGGCACCGATGAAAATTCAGGAGTACAATTTAATGATTGGTGGCAATACAATCCTGCATCAAATGCTTGGCAACAAAAATTGAGTTATCCAGGAGTAGCAAGAACTTACCCTTCAGGATTTTACATAAATGGAAAAATATATTTAGGCACCGGGCAAACCTTAACTAATGTGTTGAGTGATTTTAATTCTTATGATGAAACAAATAATTCATGGTCACAAGAACAAAGTTTTACGGCAGGTGGCAGATGGGTAGCATCATCATTCGCAATTAATAATAAAGGTTACATAAGTGCTGGTGCAGATTTTGGTGGCAACCCTGCATACAATGATTTATGGGAATTTTCACCTGACAGTCTTATAACTGACTCAATCATCTGTGTAACAATAAAACCAGATGCTACAAAAGGTAAAGATGCTCATGTGTTAAGCGGCTTGCCTTCTTTAAATGTAGAGCCACACCAGGAAATGCTTGCAGTATCTTGGACATGCATGGGTAACCCATGTGTTGATCGTGAATTAATTCAATTTGATTTAAGTGCTATTCCTAATAATGCAATGCTAATAAGTGCTGCATTAAGTTTATACGCTCATCCTAATCCGGTAACTATACCATATCCTAATAGTGGAAATACTAATGCTTGCTATATTCAGAGAATTATAACTAGCTGGGATGAAAATACGGTTACTTGGAATTCTCAACCAGCAACGACAACTTTAAATCAAGTTATATTACCGCAATCAATATCACAAACACAGAGTTATATCAATTTTGATGTAACACAATTAATTAAGGACATGTTGAATGACCCAACAAATTCTCATGGCTTCATGATCAGGCTTATTGACGAATCAACCACATATAACGGACGTGACTTTGCCTCAAGTGATTATCCGGATTCAACAGTATGGCCTAGTATAACTTTATGCTATAAACCTCAAATTAACTCTGACACAGTAATAAACAGTTTTATTAATATTCTTCCGAATCCATTTACGGACAATTTACAAATTGAAGTATTACTAACTGAAGACTCACCTGTAAGTATTATAATTTATAATAAT
>JBGARN010000129.1:0-10089 GCA_044230205.1 Bacteroidia bacterium
GGTTGCAGCCCCATTGGTAGTGCGACCATATGAATGCCCGGTTTGGGTTTCAACACTTAATTTTATCTGGTCAATGATAACACCTGAAGGATCTGAAAGTGTAAGATCTTCTTTGTTGGTTTTTGTTTGCGTTAGCTTAAAGCTCGTATGATAATTAGGTCCTGTGGTCTGATTACGGCCCGATGCCCAGAAACGAATAAATCCACCATTCGCCAAGGTTACGCCAGCAGGTATTTGCCACTTCATATTATTTAATGAATCGTCACTAAGCCAGTAACCGCCAAGCGAAACAGATAGCATACCGCTATTGTATAATTCAAACCAATCACCATAATCACTATGGTCATCTACAAACTGTGATAGATTAGAACATGAAACTTCATTAATAACAACCTGAGCCCTTAGGTTTCCGCAGGCTAATGCTGCTAACATTAATAGTAAGTAAATTTTTTTCATTTTAATTATGATTATTTTGAATTTTGGAATATTTCGCCTGCAATGAAAGTTTATATCACAGTGAAATTAATTTTAAACTAAACTAAAATTAAGCTGCCCGGGATGATTTTTACTATTATTGCTATTTCATGAAATAAAAATCGCGGGAGTTCAATTTTAATTGAACGTTAAGGTAGCATTACCAAAACTTTAGCCCTCAAATATGATAAAATTTAATCTAAATGCAACAAATCAGGCAGGAAACTATATATGAGTTGTATAACTCAATTGATGAGCTTAACAAGGAAGATAAGCACCTGTTGGAGCAGGCCATGGATGCAGCAGGATCAGCCTATGCACCATATTCTCATTTTAAAGTTGGGGCTGCTGTATTGCTTCAAAACGGAACAATAGTTAAAGGCAGCAACCAGGAGAATGCTGCTTACCCGAGCGGATTATGTGCAGAGCGTGTTGCACTCTTTTCTTGCGGTGCTCAATTCCCCGGTATAACAATTAAGTCAATAGCTGTAACTGCATTTATTGAGACTTCAAAACTTCCTCACCCTGTAAGCCCGTGTGGTGATTGCAGGCAGGTTATGGCTGAATATGAACACCGTTATCACAAGAATATCCGCATGATTATGATTACTGATGGCGGTAAAATTATTGTCCTGGAAAGTGTAAAGCTTTTGCTGCCTTTTATGTTTAACAGCGAAAGTTTGGGATTATAAGTCATAAAACCGCAGAGGCTCAATCATATTTGAATCCTTGAATTTATTTTTCTTCAACTGAGTAATTCGGTTTTATATTTGCCGCATAGCCCGGTGTAATGCACTTCGGGCATAAAGTGTTTTATAATAAGCCGTCTGTTGCAGTGGATATCCAAACTATAATTTCAAAATACAAAAATCATAAGCATACTTTAATGCTGCAGCGAATAATTGCTGCTCAGCAAAAGCAAAAAGCTTTTTTAAAAGGTTTAAAAGGTTCAGCAAGTGCAGTTGTTTTTGCTGCAACGCTGGAAAATGAAAGATTTAATTGTGTGTTTTTGCTTTCCGATTATGAGGAAGCTGCCTATTTTACGAATGACCTTGAAAACCTGCTTCCTGCAAAAAAAATATTGTTTTATCCATCATCATTTAAAAAAGCGAATGATTTTACTGCAACAGATAATAATAAGGTTTTACAGCGTGCAGAAGTTTTAAACCACATCAGCAAACATCCTGATGGCAATATTATTATTACCTATACTGAAGCTGTTACTGAAAAGGTAACCACTAAGCGAAGCCTGGTTCAGAATACATTTGACATCAGGCGCGGAGAGAAACTCTCCATTTCATTTTTATCAGAGTTTTTGGATCAGAATGAATTTGAACTGGTTGATTTTGTTTATGAGGCAGGCCAGTATGCTGTTCGCGGTGGAATAATGGATGTGTTTTCATTCGCATATGATTTGCCTTTCCGCCTTGAGTTTGGTGATGATGTAATTGAAAGTATCCGCACGTTTGATCCTTCCAACCAACTTTCAGTGCAGCCGATGGAGCACATCAGCATTATTCCAAATGTGCAAACACGGTTGCTTAAGGAAAGCCGCGAATCGTTTTTTGAATTTATAGATGATAATTACACACTGTTTTTTAAGGACCTTAATTTTTCTGTTGAAACGGTAAAAGATGTCAATGAAAAAATTGAACAACTGGTAAGTGAAATTCAACAGGCAGGCAGTGGTGCAGAAACAGAAATTAATGCCTTCAATTTCGAAAATACTGCAGATTTTATTTCCCACATCGGTAAGTTCAACTGCATTGAATTTGGTTCAACTGCCTATTTCAAAAACAACATTGAACTGGAATACAATCAAACTTCGCAACCTGCATTCAATAAAAATTTTAACCTGCTATTCGAAAACTTAATTGAAAACCAGGAAAAGCGATATGAGAATTTAATAATTGCAGATAACCCGAAACAGGTTGAACGCATTTATTCAATATTTGAAGATCTTGTAAAACCCGAAGCTGCCAAAGGCAGGCAGTTAAACTTTGCAACTATCATGCTTTCGTTGCATGAAGGATTTATTGATCACGACTTAAAATTTGTTTGTTATACCGATCACCAGATTTTTAACCGCTATCACAGGTTCCGGTTAAAGAAAAGTTTCAGTAAGAGTGAAGCAATTTCACTGAAGGAAATTTATACACTGAAGCCCGGTGATTATATAACGCATATTGATCATGGCGTGGGGCGTTTTGGAGGACTGGAAACTGTGATGGTTAATGGTAAAATGCAGGAAGCAATAAGGTTGTTATATAAGGACAATGATTTGCTTTATATCAGTATTCATTCCCTGCACCGCATATCACGCTATACCGGGAAGGAAGGCACTGAGCCTGCATTAAATAAGCTGGGATCAACAGCATGGGCAACCCTGAAATCAAAAGCAAAGAAGAGGGTAAAGGATATAGCCAAAGATTTGATTGCTCTATATGCTAAACGTAAAACACAAAAAGGATTTGCCTTTGCACCCGACAATTACCTGCAAACTGAACTTGAAGCATCATTTATTTATGAAGACACTCCTGACCAGATAAAGGCAACTATTGATGTAAAAAACGATATGGAAAAAATTCAACCAATGGACAGGCTGGTTTGCGGTGATGTTGGTTTTGGGAAAACTGAGATAGCTATTCGAGCCGCTTTTAAAGCTGTTTGTGATAATAAACAGGTAGCTGTGCTGGTACCAACTACTATATTGGCCACTCAGCATTACAGAACTTTCAGCGAAAGGATGAAAGATTTTCCGTGTACGATTGATTACATTAACCGTTTTAAGAGTGCTGCCTCTCAAAAAGACACACTTCAGAAACTTGCCGATGGTAAAATTGATATCATTATAGGAACCCATCGTTTATTAAGTAAGGATGTGAAATTTAATAACCTGGGTTTGATGGTAATTGATGAAGAGCAGAAATTTGGCGTAGCGGCAAAAGAAAAACTGAAATCAATAAAAATAAATGTTGACACCTTAACACTTACTGCAACACCTATACCCCGAACGTTACAATTTTCATTGATGGGTGCGCGCGACCTCAGTATTATTAATACACCACCACCTAACAGGTTCCCGGTGCAAACCGAGTTGCATGTGTTTAACGATAAAGTAATCCGCGAAGCCATAAATTATGAGGTGTCGCGAGGCGGGCAGGTTTTTTTAGTTCATAACCGCATAAGTGATATTCACGAGATTGCCGATGTGGTTAAAAAGCTTTGTCCTGATGTTACTGTTGCTGTCGGTCACGGGCAAATGGAAGGCCAGATGCTGGAAGAAGTGCTGCTTAATTTTATTGAAGGACAAACTGATGTTTTGATTTCAACTACTATTATTGAATCAGGCCTCGATATTTCAAATGCCAATACCATTATAATTAACCAGGCTCAGCATTTTGGTTTAAGCGATTTGCATCAGATGCGTGGCCGGGTTGGCCGTTCAAATAAAAAGGCTTTCTGTTATCTGTTAACGCCACCTCTGACAGTACTTACCGGTGAAGCCCGTCAGCGCCTTAAAGCAATTGAAGAATTCAGCGATTTGGGTAGCGGATTTAATGTGGCCATGCGCGATCTTGATATACGTGGTGCTGGTAATTTACTCGGAGGCGAGCAAAGCGGATTTATTGCTGATATTGGTTTTGAAACCTTTCATAAAATACTCGATGAAGCAATATTTGAATTGAAGCATGGAGAATTTAAAGAGGTGTTTGCCGAAGAGAATGCTGCGGCCGGAAATGCTGTTAACACTGGTCAGCAATTTGTGCGAGATTGCCAGATTGATACCGATCTTGAAATTCTATTTCCTTCCGATTATATAACCAACATTACCGAGAGGCTTAATCTTTATAAAGAGCTGGATGATATTGAAGAGGAAGCCGGCCTGGAAAAATTTGAAAATATGTTGCGCGACCGGTTTGGCGAAATTCCCAAACCCTCAGTAGAATTAATGAATACGATAAGATTGCGATGGAAAGCAAAGGCACTTGGCTTCGAAAAAATCGTTATGAAAAACAACCTCTTTAAAGGATATTTTACCAGTAAGGGAGATGAGCTTTTTTTCAATTCGCAGGTATTCAGCGGCATACTCGATTTTGTAAAGCATAATCCAACCAGATGCACGCTGAAAGATGACGGGGGAAAGCCTTCCATTACCTTTGGCAATGTGTCCACCATTGAAAAAGCCAATAAGCTCCTTTCAGAATTGATTGAAAGTGCAACTGTTGATGCTTAATGATCAGCCTGGCGGGGCATTAAACCCGGGTTTATAATGGCAGATTGTCATTCTACATAATTTTCATGAAATGATTGATATATAAAGTGTAAATTGTACTACAGCATTTTTTTAAGCCAATGTTTGTAATTTCAAAATAATTTTACATTTGCCCGTACACATATTCTTAGCCATGGTAACAAAAGTAACAGGTGGAGTAAAAGTAAGCGTTGAAGCATTCTATCAGCCTCAGCATTCTGATCCCCGTTTAAATCATTTTGTATTTGCTTACAGGATAACAATTGAAAATTACAGTGATCATGCTGTGCAGCTAAAACGCAGACACTGGATAATAATTGATGCTGATGGCCAGCACCGTGAAGTGGAAGGGGAAGGCGTAGTTGGTGAACAGCCGGTTATTGAACCCGGTGAAATGTATAAGTATGTGTCAGGCTGTAACCTTACCTGCGAAATAGGAAAAATGTTCGGCTCCTATGAAATGGAACGGTGTGATGATAAGCGCAAATTTAAAGTGCGTATTCCGGAGTTTTTAATGGTTACCGATGCCAAACAGAGTTAAACGATAGAATAAAAATATTTGAAGAGGTTTCTGCATTAGTGGAAACCTCTTTTTGTTTCTGCTGATTGCAATTATTTAAGAAATGAGCCCTTATAGTATAATCTTCTTTGATTATTTTATTTAAGAATGGAATACACGGACCATGAAGTAACTGTAACTGGAACTAACTGTGTTCTAATATCCTTTAGCAAGAAAGAGGATATAAATGACTTGAACGCTGAATTTTATAATGCTTAATTCAAATTATAATTTTGTTATGACAAGTTTAGCCTGCACAGTATTCTCAGATGCTTTAAGAAAAACATAATAAATGCCTGTACTAAGGTTGCGCACATCAATTTGCAGCAAATTATTACCTGCATTGATTGATACATTTTTTTCAAATACAGATTCGCCAAGTGTATTGTGAATTTTCAGTAACCCATCTGAATTTTCAAGTGAATTATATTCAAGAGTGAAGCTTCCTTCATTAGGATTTGGATATAAATTTAATCCGGGTTCATTTACTGATGGAGTGTTTCCTTCTTTAATTACAAACGTTGTAAATTGCTGGATAGCTGTATAAGCTGAATAAGAACCATCAGGGCATTTAGTTGCTACACGCCAGTCGTATTGGGTTGAACTCAGCAATCCAATTAAATTCTTATAGGTGGTTATCCCGCTTTTGGTAGTCCATGTGGATGTTCCATTAACACGGTATTGCATCCTGTAGCCGGTAGCACAACTTACAGCTCCCCAATTGGTCTTGGCGCTGGTAGATGTAATGTTGGTCGTTGTCAGTCCAACAGGTTTCGGACAATTAACAATTACTACCGTTGGTGCAGATGAAGCAGTGCACCCTGAACCATCAATAATACTAACCTGGTAAGAGCCTGCTGTACTAACTGCAATGCTTTGTGTTGTTACTCCGGTTGACCATAAATAGGAATTGGCGGGCGAGCAGGTGAGAATAACATTCTGCCCGGGACAAAATGTTAAAGATCCCGTAGCAGAAATAGTCGGAACGGTGGCTTGATTAACCGTAACTGATACTGATAATGATTGTGCAGAGCAGCCTGATCCGTTACCGGTAATTACATAGTACGTTCCCGAAGTTGCAACATAAATACTTTGTGTAGTTGCACCTGTTGACCATGTGTATGAACTGGCGTTACTGCTTGTAAGTGTCACACTTCCGCCCAGGCAGAAGGTAGTCGGACCGCTGGCAGTTATAGTAGGTGGTGTTGAAGGACTGGCGGTTACAGAAACCGGGGCAGAACTCTTTGAACATCCGTTAGACTTTGTAACTGTTACCGTATATGTTCCGGTATTAAAAGCATATATTTTTTTTGTGGTAGCGCCAGTTGACCATAAATAAGAAACACCTGTGCTGCTGGTAAGAGAAACAGAGTCGCCAAAACAGAATGTTGTGGGGCCGCCCACAGTAATTGTTGCATTAGGTAAGGTGTTAACAGTTACAGCAATTGAATTGGATAAGGCAGTGCATCCGCTTGCATTTGCAACCACTACATAATAGGTTGCTGCAGTTTTAGCATAAATGCTCTGCGTGGTAGCGCCTGTTGACCAGGTATAGGTAGTAGCAGCAGTTGAGGTTAACAACACACTATCATTCTGGCAAATGGTGGTTGAACCACTTGCTGTTATAACGGCTGCAGCTATGCCCGCATTTACCACAGTTGGCACTGAAACACCCGTACAACCTGATCCATCAGTAATGGTAACTATATAAGAACCCGAAGTGCTTACCGTTATGCTTTGAGTTGTAGCTCCTGTTGACCAGCTATAAGTATTGGCAGCACTGCTGGTTAAGGTAACACTGCCATTACAAAAAGTTAAAGGGCCATTAGCTGAGATGGTAGGAGTTGCAGCAACACAACCTATACCACCTAAAGGCGGTTGCAATGCATTGGTATGAACAACAGCCCAAATATTATAAGTAGGATCTATGTATGAAGCAGGGTGATTAACCACTCTTACGTTACCACTAACTACTGCATCACTTTGACCTGGAAAAGGTGCATTCCATCCTGTATCAGAAGGTGAAACTTCATAGCGTTGCGCCTTCATTTCAGTTGCAACATATGCTGAAGTTAATGTTCCTTCCACTGTATTATCATATTCAAAAGATAATGTTCCTGTAATTGCCCCTGAAGTAGTCCGGTCAACATACCAGAAACGGTCAACAGTCCATGGAGTGGCATCGAGTACAGGAGATGGATTAGTTAACATACTCACTACATGCAATGGATCACCGGTTGATAATAATGGGAAAGTATATGGTGTATTATTAGTTGCGGTAGCATAGGTGCCAATTGTTAAGTTTCCAATATCTTCTGCAGCTACTGTTTTAGCATATTTCAGATTAAATACTGCTGTTGATGTTGCAGTATTTTTAAACGGAATACTGTAAGTTCCGGTAGTACCGGTTCCTATTTTCCAGGTAAACTTACTGTCAATAGTTCCTGGCGCACCGCCACCATAATCTTCACTTCGTATCCAACCATTAGTGCGTGTTAATACTGATGCCGCAGCTTTTTGCAGCGTAAATTCTTTCCTGTTGAGGCTTAGCTCACCATTAGTAAGAATTAACGTATCACAATAATGACCTATATAGTAAGGGTTAAACGCTGAATTCTGTCGTACTGCTTTATTGGTGGTACTTACCTTGTTTATTTCAAGAGTGCCAAATACAGTTGAGTTTCCTCCACCGGTGCATGCACTGGTTATATCCTGGTCAAGATCTGCTGTTAAGAATTGGCCAGGAACACCGGTATAATAAGAGCCATTTGCAAGAGCCAATCCGGGTGAACTAACCGTATTGCGGCCTGTAGGATCAAAAATAACCTTGGCTTTACCGGCTATAAAACCTGAATCTCCAATTATATTGTAAACGGGAGTAATGCTATAAGCCGTTGTGCGTATATTACGGTTGTTATTAATCCAGTCGCCACATACGGTTATAGGGAAAACATTATAATCACGATGCCATTTAAAATCCAAACGCGGACGCAGATTGGAAACAGTTGCTGTTATACCTGCAGCAATAACTGCAGGAGAATTATAAACCCCTAATCCACTTAGGTTTTGACCATTGATGGCACCTGCAGTTACCGTGGCATAGTTAAGGGCTAAAACTGTAAAGGCAGCATTAGGCTCATCATAAAGTACATAACTCTTAGCCGGTGCAAGTCCGCTTTGTGTCCAGTTTTCAAAAGATAATACCAGGTTGCTTTGTCCATCCCAAATTAATGTATTTGGGGTTAAATTAAAGGTGTAATAATTTCCACCTGCCTGTGTTCCATTTGTTGACATAGGCATATTAAGAACAACCGTTTGTTGCGGAAAAATAGTTTTTGGCCAGCCTGCTACTACATTGGCGTCACCGGGCATTACTGCTATTTTTGTATTTGCAGGTGCCGGGAATGGATATGTTATCTCTGTAGTAGTGAGGTAAGCCATGATTCTCAAATTCTGGAATGTTGAAGGGCCTGCACCTCCGGTTATACTATTTACCTCAATGCTTATCTGGTCAATAATATCTCCGGCTTTCCAGCCATAAGTGGTTAAAAGTTCTGTTGCTGTATAGGCTATCTGTGTTTTGGCCTGTGCATTGGTGCGGAATGGTGTAACAGAAATCAATGCTATACCTGCAGGAGGCACAGATGATTTAGCCGGAATGGTAAGTGTTTGTGAGTAATCACTGGTAACAGCAATGCTTGAGCCTGTTCCACCTGTTGCCCCTCTACCAATTTCCACATCATCATACACTTTTAGGCTTGAGTTTTTAGCAGCGTTAATACTTAATTTGGCCCCTGGTTCTATTGAAAGTGTCCGGCATTCAGCATTAGTACTGTCAAATATGGTCGGCATAAATAAGGGTCCGGGAGCTATGTAGGCAATATCATTTTTGGTTGGTACTGCAGGACACCAATTAATAGGATCATTCCAGTCGTTTGTTGCTCCAACCCATTTACATACGTTAGATCCTGGCAATGGACAGTCTGGTAAAACCTGCACAGTATAATCTTCAACTTCGCCCCATGTAAATCCTGATTGTGTCGGATGAACACCAATTACACCTGGAGCTGAACCCGGTGCTGCATAAACTTCGCGAATACGCATACGAACATTACCGGTAATTATAGGACCTGTACTGTTATTAGGCGGCTGAAGGGCATTGTTCTGATCAGTTACTACATCTGTTGTTTTGGGCACACTAATGTTCCATGAAGTATTTGCTCCCCAGGCTGCTTTAGGTAAACCCATATTTAAACACTGTGTCTGTTGGTTCGAGCCGTAGTTTTCATAAATGAATCCTCCGGTACCATTATAAACATCATCAAAATCGCCATCATGATTCCAGTCAATAAAAACACCAATTGTATTAGCACTAAACCAGGTACCACATTCTGCTTTTAACACATAAGGTGCAGTAGCATTACGGACACCTTTACCCTGTGTTACCTGCAATGGACCCCGGTTCATATATGGCGCTGGATTTGACGGAGGGAACTGTGTATAGTCAGTTGGGTGACATGCATGTCGTTGACAATAAGGTCCACCAACTAATGCACATGAAAAACAAAGTGAATTATGCAGATAATTATCAATTGAAGTACTGTTATCGCCAAATATTTGTACAGCACTTATAAAATCATTGTTATAATAACTACCTCCAGGTGCGGAAGTTCCTCCTGTATAGGTTGGGATATTATAAATTGCAGAAGCATCTAACTTTCTTGATGCCGTTATACTTGGATAAGATGTAAAATTTGCGAATGAAGTTGGCGTTTGAATTCCGTTAATTGTAATTACAGTA
>JBGARN010000130.1:0-10061 GCA_044230205.1 Bacteroidia bacterium
TAATCTTCTTGAAATTGTTGATGCAGCAGGTGAAAGCCATTCTATCCTGCATTATAATTTGAATGATGCTTCGCCCTATAAAAACATTACTTATTATCGTTTAAAACAAACTGATTTAAATGGCGATTTTGTTTACTCTAAAATTATTTCGATCAAATCGAGAAGCAGGTTAGGGTTTGACTGGATTTATAATGCCACCGCCAATCAGTTAATTATTAATTGCAATGATTGCAATGAAGAACGAACAACTATTTTGTTAACAGATGCCACAGGAAGGCAAATTTATAACAGCAGCTTTGCCTCTCCGAATTTTACGATCGCTACCGAAACTTTTGCAAGAGGCATGTACACCATGCAATTAAAGTATACAAATAATATGGAAACTTTTAAGGTGGTTATTTATTAAAAGGCTAAAGTTTTTCTATGCGTAAGCACTAGTAGTTTTACAATGCTGTAAATTAAAAAGGGATAGTATAAACAGTTATAAAGCTACTGTATTGGCTAGAGATTAATAACACCCATGTTTGTTAATGCTCCGGTATTTACAACTACATTCTGCACTGTTACCTGTGAATAGGGTGCTGAAGGAGTTATTGTAACATTATATGTTCCTTGCGGAATTCCCTGCAGAAGAAAATTTCCATTGATGTCTGTTGAAGTTGAATAGGATTGTGTTCCATTGTCAGCTGTTATTGTTGACTGAACTCCTGCCGGCATAACAGTTCCATTTATTGATCCGCTAATTGCAGTTTCAACCACCCTGATAACAGGTTTCAACTGGTATGATCCACTTCCGGTTTCTACGATTGATTGGGCTGCATCAAAGTCGAGCAGCAATTCATAATTAACTCCTTCAACAAAGGTATTATGTAGCTGCAATTTCAGCCCCGACTGTTGGGCACTGGGCGTACTAAGCGGATAAGAAACATTATTTACAACCACCCTGTTATTGCTGCCTAAAATCAGGCGAAGCTGCTCCACCTTGCCTGATGAAACTGTTCCGGTGGCAATAAGAGTATCTAAGCCATTGACAAAATCGAGCAGGTTGTAAATTCCGGCATTAACATTGAGCATTAAGTTGCCGCCATTCCCTGTAAACTCCACACTTTGCAGATCAATTAATACAGAGTCATAATTACCCGGAGCATCAGTCATACGGATGGAAAGCGTTGACGTGCCTTCATTTTTTTCATTCTTTGAGCAGGAGGTGGTCAATATTCCAATAAAACTCAGAATGACCAGCAAATGCATAAGTTTCAAACTTGATTTCATAAATTGTTAGTTAAAAATTGTAAGCACAAATACAGAATTCATGCCTCTTTTCATGATATCTTTAAAGTTAAGAAAAATAAAGGCCATGTCCAAACCAGGCAATAAGGTAAATGAAGTTATTGGAAAACAAGAATTAACAAACTCTGTATGCGATATTTATTGTGAGTCGTCATTAATAATTTGTTCAGAAAAAAATGCGCATAAGAACTTTTCTTGATCAGTAAGAGTTGCCATTTATAGCAAACGTCTGCTTGTGCTTAGTGTGAATATTGTTATTGTGGCAAAAGTGGACGCTTGGGTAATTTTGGGCTTAGAGTTTAGCTCGTTGAGCTTGTCGAAACGAGATATATTGGTAGTTTTACCTTACAATGAAGGGCTACATGTATATTTTAAAATGTGCTAATGGCGCATACTATACCGGAAGTACAAAGTACTTAGAGCTTAGATTAGAGCAACATCAAAAAGGTGAAGGCGCAAATTTTACCAGGAAACATCTTCCGGTTGTGTTAGTTTATTATGAGGAGTTCGATAGGATTGATGAGGCATTTTACCGGGAAAAGCAAGTGCAAGGCTGGAGCAGGAAAAAGAAGGAAGCGTTGATTAATGGTGAGCATCAAATGTTGCCGCGATTATCAAAGAATTTTACTCAATTTGGGAAGGAGCAATGTATTCCCCCTTCGACAAGCTCAGGGGGCGAATGACAAGCTCAGGGGGCGAATGACAAGCTCAATGTATTAAGTGGGTTGAACTGCACTCAGGGAGTGATTTTTTTAGTTACAGAGAATCAAGACAACCGAGAATAAAATGGACTCTTCTACAGTTGAAAACTGCTCAAATGAAACCTTGTTTTTATTCTTGCATTACAACTATTTTCCTGCAGTAATAATAGTTCTCATCAAGAACTTTAATAAAGTAAGTTCCGTTTGAAATATTTTCAAGATTTATCGCATGCTTTGATTCATTCACAATATTTTCTTCCAAAAGTTGCTTTCCAAAAATATCGAACACCTGAATTTTACCATTGGAAAGTATTTGGTTGAATTCAACGTCAACCTGGTTGGCTGCCGGATTTGGATATACAGAAAATGAATTCGCATCCTCAATATTTTCAATACCTGTATTAATACATAATGTGGTATAACTGATACCGGAAGTGGAAACTATACATGAATCAATCAGATTAAAATTGGTCATAGTTGAAGAAAATGTTTGAGAAGCAATAGTTGGCGTTATGTTGCTGGTCATTGCGGTAAACGTTGGATTGCTTTGACAATTTAGGGTTCCATTTAACCGGGGCTTAATTAAAAACATCTTAAAATCACCTGCTGCAGCTTCATAACCTGTAAATACGCATTGATTACCGGGTGTGCCTTTTATTTCATAACCTTCTCCTGAATTGTAAGTATAATCCCATGATACTGCCCCCAGTGTATTTATTTTAAGCAGCAAGGTAGATCCCCAGCTATAAATTCCGCCAACAAGAAATTTTCCATCCGGGGTTTTTATGATTGAACGCGCTGAACTTGCACCACTGTTAAATTGATAATCTTTCATCCAAAATGGATTACCCAGTGAGTCCACATCAAAAACAAAATGTCTTCCGTCACCAATAAAACCACAGCACTCCTGGCCTGCAATTAAGTAATCACCTGAAAAACCTTCAATAATATCGTAAGCACGTGAGTTTTTGGGTGATGACCATTGTGGTAAATGATATGTTTTTATCCATTGAACAATTCCTGCACTATCTGTTCTAAGCAGCAATGGAGTATTGCCTCCAAATCCAAATCCGTCAGTAAATCCGGTTATAAGAAATCCATGGTCGGGCATTTCAACAACTGCAGTCGCAATGTCATTGCCTGAATTACCTAATGCTTTTGCCCATAAGTAATTTCCGGCAGCATCCAGTTTAAGAAGATAAACATCTTTATTACCGGCACCTATTGAAGTTGTACTGCCAATTACCAGCAGGCCATCATCACTTGTCTGAATAAAATTTGTTGTACTATCCTGGTTAGGTCCACCAAAAATTCTTGACCATAATAATCCGCCTGCTGAATCAATTTTCAGGATATAGAAATTCATGCTATCCGTAGTAAAACTGTTGGTAATACCCGCGACAATAAAATTCCCGTCATTAATTTTTTTTACTTTAAATCCAATATCATTATCATAGCCTCCATAATTTTTCTTCCATACAGGTGTTCCATTTAAATCAGTTTTTATTATGAGTACATCATTCTGACCTGCACCAGAGGAATTTGAAGAACCAACAATCAGATAGCCATCTGTACAAACTTCAACAGAATAACCTTTTTCTGCCCCTATGCCTTGGTAACTTGTACGAAATGTCAATTGAGCAAGCATTGGATTATGGAAATGCAAGACAATAAAACAGAGAAATAATATTTTTTTCATGACATTAGGTTTTTATGGTTCATTATATATTGAATCTGAAATATAGTCTATTCTATAAGCCGCTGTTAATTCCTTATATGAATAATACTAAGTAAATAATAAAAGATGGTAATACTTATTTTTGTTGTGAATAAATGGAATCAAATTTAACAAAGCGCTAGGGATAACCTTGCGAATTGTCAATAATCTAAGCTATACCGACAACTATAGCTTCTTTGCTGTCTGATCAATGTTTGTTGTTTAAAGCAACTAAAGACCAAAACCTGTTACCCCAAACGTCCACATGTGCTTAGTTTGAATATTGTTGTTGTGGCAAAAGCGGACGCTTGGGCAATTTTGGGGAACAATAACCGGAAATATGTTTCATGGGAAAATTATTTTTGTAGAGTATTTGCTTTGTAATCACTCCACCACCAACTTTTTCCGTGCATAAAAACCATCACCTGTTACTTCCAGAAAATATAATCCCTGCGAAAGGTTATTGCGTTCAATAATCAACTCATCGGTTTTTACATTTTCATGTTGCATTACCACTTGTCCCGTAAGGTTAATTAAAACAACTTTTATGTTTTGTTTTGATAAAAGATGCAAGTCAACGTTTGTGTATTGATTAAATGGATTGGGCTCCACGGTAATTGCTTTACTTAAATCTGTAAGTTCATTTATCCCGGTAACGGTAACATAACCGGGGTTTGATTTTACAATGTTGTAACTTGGCATTACACTGGCTACGCATGGCGGATTTATGTTTACACCTATCTGGTAAGAGCATAATCCTGCAGGTGCATTTATATCGGTATAAGTTTGAGGGTCGGTTGTTGCTACAATAGAATCTATCAGAGAAGTAACGCCTGAAGGATCTGTTCTGTAAATGTAAAATGGACCTTGAAACGAACCTTTGTTCCAAAGCAAACTTGATGTGTTATTGCCCGCAGGATAGGTTATAAGGTGCATGGTGGTAAATGAAGAGTTAAGATTATTGTTTTTATCAACAAACTGTCCGCACGAATCTCTGATGCCTAATTTATATTCATAAAGTTTAGCCATAGGCGATGATGTTGCATCCACATATTCGCTCAATTGCGAAACACTTTGAAAAGCTAAAGTATCGTAAGTGCCTGCTATATTCTTTCTGAATATTACATAATCCTGTGCAGGAGTGAATATATCTTTTGTCCATACAATCTTATTTTTTTGTGATGCTGAATCGTACGTAACCGTGCAAATTCTTTGATACAGTGCTGAGAGTTCAGAATTGCAAAACGGGCAAAAAGTAGTATCTATAGATGATGATGCGTTATAAAAAAAAACTTCTGCAACATTGGTACTTGTCATTAAAAGCACCATATAAATATCGCCTCTGTTATTTGGAAAAGAGTAAATGGTCCAAGAAGAAAACTGAGTCAATACCAATCCATTAATGCAGGTATCAATATTTGAGTTAATGAGTTTGGAACTCATGTTAAGTGTGTCGGTAAACGGTCCGTAAATTATTATACTAATGTTTCCAGACCCTGCAAACGGGCCTCCAATTGGACCTGAGGTTGTAATGTTTAGGGTTAAATTATTGGAGTCGCAAAATCCCATCACACCCCATACGGGTTGAGTGGTTACTGTTGCGCAGCCTGTTCCTACTCCTGCCTGGAGTACAGTGTTTGAATCATTTGCCACAGCAAATCCTGATAAAACCCGCAACGCTGTCTGGTAAGTATATTGGCCGTTTGCAGTTGTAGCTTGTATTAAAATTACTGCAGCAATAAATAGGGTTTGTAAAATTGCTTTCATGATATTTTTGGTTTCGAATGTTTATTCAAATGTTTAATTCCAGGTTATTTCACCACCAACTTCTTACGCGCATAAAAACCATCACCTGTTACTTCCAGAAAATATAATCCCTGCGAAAGGTTATTGCGTTCAATAATCAATTCATCGGTTTTTACATTATCAAGTTGCATTACCACTTGTCCCGTAAGGTTAATTAAAACAACTTTTAAATTTTGTTTTGATAAAAGATGCAAATCAATTTTTGTGTATTGATTAAATGGATTGGGCTCCGCACTACGACGCAATCGGTAAAGTTCATTTAGTCCTGCAACGGTAACATAACCGCTTGATTTTACCATAGTGTAACTTGGCATTACACCGGCTACGCAGGGTGATTTAAATTCTACTCCAATCTGGTAAGAGCATTAATCCCGCAGGTGCGTTTATATCAGTATAAGTTTGCGGGTCGGTCATTAATCCAACAGAATCAATCAAAGCAGTAACACCAAACGGGTCTGTCCTGTAAATATAAAAAGGACCTTGAAACGAACCCTTATTCCATATCAAGCCTGCAGAATTAAGTCCTGTTGGATATGCTATTAAATGCATGGTCGTAAAAGTGGGTGTAAGCCCGTTACTCAAATAGTCTTTATTCATTATCTGACCACATGAATCTCTGATGCCTAATTTATAAACATGAGCTTTAGAAAGTGGCGATGAAGTAACATCTGTAAATTCACTCAACTGCGAAATATTTTGGTATGCTATTGTATCATAAGTGCCGGTTATATTCTTCCTGAATATCACATAATCCTCTGCCGGAGTAAAAATATCTTTAGTCCATATTATTTTATTTTTTTGAGTTGCCGAATCACAAGTAACTGTACAGATAGGCTGGTACAACTCCGATAGCTGCGAATTGCACAATGGACAAAATGCTGAATCAGTTTCTATAAAAGAAGCTCCACCCTGAAAAGTTACGGTCTCAATATTTGCGCTTGTCATTATTAATGCAATATAAATGTCGCCTCTTTGATAATTATTTTTGTAAAAGAGAAGATTCAAAGAATTGAATACATACGCATTTAAACATGTATCAATATTTGAATTAATTAGCTTGGAGCCTAAATTAAGTGTATCTGCAAATGGTCCATAAAATATCAGGCTTAACGTATCATAGGTTGAAGTCGAATTAGTATGCATCATGAATGATAAAAACCCTGTACCACATGCCCCTAACAAAATCCAAACAGGTTGAGTTGTTACCAATGCGCAACCTGTTCCAATTCCCGGTTGAAGAGTATTATTTGAATCAGTATTAATATATAATGTTCCGATAAATGCAGAGCGCAAAGGCGTCTGATAAGTATATTGCCCTTTTACAGTTGATGTTTGAATAAGAATTGCTGCAGCTATTAATAGGATTTGTAAAATTGTTTTCATTGTATTTTTGGTTTTGAATATTTACTCAAATATATCATTTAAAAGGCACAAAATTATTTGCAGCATATGCAAAACTCATTGGACAATACCAGCTAAATTTCCGAAAGGCATCTTTACCTGTTGTAATCCTGTTCGGAATTTTTCAAAAAGTTTCCATACTCCCATTAGCGCAATGGTGCGCATACGCTATTAGGGATTTATTGCTGTGCAAGTGGACGCATGCGCTAATCGGATTTTAAAAAGCAATCGATTGAGTGAACTTCTAAAACTATTTATAATCCCGATAATTAAAAGCTATAATCTAATTTTCTCCGCGGTAAATTCTCTTTAAAATTTCAATATCTCCAATTAATTTATTCACTTGAAGAGAATCTGTTCCATCATACAAACCTCTGATGTGTTTGTTTTTGTCAATTAGTGCAAAAAACTGTGAGTGGACAAAATCTTCTGCTCCTCCATCACCTTCTGTAGCGGTAATTAAATAACTGGTGCGCGCCAGGTCGTAAATCTGTTTTTTATCGCCAGTAAGAAAGTACCATTGTCCTGCCCGGGCACCATGCTTTTCAGCATAAGCAGCCAGTACCGGTATCGAATCGCCCTCCGGGTCAACAGTATGCGATGCAATAGCAAATGATGTATCAGTTTTAAATTTCTCATAAACGCGCTGCATCTGGTTAGTCATTGTTGGACATATTCCAGTGCATGTAGTGAATATAAAATCCGCTACATAAATTTTATTGTCAAAATTCTTTTCGGTTACTATCGTTCCTGCCTGGTCAACTAATGAAAAGTTCTTAGTGGAATGCAAGATGGTGTCAACTTTTACCTGGCCATTTTGAATAATGGTGTCAAATGTTGCGTTGCCTAATATTGGTAATGGGTCAATTACAGGTCCGGAAGGTTTACAATTTACCAGTAACGTTAATACAGTTATTAATGTAAATTGATTTGTCAATTGTTTAAAGCTATTCATGCAAATAATGGGGAGTTATTAATTTTCCTTTTCGAATTTATTAAGCCTGCTTATTAACAGGTCAATAATGAGAATCATACAATTTAGTTTCATTTAAAATTAAACAAGCAGTGCTGATAAAAGTTAAGTGGGACTTTTATCTTAGAAACACTTATTAAATTTCTGCAAATATGTTTAAAATTATGAATAACAACTGAAAAGTACGGCTTCGCTATTTGCAATTGCTCTTACTAAAAATGAATTTCTGCTACTGCTATTTTTTTCATTTCCATCCTGGCATAGCTCCATCAGTATAATTAATGGAATAAGGATTATTAATCGGAATGATCTGTAAAAGAAGATGGATATTTTAAATGAAACCAATTGATTAGAGAATCAATTGGAGTCTCTGAAAAGTTTGACAAGAGAAGCTTCTCTCCTGAATAAGACATGTCATCATGTATAATATTATATATAACAATATCAGAGAATGGTTTTTTTAGTTCATGCTCGGCCAGTTTATACTTTTCGACTGATGGAATTAATTTTTCAGATTTATTAATGGGCAATTCTCCGTTTTCAATCTTCCGTTCAAAAACATCTTTAATATACAAATTCAGAAAACGGATGTAAGACGGGCTTGAAATTGCTTTTGGATTTTCCAGCAATTCCGGACTGATAAAACTATAGTAGGAGGGAGTAACCATACTGTTTTCGCCTTTCATTCTTTTTTTCCATGCATACATCAATTTGTCAACTGCCGATTGATAGCTTACTTCCGAAAACATCACATCGTCAAAATCCTTATTCATCTTTTCATCCTTAAAATAGTCTTTATAAAATGCTATTTGTTTTTGCCTCCTGTCTTCGCTATAGGAAGTATATTCATCCGGGCTTAAATAATTCGATACTATATAATAAATATGTTTGGTTGCCGGTTTTTTGTAAAAAGTATCAATATATGAAAGGATAAACCGGTTGCGAAATGCTGCTTCATTATTATGCCGAATTTCAGGTATTCTTTGCGGTTCATTAAAATCTATGGTGAGCTTATCACCTGGTAACAGAAACAAATTATTTACAAGAGTTGAGTCGCCATTTTTCAAATCAAAAAAACCTGTCTTGCCAGATTTTATGGTTAGAGAATAATTGCCGTTTTCATCAAGGCTGGCTGAATCTAATGCTGTCTTTATTTCTAAATACTTATCTGCAGGGCTGGCATAACTGCAATAATATACTTTGTTACTTACAGGTAAGCTAATGTTACCTTTTATAATTGTCAGATTCTTATCATCAGTATTAAATAGATTGCAACTGCTTAGCAGGATGTTGGCAATAAAA
The DNA here is from genome assembly GCA_044230205.1 of Bacteroidia bacterium. Classification (GTDB taxonomy): domain Bacteria; phylum Bacteroidota; class Bacteroidia; order AKYH767-A; family OLB10; genus JAEUTH01. Next base: position 9,191 of record JBGARN010000130.1, read on the forward strand.
AGCAATAGATAATACTTCCACTGGGCTGAAGCGCCTGATTTCATTTTGGATTAATAAGTTATCAAAGAAAGAGATTTAATTAAAATCAAAAGCCCCACTGACGTGTAATGTTAAAGCCTATCATTACATCTCCTTTAGTGAAATCATTCAGGTTATATACCCTTGTTTCCTGGTTTATAATACCATTTGCCGTGCAAACAAATACCTGGAACTGATGGGAACTTGTTGAAATTTCAAAACCGAGACCAAGGTTTGGTTTTGGCCTGCTGTCTTTTTCAATTCCTGAAACATTTAATGGATAATCGTATTCTACCTGAACTGAAGTTTGCGGACTGAATTTATATCTGCCAATAAATGAAACGCCATAAAAATCATGTTGATCCAATACCGAATCTACAATATTAAAATGAGAATAAGTACCACCTAGTTGCAATGAAATATGGCTGTTGATTTTACGTGCAACCATAATCTCATGAAAATAGGAAAACCTGTTTGATGCTTTATATACACTATCCTGGTTAACAAATTTATCTTCATCATCAGCGCTTCTTGCCAGATCACCATAATAAGTTACTGTTACCGGAGATCCTTTGCCACTCATTTGTTCCAGAAGAAGATACTTCCACTCAAGATCATAGTAGTGTTTATTTTTAGTGGCACCAATACCAACTGAAAGGCGCTTGGTAATTCCGTAATTAAGTCCTAACCGGATGTTAGAAGGACCATACAATCCAAATAAGTCATCGGCATTTTCAATAATTCCAAAGCGGTGCTGAATGATAAAATCAAGATTGTTTTTCAGCGGGGTCATCACGGTTTGGTTATTAATTAATACCGCATGTTCAAATGTCCGTTTCACCGGCTTTGAAAC
>JBGARN010000009.1:0-59397 GCA_044230205.1 Bacteroidia bacterium
CTTCTGATAGCTCCACGGTCACCACCTACTAAAAAATCGCAGTTACCTTCTGACCAGCTCTCAACCATTTCGCCAAAAATATCGCTGAACGATTCATTCAATGCACCTGATTCATAGCTGTAAACCAAACCGGCTGAAGCTTGTGTAACTCCATGCGTAAACTCATGTCCCATAATATCATTGGTATTCCAGTCGTCAGTGGAAGCTGAGGTGTTACCAGCATAATATATAGTGGAGTTACCAGTACATCCCCAGCAGGCATTATTACTTCCGGCATATGCATTATTGTAAACGATCATGTCGCCTGAAGATCCGTTCCAGCTGTAGCGACCATGTTCCCCCAGATAATAGTTGTAAACCATACGGGCACCCCATTGTGCCTGCACTGCCGATTGCTGCGAAGTTGCAGTCCAAACATTATCATAATCAGCATACAGGTTGTTAGCAGCACCACCTCCGTTACAATTGTAAACGTAAATATCAGTGGTTTGACAATCATCATGCGAATAGTAGAGACTGCTGGAATATTGAGTGTTAAAACTTACACTTCCGTTATATGCTGATGTTCCGCTTGCTCCATAACATGACATTGAAATGTCAGCATGATTAATGATCATCCCGGTAATAGCATCAACAAAAACACTTTTTGCAGCTACAGCAGTATCATCAGTATAAATCTTAAAATTCCAGGCAAGTTTGTAATCTTCAGTTTTGTAGGCACCACGTGTATTGGCCGGTGCAAACATTAATTCTCCTTTTGGATAATAGGTTGTTGATGGATTGCTATCATGTCGTTTCAGTTCATTCTCCATTTCAGGATTTTGCCACAGGTATTTTTTAGCATTCATAAATTGCAATGCTGCGGTTAATGCCTGTTGTTCATTTAATGAGGGTATATTGTTCAGGTTAAGACCTGTAATTAACCTGCCGTTGGCAGATTTTACAAAGCCATCAGGTTGCTGATGAACAATAAACTCACCAAATGCCACTTTAATATTTTTATAATATTGCTGGTAGCGGTAATGTGTAAATCCTATTTCATCTTTTTCAGATTTAGTGAGCATCATGTTGTCATCAACCGACAGGTTAAAGGCTTCTTTATAGTCTGAAAAAATAGTTTCAGGATTTATGGCAGCACCTTCATTAAAGTCAACCCATTCAGGAGTACTTTGTGGTTGCGCAATAGCTTCCAGCTTTTGATTAAGGTTGGTTTTAAACTGCGCATGCAGGTTGAAAGAGCATACGATCAGCAGTGCAACTACTGGCGGGCCAATGGCCGCTAGTTTTTTTATGATATTTCTTTTCATTGTAGTTCTGTTTTAAAAAGTTAGACATATAGGTTTGAAAAGAAATTTATTTGTTTTCCAGTTTCTCAAGTCGTGCTTTTAGCTCTTTGTTTTCCTTGTTAAGCTGAATGATGTACAGGGTAAGCTCTTCCACTTTTTCCATGGTTTTGGTTTGCATTTCTCCAAGCATAATTCCGTTGCTTTCAATTTCGCAAGCCGGTGGAATGCCAGGCAAATGATTATTTGCATTTATATGTTCTTCCAATTCATCAATTGGCATAAGGATGTGTTCTTTACTGAATACATAATCAGGCCATGAAGACTGTAACTCAACCCGCACTTCGGTAGCTATAAGTTTTCCATTAATACAGGCTACATACCCTGAAGCACCTTGTGTGCCTCCAACTCGTAATTCGCTCGTGTAAGTTTTTGTAGGGAAATATCCGCCCCAGTTCTCACTACCACCATATGCGTAGCCATAAATTCCATATCGTGTGCCTGATGATGCACTACCTCCGGCATAACCATATACACCAAAAGCTCCTCCAGTATATGTTGTTGCATTGGCATAACCGTATAGTCCCATATAACCACCTGTGGACTGTAATCCTATTCCATATCCAGGGTTGGTAACACTTGAAACCTGTAATCCGCGTACATCAACATTTATTCCCGTTGTGGCGTTATTGATATTTACAACCGGCTCTGAGGAGCTTGCGCCTGCCACATCTAGTTTATTGGCATAAGGTGATGCAATGCCTATTCCCAATTTGCCTGATATATCAGCATTTCCACCTACAGTTAGTGTATTGGCATTTGGCAGAACAGGTCCTAAAGCAATATTGTTGGTGATGTTGTCAATAGTAACTGCTGCAATAGCGGTTTGCGCGTTGCGTATAAGGAACTCATTGGTACCAATTGTTCCTGTTTGCCACAAAGGTGAGCCATTAGTACGGTACATAACGCCTGCTGTAAGTGTAGAGTTGGCGCGATCAATAATAACGTTAGCTGTGCCATTGAGCGATTTCATGTTCAGAGCCGCATTGCCGGTAGCTGTTTGAACATCAATTGTGAATGACGGATTAGTAGTACCAATTCCTACTTTATCATTAATATTGGTCAGGTAGGTTTTTTGGGCGCCTGAATTACGCGACCAGATTTGTGCATTAACTTGTGTACACATTGCAACAAGCATCCCGCTTACTACAAATAATTTAATAGTTTGTTTTTTCATTTTGTTTGATTTGGTTAAATAAGTTATTGATTAAAATTGAATAGAAAGAATTGTCGGACTGGAACATTTACAGTATGTCAAGGCATGGTTGCCTCAAGAAATTTTTAAAATAAATAACTTCTAAACTGTAAACCTGTAAGAAATTTGGAAGATGGAGGGAGTAAAATAAAGTTAGGTCGTTTTTGTAATTTGGTTTATGATATAGGTTAGATTTTTATAACGGCCACAAATATATAGTCATAAAATTGCGGAATGCAAATTTTTTCAAAAATTTATTTTTAAACTATTGAAAACGAACTGTAAAACATGCTTAAAAGTGATGCACCACAGTTTTAGGTTTAAATATCAGGATGGTTTTTCAATAGCTTAAAAATCTTAACGCAATACGTTAGGGAATCATTTTTATGAAATTGGTTTCCACTTTAAATTTATTGAAAGCAAACCGCAGAAACTTACCAAAAGCCTTAAACGAACCAGGCTTAATCATTTTTGGATGTGAAACAAAATGCATGTAGTAATGATTTTCAAAATAGGATTGGTAGGCAGGCAGGTAGGTTTCAGTAAGCATATCAATTGAAAGATAGAAATGGTTAGCCCCTGATGCCGGAAATCCATTTTCAGAGGCCGGCCTTATTTCAATATTTTTTGCTGGCCTTTGCCCCTGGCCAATGTCTTGTGTTTTTTCGAGCATAGCCATTCGTTTAACTTTTGATACTACCCTGTTTTTTTGCTGCAAACTTGTATCGAGTTTTATAGTTGAATTTACAAATTGTATAAATTGACCATTAAAGTTTTCAATGCATACATCATCTTCAAAATTGTAAATCAATTTATCGGGTCGCGATGAGAAATCAAAATATTGAGCATCTGTAAACTGGTAAGCACGATCAAGTACACTGAATTCATACTTTATATCGTGTTTAATAAAATGAGGTTTAAAATCGCTGAAGGGTTGTATCGACCATCCCCCGGCCCTGAAGGCATTAATTTTATAGCCTGACTTTACCGGAGCGATAATTTCTTTGAGTATATCAATTGATTGATCAAAAAGGTCAGATCGTTTCTGCTCGCTGATATTTGCAAAACGGTAGTGCGTAGAATTTTCTACATTCCATTCATTGATTGATTCGATATAAACTGCATCAATCCAGTGAGGATGAATATGCGGGAATACATAGTGCCCTTCCCGAATCATTTGTTGTAACTGAAGGCTGATTGCTTCAAAATCTCTATGGCAATTTTCATTTGTTTGCGCCATTTCTTTCAGCCGAATCAGGTAGGTGGTGTCAACAAAAAATATTGCTTTTACCCTATAGGGCGCCATCATATTAAGCAGTTTGCCGGTTGGCTTCAACATACAATTTTCAACCGACCCGCTGCGTTTGCCTAAAAATAATTCATAATCAAATGTTATTACCAAGTCCTTATGCTCTTTTTCCTTAAATGGATTGTAGTTCATTTTTCGGTTGTGAAGCACTTCGCGGTATATGGCTACCAACTTTGAAGTAATGCTTTGTTCTGAATATAATTTCCTGCACTGATCAGATATTTTGTGCTGATCATACTGGGAATAATTAGTAATGAGCTTAATCATTGCTTCAGCAAGTTGTTTCTCATCAAAGCCTTGAACAAGAATTCCATTTTCATTAGTAATAATGTCTCGAGGCCCTTTGCTATCGGTTGAAATAATGGGTCGGCCGCTTGCAAGGCTTTCAATAAGCACTACACCAAAAGTTTCGAATAAACTGGGAAGTATAAACGCATGCGAAAAATCCAGCTGCTGCTTTACCTGCTGCCTGGTTAATGACCCAGTAAATTCTACTGAATTTTCCAAACCTTGCTGATTCACATAGCTTCTTAAATCATTTTCTTCCGGACCATATCCACCTACTCTTAGCTTAACTTTGTAGTTACGGTCTTTTAATATTTTCAGAGCGTCAAATAATAGTTTGTGGTTTTTTCTTTTCTTTAAAAATGATGTAGTCAGAAAAACAAATTCGTCACCACTTGTATATACAGCAGGTTTAAATTTTTCAAAAAATAAATCATTCACCATATTATGCACAACTTCAAAATAGGATGGATGTAGTTGAAAAGCATCAATAAGCAAATCTTTAAATACCGAACTTACCACTAGTGTTTTATCGGTGGTTTTAAAAATTTTTCGAATGAATTTAAAATCTATGGGATTGCTAATGCTTGCATTAGTTACAGTGGTTAAATGCTCAGTAATTACATGGGGCAGGTTATACCTCCTTGAAAGATAAATGGCGGCAGTTCCAGCGTGATTAACACTATGTGAATGTAAAATATCAGGCTTGCCAAATTGTTTTACATAATCATCAAATACCTTTGCTGTTAGTACTCCATGATACCAATAGTTGCCCAAACGAAATCCGGGAAATATAGTTTTATTGTTTACTGAAAAAGTAGGTAGTCCATTGTCATTAACAAAATATGGAATTTGGATACCTTTTTTAAATAATGAGGAAGGTGGATGAAAATCGGGATAAAGAATACCTACTTTATGCCCTGCTGATTGCAAGGCACGTGCTTGCTCTTCAAAAAAACTGCCCAGTAACGGATCGCTTGATGATTTGTACCAGGAAGGTATGATGAGTATATGCATTAATTTACGAGGTGAATTATTGCTTATTCAATTTAGTTAAGTTGTGTAAGCAATGTTTCTAATATCCTGTTAGTTGCTTTGCCATCCCAAAAGGGTGGAATATTTCCTTTTTTATAGGTACCGTTCAGAATAGACTGAATTTTTTCCTTAACAGTTGCAACATCAAACGGTACGAGTTCATTTGTACCAATAGTTACTGTGCTGGGCCGCTCGGTGTTTGCCCTGAGTGTCAGGCATGGAACTTTTCTGAATGTGGTTTCTTCCTGAATGCCTCCGCTATCAGTAATTACAAACAGGCAGTCGGAAGTGAGTTTCTGAAATGCAAAATAATCAAGCGGTGCTGTAAGTATAAGTCGGTTATCAGTTTTATTCACCATTTCATTCACCTTTGACATCATTTCAAATTCTTCAAGCCTTGCCATAGTTCGGGGATGTATGGGGAAAACTAATGAATGATGTTGAGTAATACTTCCAATAATACTGATTAATTTTTCCAGCCCTTCTTTATAATCAACAGTAGCAGGCCGGTGCATCGTCATCAAAACATAATTGCCCTTCTTCAACCTGTAAGTTTCAAGTACATTGTTTTGCTGAATTTTATCTTCAAATGCTACAAGAGTGTCAATCATTGTATTGCCAACAAAATGCAATTGACCATCTGATTTGCCTTCCTTTTTCAAATGGTCAATTCCGCTTTGTTCGGTAATAAAAAAGTAATCGGTAATTTCATCAGTTAGAATGCGGTTAAATTCTTCAGGCATGGTGCGATCAAAACTCCGAAGTCCACTTTCCACATGCGCAATCTTGATGTTACATTTATTAGCAGTTAATGCCGCTGCAAAGGTGCTGTTTACGTCACCAACTACAATCAATAGATTAGGATCAAATTCCTTAATTGTTTTTTCAATACGCAGCATAATTTCTGCCATTTGGGTATTAGCACTTGCTGCCGGAATATTTAAGAAATAATCGGGCTCCAGTTCAAACTGTCTGAAAAATACATCAGCCATTTTATCATCATAATGCTGACCGGTGTGCACCAACTTAATGTCAAAGGGCGATCCCATTTGTGCATTAACTTTTTTAAATTGTGTTACTTTGATAAAATTAGGACGGGTGCCTACAACAATTAAAAGTCGTTTCATACTAAAAGAATAACCAACAGAAAAACAAACTATTGGGGGAATGTTAAATACAGATTGTTTGCAACACTTATTTCTGCTTTTACAAAGATAAAATTATTTGTTTTTGTACCCGATTAACTTTCGATAAAAATTAAACTTTTTCGTTAATGGCTTTGGTTTTGATTTCTTAGGCAATTAATTAAGGCTATTGTATAATGGCTTGCATTCGAAAATATTTTACGAAAAATTATTGTTTTAACTATGAGTGAGGCGCATTAGGTATAGGTTATTTAAACAGCTAATAATATTATTCAATATAAATGATCCATTGCATATGTTTTAGTTCAGTTAAATCGTAATCGAAAGGCCTCTTTTTATAATATATTCGCGGCATGTTTGCCAGAGTGCATAAAATATTTGCATTGTTTTTAATGATGGTTTTTTTGCACCCATCACTTACAGACCTGTTGCACTATGCCAATCATTGTCAGGAGGTTTTATGTACCGACTTTAGCCAAACACATCTTCACTCGGCTGAGCATCATTGCCCTATTTGCGATTATTCTCCCTCACCTGTTTTATGTGAGTGCAATAATTTAAAACTATCAATTGATTTTCTGATTGCAAATCTTCAAACAGTTGATAATGCATTATCAGCTATTCAAGAGCCCCCATGCTATTTTTCATTGCGTGGCCCGCCTGTTGTTTAAGTAACTTGTTCAATGCTTATGCATTTATGTTATGCATAAGATGAAATTATTTAAACTCCCATTATTTAATATTTAATGAATACCATATTCAGAATATTGTTGAGCCTCTTTTTATTGACTGCACCTAGCATTATTGCCGCTCCTGTTGTTGAGGTAAACGGAATTTTGCTTAAAGGAAAGGTTATTGAAAAAAAGTCTGGTGATCCGCTTACTGGCGTTTCTGTTTATCTGCCCGATTTGAAAACAGGAACTGTTACAGATAAAAATGGATTTTACAAGATTGATGATCTGCCTCCATCAAAGGTTTTAATTAATGTAAGCCTTATAGGTTATAAAATGATATCTGCGTATATTAACCTGGATACGATTGACGAAATAAATTTTGAATTGGAGGAATCTATTACTGAGATGAATGAAATTGTAGTAACCGGGCTTTCACACTCAACAGAAAGAAGCACAACTCCCGTACCTATTACTACTATTGCTCCATTACAATTAAAACAAATTGCATCAACCAATTTAATTGATGCTATAGCCACACAGCCCGGTGTTGCCCAGGTCACAACAGGTGTTGGAATTTCTAAACCTGTTATTCGAGGTTTAGGATATAACAGAGTAGTTGTTATTAATGATGGCGTTAGACAGGAAGGCCAGCAATGGGGAGATGAACATGGAATTGAAATTGATGAAAATTCTGTTTATAAGGTTGAAATATTAAAAGGGCCTGCAAGCTTAGCCTATGGCTCGGATGCACTGGCCGGTGTTATAAATCTTTTTGCTTCCCCTACCTTGCCTTCAGGATCGATTCATGCCAATGTGCTTCTCAACTATCAAACTAATAATGGCTTAATGGCTACCTCCCTTAATGCAGCAGGAAATCAAAAGGGACTGGTGTGGGATTTACGCTACAGCGCAAAAATGGCTCATGCCTACAAGAATCGACATGATGGATACGTATTTAACTCCGGTTTTAAAGAGAACAGCTTTTCGGCTGTTACTGGACTTAACCGCAAATGGGGTTACTCGCATTTGATTTTCAGCAAGTACCAGATATTACCCGGAATCGTTGAAGGAAGCAGGGATAGCATTACCGGTAATTTTACAAAGGAGGTTATTTTAAACGATTCGATAGTTGAAGATGTTTTAGCCAACAATAACGATTTCAAATCCTATGACAATTTTGTTCCCTACCAGCTAATTAATCATTACAAAGTAATAAGCAACAGCAGCTTTGTGCTTGGTAATGGAAACCTGAAAACGGTAATCGGATGGCAGCAAAATCAGAGGCAGGAATATGATAATGCTTTCGACAGAAACCAATATGGATTATATCTTCAGTTAAATACCATTAACTATGATTTGCGCTATAATTTGCCGGAAATTAATTCATGGAATATATCTGCAGGTATAAATGGAATGCTACAGCAATCAACAAACAAGGGGATTGAATTCCTTATACCCGATTACAATCTTTTTGATTATGGGTTATTTGGAGTGGTTCAAAAATCATTTAAGAGACTCAACTTAAGTGGTGGAATAAGATACGACAGGCGCAATGAACAAGGAAAAAATTTGTTTCTTGACAGCATAGGTAACGTTGTTAATACTCCTGACAGCACTTCTGTTGAGCAGTTTAAAGAATTTCAGAAATACTTTAATGGTCTATCAGGCAGCCTTGGAGCAACTTATCAATTTAATGAGACATTCTATACGAAACTTAATGTTTCAAGGGGTTTTCGTGCGCCCAATATTTCTGAACTAGCCTCAAACGGTATTCACGAAGGAACCATGAATTATCTTATCGGAAATCAGGATCTGAAAACCGAAAACAGTTTACAAACCGATGTGGCCTTCGGAATTAATTCCGAACATTTATCCGGTGAATTAAGCTTGTTTTATAACTCCATTGACCATTATATTTTTCAGCAAAAGCTACCTGGTTTGGACGGTAATGATTCGATTACGGATGGATATGTTACGTATAAATATGCAGCAGGAAATGCACAGCTTGGTGGAGGCGAGCTTAGTTTTGATTTGCATCCACATCCTCTGGACTGGTTACATTTTGAAAATACGTTGTCCTATGTTATCGCTGTTCAGCGCAATAAGCAAGGTGCAGAAAAATTTTTACCGCAAATACCTGCACCAAGGATGACTTCTGAGCTTAGAGCTGATTTTGATAAAGCCGGTAAAATTTTAAATAATGTTTATTTCCGCTTTGAAGTTGAATATACCTTCAGGCAGGATAATGTTTACAATGCATTTAATACTGAAACAGCTACACCTGAATACCTGTTATTAAACATTGGAACAGGTGCTGATATAGTACATAAGTTGCGAACGCTATTTTCAATTTATATTTCTGTAAGTAACTTAACCAATGTAGCTTATCAGAACCATCTTAGTCGTTTAAAATATGCACCTGAAAATTATGCTACTGGTCGGACAGGCGTGTTTAATATGGGACGGAACTTCAGTTTTAAATTAATTGTACCAATTAATATTTCCAATTAGCAAGCTAGGATTTCAACCATATTCATAAGTAACCATAAAATGTTAGGTAAAAATTCAGTGTGAAGCCATTATTTGGCCTATTATTTTAGCACTAAATCTATTACTTCAAATCCGGCAAAGCTCATTTTCTTTAACTGAAAATCGATGGTCAGTAAACAAACTCAAGGTGGTACGCTTGAATTATAAAAATTAAGACGAAATGTGAGCGAACATTGAACTTTTAGCAGGCTACATTGTTGTTAAGCCCGTTAGAATATGCTACTTTTGCAAAAAAATTTCAAAATATGATTAATACACAAGTAAAAACGTATGTTCCTTATAAAGTGAAAGATATTTCGCTTGCTGAGTGGGGACGTAAAGAAATTAAACTAGCCGAAGCTGAAATGCCAGGATTAATGGCGTTGAGAGAAGAATTTGGCCCAAAACAACCTTTAAAAGGCGCACGTATAGCTGGTTGCTTGCACATGACCATACAAACAGCTGTTTTAATTGAAACTTTAAAAGCATTGGGTGCTGAAGTTACATGGAGTTCTTGCAACATTTTCAGTACGCAGGATCATGCCGCAGCAGCAATTGCCGCTGCCGGAATTTCGGTTTATGCCTGGAAAGGAATGAACAATGAAGAATTTGACTGGTGTATAGAGCAGACCTTATTTTTTGGTAAGGATCAACAACCGCTGAATATGATTTTGGATGATGGTGGTGATCTTACCAATATGGTATTGGACAAATATCCTGAATTTACCAAAGGCATTCGCGGAATTAGCGAAGAAACTACTACAGGGGTTCACCGTCTTTATGAAAGGGTTACAAATGGCACATTGCCATTACCAGCCATCAATGTAAACGACTCAGTTACCAAATCGAAGTTTGATAACAAATATGGTTGCCGCGAGTCATTGGTAGATGCAATACGAAGAGCTACTGATTTAATGCTTGCCGGCAAGGTAGCTGTTGTTGCAGGATTTGGTGATGTTGGTAAAGGTTCGGCCGAATCATTGCGCGATTCAAAAGTTCGCGTAATTGTAACCGAAATTGACCCTATTTGCGCACTTCAGGCTGCAATGGAAGGTTATGAAGTGAAAAAAATGGATGATGCAGTTGCTGAGGCAGATATCATTGTTACCGCCACCGGTAACTTTAATATCATTGGCGAGAAGCATTTCCGTAAAATGAAGCATAATGCTATTGTATGTAATATAGGCCACTTTGATAATGAAATTGATATGGCCTGGTTAAATGCAAACTATGGTAAAACAAAAGATGAAATAAAGCCACAGGTTGATAAATATACAATTGATGGAAAAGATATTATTGTATTAGCTGAAGGCCGTTTAGTTAATCTTGGTTGTGCAATGGGTCATCCATCTTTTGTAATGAGCAATTCATTTACCAATCAAACGCTGGCACAGTTGGAGTTGTGGGCTAATGCAGATAAATATGAAAATCGTGTTTATACACTGCCAAAGCATCTAGATGAAAAAGTTGCCCGATTGCATCTTGCTAAAATAGGCGTTGAGATTGATACTTTAACACCCGATCAAGCCAAGTATATTGGTGTGCAGGTTCAGGGGCCATTTAAACCTGATTATTACAGGTATTAATAAAGTACAAACTATTCTTTAAAAAATGGGCATCATATTTATGATGCCCGTTTTTTTTCATTCACTTTTACCCCTTCATAAAAGATATTCGGCAGAAGAATTAATCTGTCAGTCATATTTATGAATTGGGTTATTCGCAGAAAGTTATTATTGCATTGCAACTACCATTGCAATTTTTTATTTGTTTAATCCATATCAGATTTTTTCATGCTTTAATTTTTACAGCACATTTACCAATGTAAACCATTTGGTGACAACATTCAAAAAATACTGAATGTTGTTCTTTAAACGGGCTCTGTAACCACAGGGCCTGTTTCTTTTTAAAGGTACGTTGAAAAAAATTCGGTTTTTTATAAGGAGTAGTGGCTTGCTTTTTATGTTTCTTCATTCGTTTTCTCACCTCTTTGGTTTGAATTTTTTCATGGTGTTTTCTGGCTTTCATTTCGGCCTTTGCAGCCTTCTTCTTTTGTTCGGCCTTCTTTTTCTCTGCCTTTTTTTGTTGGGCAGTAGCTCCTGATGATTTAGATTGAGCAATAGTTTCAGCTGAATAAAATAAAAACGATAATGCAATCAATAATAAAAATAACTTATTCATGCAGATTTATAAAACTGAATAAAAACGAAGCCCCTCGGAATTTAGTATCCGAAGGGCTTCTGAAATATCTATATTTTAAATATTACTTGACAGGCTCAACATTCATTAAACGATTCAGATCTCTTAAGATGAATCTTCCTTCTATAATATCTCCATTAAAGTTAGCATGGAAGGCAATGAAGTTGACTGGTATATTTGTCTGAGGTAAGGTTACTTCGAATTTATTTTTTGAAGTAATAGTCACCTGTCTTGTTTCTGCAGGTTGTTCAGCGTTATAATCAAACAAAATAGTAGCGGTAGCTGCTGCAGCTGTTAATTTTGCATTTTCATTTCGTTCATTAATTATATAAAACTTCGCCTGATTGCCATCCATTTTCAACTCAATCTTTTGATTTTTTACACTGGTTTGAAAACAATGACCACCATTAGGGCCAACAGGCAAATCTTTCAGCTGTTGTGCATTTAGATTAACTGTTAATAGGGTTAAGCATGCTCCAATAAGATAATTGAGTATATACTTTTTCATCGGATATAAGTTTTTAGATATTTATTAAGAAACAAAAATAAAAATATTTTAGGTAAAAGCTACTTTTGTTAAAAATTCATTCACCAGGCAATCATGTTAAGTTCATTTAAGTTTCAGGTCATTTTAGTTGTAATAGCAACATTATTCAGTGCTTGTAAAAAAACAGGTTCGGTAATTGACCAGGTGCCGGTTGACACGTATGTTTATCTGAATCAGCCACTTTATATTAATCTAAAAGTACCCGGAGGTTGGGTGTATATTCCGGGTGGAGTAAAGGGAATACTGGTATATAATAGTGGGAATGATATTTACAAAGCTTATGATCGTTCATGCACATTTGACCCTAAAAATCCTTGTAATCCAAGCATTTATGTAACTTCTGATAATGTTACCTTAAAGGATTCATGCTGTTCTGGGGTAAGTTGTTGTGGCTCGAGTTTTATTATTTCTGACGGTGGACCAATTGGAGGGCCTGCAACAATTCCATTGGTAAGTTACCGTACTGAGCTTAATCCAGATGGCAGCCAGCTTCATATTTTTAATTAAAAGATGAAGAGTATTTCCTCAGAAATCAAACAGTAAAATGTAATTAATATTAATCTTGTAATACTGCTTTCACACCAGGTAATTCTTTACCCTCAATATACTCTAAAAGAGCACCGCCACCAGTGCTTACATAACTAACCTGGTCAGCCAGTCCGAATTTATTTATTGCCGCAGCACTATCGCCACCGCCTATTAAGGTATAAGCTCCAAAGCGTGTTTCTTCAGCCAGTGCTTCGGCAACCTTGCGTGTGCCGTTTTCAAATTTACTCATTTCAAAAACACCCATTGGGCCATTCCATAATATGGTTTTTGATTGCCGGATGATTTCAACAAACAATCCAACCGTATTTGGTCCTATGTCAAGTCCCATTAAATCATCAGGTATGTTATTGATATTACTTTCAGATACTTTACGAGCATCGTTGCTAAATTCGTTTGCATTTACCGAATCAACAGGCAAGTGTAATTTGACTCCCGCTTCTTCAGCTTTTTTGATAATTAATAATGCCAAATCCAGTTTATCTTCTTCACACATGCTTTTGCCAATTTTGGCACCCTGGGCTTTTGCAAATGTGTAAGCCATTGCACCCCCAATTATCAAATGATCAACCTTTTTAAGCAACTGTTCTATGATAAGAATCTTATCTGAAACTTTGGCGCCACCCATAATAGCTGTAAATGGTCTTTGGGGATTATTCAGCACTTTATTGATACTTTGAAGTTCATTTTCCATTACATAACCAAACATTTTATCATGTGGAAAAAACTTTGCAATAATTGCAGTGCTGGCATGCGCACGGTGCGCAGTTCCAAAAGCATCGTTAACATATACATCACCTAATGAAGCCAGTTTCTTTGCAAAGTCTTCATTGCCTTTTTCTTCTTCTTTATAAAAGCGAAGATTTTCAAGAAGCAAAACTTCCCCACCTTTAAGGTCTGCAGCTAATTGAACGGCTTCATCACCTATACAATCAGGAGCAAATTTTATTTCCTGCCCCAGTAATTCCTGAGTGCAGCTAACGGTGTTCAAAAGCGAGTGTTTTTTGTAATCAATGCTGCCATCTTCCTTTAGCTTTTTTAAGGGCCTACCCAGGTGCGACATTAATATTACAGCTCCTCCATCTTTGAGAATTTTTTTTATGGTAGGAATGGCTGCCTTTATTCGTGTATCATCAGCAACGCTGTAATCCTTGTTTAATGGTACATTAAAGTCAACACGCACCAACGCCTTTTTACCATTAAAGTTATAATTGTCTATAGAAGTATTCATATTTCTAGTTGATTGATTGCTTAAACTCAATATTTATAGGGGGAGCGAAAATATAATTTCAATTGCAATTGTAAAGTGCAAGTTTATAGTAACATCAGTTTATATCTAATTGTCAATTATTATCAGACCTGCTTACGGTTAATGAACTATTGTTCATGTAATGAACCTGAATACAAAAGATTTATTTTTCTTAAATCGGGTCTTAGCCTGCTTTTATAAACACTATGTGCATTAGTTTTGATTTTTCCTTTGCGTAACATTTTTTGTTCTTCCAAAGGCATTTCAGCTATCCTCATACAAGCATCTGTGCAACAGCCTTTATATTTTTCGCGGCATTCATTACATTGAATAAATAATAAATGGCAATCGTCATTTGCGCAGTTAGTATGGTCATCACATGGTTTACCGCATTGATGGCATTCGCTAATAATATCATCAGTTATACGTTCGCCCATTCGTTCATCAAAAACAAAGTTTTTACCGATAAACTTCGATGGTAATCCTTCAGCTTTTACCTGTGCAGCATATGCAATTATTCCTCCATAAAGCTGATTAACATCCTTAAAGCCATGATGACGGAAGTAGGCGCCTGCTTTTTCGCATCGGATTCCCCCGGTACAGTAAAGAATTATTTTTTTGTCTTTCTTGTCTTGTGCTAATTCTACTGCCTTTGGTAATGCATCACGGAAAGTATCTACATCAGGGCAAATTGCATTTGTAAAATGACCCACTTCACTTTCATAGTGATTTCTCATATCAATAATAACGGTATCAGGACTTTCCAGAGCCTGGTTGAGTTCTATTGCATCAATGTGTTTGCCTACATCACTAAAGTCAACAAGTTCTTCAGGCAAACCATCAGCAACTATTTTTTCTTTAATCCGTACAATGAGTTTGTAAAATGATTTTCCATCATCCTCCACAGCAATCTTAAAAGGAACATTCCTTAAATAGTTATCAGAATTAATAAGTTGCTTAAATGCATCCCAATTTGGAGTAGGAACACTTATTTGAGCATTTATGCCTTCATGAGCAACATATATTCGACCCAAAACCCTGAGTTCATCTAGTTTTATGTATAAATCGTCACGAAATTGTTCAATATCCCTAATGTTTACATACCGGTAAAACGAAAGCGTATGTCGGTTAAAGGGTTCCTCATTCAACCTTTTTTTAAGGTCTTCTTTACTGTATTTATTAGCAAGCATGGTAAATTAATTTGCATGATTAATGACCGGCCGCGAAGATACGTTTATATGCCAAAAACTGAAAATTGACTTTATTCAGTTCTATAAAAGATGCTTATGGGTATTAAAATGAAGAAAAGTCCTTAATTTATTGAAAATTCTATTTCTTCTTTTTGTTCCAAAGATAGATGCCCAAACCAACTCCTCCAAGCAAATAAGGTATCGACATGAGATAGAGTATTCCTGTATTGAGACCTTTACCTATAAAGCTATTGTTGTTTTATTGGATTCAACAGTGGCCTTGCACATTGAGCATTGCGCATGACCTGATTCAACGGAAAGTGCAATTATTATAATCGTTATAATCAGAAATAAACTCTTCTTCATTGAGCAAATGTAATGTTAGATTATTAAATTGAAAAGAGTAGTTTCATATTAGTCCTAGGCAGAGTTTTTAAATTGTAATAGCCATTTGTTAATGGTTAACAGCAGTAAAAGATATTAATGGTTTCAAAACTTAGCAACCTGAAATTAATGACTGTAAAATGGCGAAATCATAAGGTAAACAATTACACCTGTAATAGTTACATATAACCAAATGGGGAATGTCCATCTAACTATACGTCTATGTTTTTTAACCTGGTTAGTTAACCCTAAATAAAAGGAGATAAGAATAAGTGGTAAAACAGCTGCAGCAAGTATAATATGAGAAATTAGTATAGCGATATAGACCGGTCGCAATGGATTATCCTTTGGATATATGGTTTCATCGGCCATATAATGATAAGTAATGTATGAAAGCAGGAAAATAGCAGAAAGAACAAAGGTGGTGATGTTGATTTTACGATGCAGGTTCACTTTCTTCTTCCTGATAAAGTAATAGGACAACATCAGCAACAGCGAGCATGTTGCATTGATAATTGCATTAATTTGAGGCAGTGAATAAACAAAAGGAGGAATTACTTCCGGCCTCGGAAGAATTTTTCGGTTAAGTACAACAACAGCAACAAATACAAACACCGAGATAGCAAATATCCACCTGAAAATTGTTTTGTTATTATCAATAGCTGAGTCACTCATCTACTTACACTTTTTTTTGATAAACTTTACCAAAACATTCGTACTCCAGCACCTTTATTTCGTCTTTAAGACGATAAATATCCCAGGCATCTGTTCCGTCATAAATGCCTCTGATACGGCCGTTGGAGTCAATCAAAATTAGCTTTTCACTATGGATGAAATCATCAACTCCTCCATTGCCGGGTGCAACAGGTAAATAATAATCCTCGCGGGCAAGTTTATAAATGAGTTCTTTATTGCCTGTTACAAAATACCATTTGCCTTTTTTTGCTTTGTATCGCTGTGCGTATTCCAATAAAACCGGCACGGAGTCATTTTCAGGATTAACGGTATGTGAAATTATGGCTACCAGAGTATCATCTTTAAAGGCATAAGCAACATCCTGAAGCCCTTCGCTCATTTTAGGACAAATAGTGGTGCAAGTGGTAAAGAAAAAATTGGCCACATATATTTTGTTTTTAAAAGTCTGATTGGTTACAGAATTGCCGAATTGATCAGTTAAACTAAAATTACTGATCTGATGATAAATAGTATCTGAATTATCCGCTCCGGTTTTAAAATCGCGAGGTCCGTAGATCTCTAGTGTTTTATATTGATTGCTTCCTCGGCTTACGAGGAAATAAAATAGGGCAGGACCAAATAAAATGATAAGCGCTGTGGCAATTAGCCTAAGTTTTATGCCACTACTTTTTTGCATTAAATAATTGTAATCAAACTGTTGTTCTTGAATTAAAACAACATACGGTGCAAATAGTTTCCTTCAATTAAAGCAATTACAATAAGATAAATGATCAATATAAAAGGAAGAATAATGGCATATTGAAAAGACTGCCACTCGTGTTTAAGGTGCATGAAAAAGTAAACAATAAAGTATGCTTTTACTACAGTAAGTCCAATGAATATATAAAGAAGAATAGGTTTTGGAATAGCTGTAAAAGAAATGCCAACTTCGAAAATAGTGATAAAGAGAAGAATCCAGAAAGTTCTCCAGATTACTTTTTTTCCTTTCGGATCAACGTGTTCTTCAACAAACTGGTTATGTATATCGCCTGTATAATATCCGTGTTGTTCTTCAGAATGTTTGTGTTCGCCTGACATTGATTTACTAAGTTATTTATTGATCGTTATTTTTCTTTATAAAAATTATACAAGGTAAAAGAAGGTAAATACAAATACCCACACCAAATCTACGAAGTGCCAATACAAACCGGTTTTCTCAACCTGTTCATAATGCCCGCGTTTTCGATATATTCCATCTATTACATTAAACCAGATGATGAGATTGATTACCACTCCACTGAATACGTGAAAGCCGTGAAAACCTGTAATGAAGAAGAAAAAGTCACCAAAAAGGGGATTGCCATATTCATTTTTAACCAGGTTGGCACCATGAAAATGTTCAGCAGTTGCTTTAATATTTTCAGCTGCAGCCCCTGTTATTTCTTTACCATTTAATATTAAAACATTTTCAGCTCCATGCTTTATTCTTGCTACTGAATTATCCTCAAGAATATAGGCGCCATGCTCAGTACCGCTTATAAAATGATACCATTCCCAGGCCTGTGAGCCAACGAACATTAAACCGCCAATAATGGTAAGCCCCAACCAAAGAGCAACGCCTTTATTATCTCTGCGATGTCCTGCATCAACAGCAAGCACCATTGTTACAGAACTCATAATAAGTATAAAGGTCATTAATGCTACATAAGCAAGCGGAACATGCTGTTCAACAAATGGGAAATGGGTAAATACATCATTAGCATTTGGCCAGGAAGTAGTGTACTTATGACGCAAAGTACCATATGCAACTAATAAGGATGAAAAGGTAAAAGCATCGGATACAAGGAAAAACCACATATACATTTTTCCCCAGCTAACATTAAAGGGCGAACGGCCGCCACCCCACACTGATTTAGGCTTGTCAAGCGTTCCTGTTTCTGTTGACATATTTATTTGCTGAATGACTGATTAATAAAAAATTGCGTGGCGAAAATACAAAGTATTTTTAAAGTAAAAAGTTTGTAATTTTTTTTTCTGAACAGGGTAAATTGCATAAAATCAGCTATTTAGGGTTGCTTGTTTTCTCAATTAAGCTTCCTTATAGTCCAGATGATACAAATTACAATTCATCTAATTCATTTGACTTTATTAATCATAACACTGTTTTAAATAACAAAAACCGATACATCATAAGGTGTATCGGTTTGTGAATTTTTTAAATGGAAGACTTTATACGAGAAATTTTACTTAACGATCAGTTTTTCGCTGGCAGATTTATTGTTTTGAGTTATTGTAAGTAAATAAACTCCTTTTCCTTTATCACTGATGTCAAATGATTGCTGATAACTACCGCTGAATGAAGCCAGTAATTCCTTATAAACTTTTTTGCCATGCGGATCAGTAATGCTTATTTCTGTATCACCTTTGTTTGGTAAATTAAAACTAACCTCAAATTTGCCAGAAGCGGGATTTGGAAATATTTTAAGATTGGTTAAAGAAAGACGGTTTGACTTTTCACTTTTTTCAACCTCTTTTTTTGCTTGGGTTTCCTCATTGACTGAAGCATTTTTTGAGTCTGATTTTTTAATGACTACAATTTTTTTCCTGGCTGGTTCGGTATTGTTATCATTAAATTCATAATGATAAAACCCCGGACATGGATGTTGCTGATTTATCGTTCCGTTTTTTTCTTTTAGCAATTCAAGCGCTTTCTTATATTCTTCTTCAGCTTTTTTCATTTGGTCATTAAACTGTTTTAAATCAGCATCATTTAATCCTTTAACATCTGGTTTAAAATTTGGTGCAGGCGGCATCGGGGGCATTGGAGGAAATGGCGGAACATCCGGAACATTAAAATCGAAATCAAACTTCATGTTATTCAGTTCTTTTTCCATCTGTTCCATTTCTTTGCGGTCAGGACAATTGAATTTGAAATTATAATTGAACTTGTTTCCATTAACAGTAGTGTCAAATTTAAAATCACCCTCAGGTAAACCCAACTCAATTTCTTTCTTTAGTTCTTCAATTGCAGCTTCCATTTTCTCCCGGTCAGTTTCTGACCATTCAGGTATTTTAAAATTAAAATTAAATGCTCCATGGTCAGCACCCTGCAGGGAGTCACCATTAATATGAATGCTTATTTCCCGCTGATGATTGATATCGTTATCTTCAAATTCATTTTCATCATTAAATTGTTTTAGAAAATTATCAGCTGCTTCATTGTTATCGAATACAGTATCAATTTCTGTTTTATTACCGTTAAAATCTTTCATAATTTTAAGATGGACCTTTTGGTCATTCTGATTGTTTGATGACTGAGCCTGTGCTTTAAACAATAGACTAAGTGCAATAATTGCGATGAACAATAATGCTCTGAGAAACGGATTGATGAATTGGGAAAACATGGTATAAGATTTATAGGATTTATGCATTCAAATTTAAATTACAAAATTCCATCTAAGGGTTAATGCAAGGTTAATGGCTGTTAATAGTTGGTTAAACAAATTTAGTAAGCTACACTCCTTTTAAATTTGTAGACGATGACAAGGTTAAAACTGAGTTTGGTAATCGGGTTTATGACCACAGCTTTAATTGGCTTGATAGCATTGCAAGTGTATTGGATTAGCCATGATATCGAAGTGAAGGAAGAGCAGTTTGAACAAAATGTGAGTATGGCCATGAATAACGTGGTTAATAAACTTGAATCGCAACGTGATATCAATAATATAATAGCTGATTTTTTTAATTTCGATACAACTTCTACGGGATTAAGCAAGCTTGCAGGTAACCATACATTATCGCCTGCGTTGTTTGCCCAGCTAAGTGAGCAGGAAGGAGAAGCTTTTGATACCATGCGACACAGCCATGTGCACAGCAGTATAAAAGTTTTTAAAAAGAATAATAAAGAGATTATTACTTTTTTTGATAACCAGGTTGTAATAGCTCCGGGTATAGACGTATATAAGAAATTCCGTGATAATTTTGATTGGGATCAGTTTCAGAGCCAGGATCTGTATTATTATCCCTTGGATCCGAGTGATGAAAACTTAAAGCTTCATTTGAGGAAACCAAAAACTGATTTGCCGGATGAATTGAAAGTTGCTGACTCTGACAAAACTGAAAATAAATCACAATCATTTTCATTTGAAGATTCAGCAACCGGATCGGAAGTTCAAGTAGATTATAGCAGTACGGTAGGCAAAAATTATAGTATTAATTATAAATCTATTCAGCGCAAGCGTGATTCATTGCTTAATGAGTTTAATGGTATAATGAATGATCCGATTGGTGACTCGGCACGCAGTGCAATATTATCCAGCCGCGAAAAGTTTGAGGTTACTATTAAAAGATATCAAAAGCTGTTAAATAAAATATCACATGAGCTTGGTCAAGGTGATAACGTTTTGAAAAGCAAGGAAGACTGTCAACAGTTGGATACACTCATTAAAAATGAGTTGTTGAATTATTCTGTTACTCTGCCTTATAAATTTGCTGTTGTAAATACTACCAATGACAGCGTATTGTTTTGCAGCAAGCCGGTTGATACTATTCAGATTTTAAAAAGTAATATCCGAACACAGTTGTATCCTAATGATATTATTCAGAAGCCTTACATGCTGATGATTGATTTTCCAGGAAAGTTAAATTATGTATTATCTAATGTTTGGCCTGTTTTAATTAGTGCGGTTATTTTTTCTCTCATTATCATTTTTGGGTTTGCATATACCATCCATGTTGTACTCAGGCAGAAAAAACTGGCAGATATTAAGAATGATTTTATCAATAATATGACGCATGAGTTTAAGACTCCGATTGCAACAATAGCATTAGCTGCCGACAGTATACGAAATGAAAAAGTATACACTGATAAGCAAAAGCTTGATTTCTATACTACTATTATTAAGCAGGAAAACACGCGCATGAATAACCAGGTTACCAATGTGTTGCAAATGGCACAAATGGACAAAGGTGAACTGAAATTAAAGTTTGAAGAAGTTAATGTACACGATGTAATTCAATCTGTTATTCAAAGCAATCAGCTGCAGGTAGAAAACCGTAACGGGGTAGTTAAGTTCACTCCTCAGGCGCAGCAACCCATCATCAGTGCCGATCTTACTCATATTTCCAACGTTATAAATAACCTGATTGATAATGCAATAAAGTACAGCAATGAATTATTATCGATTACAATCAATACCTGGAACAGTGAATCGGGAATATTTATTGAAGTAACAGATAGAGGAATGGGTATGACTTCAGAAACAGTCAAACATATTTTCGAAAAATTTTATCGTGCAACAACCGGCAACCTGCATGATGTTAAAGGCTTTGGCCTGGGTTTAAGTTATTCAAAAGCAATTGTTGATGAACACCGGGGAACTATTGATGTAAAAAGTGAAAAAGGGAAAGGAAGTACATTTACGATCTATCTTCCGTTTAAATAGAATAAGCATAATAGCAGGAGCTTATTAAAAGGCAATAAGAATCAGTTGACTAATTCCAATTAATTAAATTACAATACTTATACCAAAGGATGTAACGTTCTGCAATAAAAATCGTCTGATTTGTTAATATTGCCTTTCAATGCTTAATATATTTTTGCATTGGAAAGAAGAACACTACAATAAAATCAGAGACACAACTATAAAATCAGATAAACAATAATGAACAAGCAAAAAGAAAAAATATTACTGGTAGAGGACGATACTAATTTTGGTAACGTATTGAAGAATTATCTTGAAATGAGCGATTATGATGTAATGCTCGCCCGTGATGGACAAGAGGGATTAGATAAATTTTATAAAGGCAAATTTGATATTTGTGTTTTGGATGTTATGATGCCGAAGAAAGATGGTTTTTCTCTTGCAAAAGATATCAGGCAGCATAATGCCAATGTGCCCATAATTTTTCTAACTGCCAAAAGCATGAAGGAAGATATGATTGAAGGCTTTAAAGCAGGGGCTGACGATTACCTAACTAAACCATTTGACAGTGATGTGCTGTTGCTTAAGCTAAAAGCACTTCTTAAGAGGGCAAGCGAGAGTTTTGTTAAGCCCGATCAGACACAATTTGAAATTGGTAAATATAAGTTCGACTACAATATGCGTGTGTTGCATCACGATGGAAAGACAGATTCATTATCACCTAAGGAAGCTGATTTGCTAAAAATGCTCTGTCATCATATTAACGATGTATTGCCACGCGAAAAAGCTTTAAAAGCCATATGGGGCGATGATAATTATTTCACTGGTCGAAGCATGGATGTTTTTATCACCAAGTTGCGCAAATATCTGAAAGATGATCCCCGCATAGACATCATGAATATACATGGTAAAGGTTTTAAAATGAACGTGAGTAATTAAATACCGTGTATTAAAATTAAAATGGAGAGTTTATTGAGTGCCGGTAATGCCGAAGAAATAATCAGCAGGTTAAACCGCTTGCAAGCCAATACACAACCTCAGTGGGGTAAAATGACCGTTTCGCAAATGATGGCACATGCACAGGAACCATTGAAAGTTGCAACAGGCAAATTAAAGTTAAAGCAAAGTTTAATTGGTGTTCTGTTCGGTAAAATGGCCAAAAAACAATTACTCAAACCTGAGCCTTTTAAAAAGAATTTGCCTACTGCACCTGAGTTTAAAGTTAAAGATGAACGTGCATTTGACACAGAAAAACAACATCTGATCGATCTTATTAATGATTATGTAAAAAATGGTCCGAAGGGAATTACAAGTGATGCGCATCCCTTTTTTGGAAAAATGACAATTGAAGAGTGGGATGCTTTACAATGGAAACATTTAGACCATCACTTGCGCCAATTTGGTGTATAAAAAAAACCTGTTCAAGATTGAACAGGTTTTTTTTATAACTATATAAATTTAAAAGTTCTATTTACAGAA
Source organism: Bacteroidia bacterium (assembly GCA_044230205.1). Classification (GTDB taxonomy): domain Bacteria; phylum Bacteroidota; class Bacteroidia; order AKYH767-A; family OLB10; genus JAEUTH01. The sequence continues at coordinate 23,208 of JBGARN010000009.1, forward strand.
TATTGTATTATATGGTGCACTTCATAATGTAAAAAATAAAAGACAGTGCAAGTATTACCCATAACATGGCTAATACGCTAGTTCCACTATGTCCAAAATAAGTTTCCATAAATTTTCTCATACCGAACGTGTTTTAATTTTTTATCGCGGGCGAAATTATAAATTTTTTTAATGGTGCAAACTAAGATATTGTTGAGCTGTATTTTCTAAAATCCAAATCCAATCCGGTAAGTCCATGCGCTTCCATATGGCGAGCGGGTTTTATCATATAATACATCATATAAAGCTTGCGCATTAAACCTTCTGAAATGAATGCCAAGACTTAAGAACCAGGAATCAACATAACCCTGCTGCCGCTCAATTTTGCTGGTATTATCATTTATTACTAAATATTGATTTGAAATTCCCTGGTATTCAGTCCAAGCGTAAAACCACTTGGTAAGGTTTGCCTGCACATATAATTTACCGCCAAAACCATTAAGGTCCTCTTCATAATCTTTATCGTGTCTGTATACATAAGTAGGCCCTCCGCCAATAGCCCATATTTTCGGAAAGTGATACGTCAATGTAGGACTAATTTCAAAATATGATCCGGATGTATTTGCCCAAAAACCAGTTGCAATATTAAACGTCCACCGTTTTATAAAAGGACGTGTGTCTTTTTTAACGTGTTGCTGCGCAGTAGCAGTGGCCTGGGGTTTAGGTGTTTCAGTTTTGGGCTGTGTTTGTTGCTTAACAGCTGTATCAGTAGACAATGTTTTTAAACTATCAGGAGTTTTTAAAGTGTCAATTGTTTGCTGTGCTGAAGTCCTGGAAAATACAAGGGCCATTAAAGCAACCGCTATCAATATTAATTTCATAAAGTATATGTTTAATTGTTCTGTTTACTCTAAAATATGAAGGTGAATTGAAGAAAATTTTATTTGTTTTTATAACATTATCTTCTTCCTCCGCCACCCCGTGCGCCACCACCTGATGGGCGTGAGTTTCCTCCTGCCGGTCTTGTTGCTGCTCCTTGCGAATTGCGTGAAGCACCTCCCATATTATTAAAATTCTGGTCCCGTGTTTGCGCCCTGTTATTGTTTTGGTAATGCTGATTCATTTGTGAAGAGCGATCACTGTTCTGCCATTGATTATTATTTCGCTGTTGTATACTGCCGTCAGTATTTTGACGGAATACATTTCCATCACGGTCAGTTCTCACATTATCAGCCTTATTTGCAGGCTGCTGTGCAGGACGGGTTGAAGGTTGCTGCGAAATTGCCGGCTGTGTTGAAGGACGTGTGGAAGGCTGCTGAGAAGGCCTGGAATTACCGGCAGGCTGTTGTGAAGGTCGTGAGCCAACTGAAGGTTGATTGCGATTAATATCACGGGTGGAAACACCTTTATTTCCTGCGTAGATATTGTTACTGCGATCAACATTGATAGTAGTGTTTCCATAATGATTTACCCGGTGCCCATAATAACCTCCTCCATGATAAGGTGGGTGATAGGGTGGATGATAACCATGTGGTCCATAATAGCCGTAAGGAGGACGATATACCGCATGATAACTAAAACAACCGTAACTGAATCCTACTCCCATACTCCATCCATAGTAAGGATTATAGCTAAAGCTAAAACCATAAGTTACAGGATGGGGATAGTAATAGGGTCCGTACCAGGGTGAATAATAATAACCTGTTCCATATACTACTGTCGGACCGTAAACATAACATCCCATATACCCCGGTGTATAGCCTACATAAACATATTGAGGAGTGGTTTCGTAAATATAAACGTACTTTACATTATAAACCTCGCTGCTTGCAGGAATGCTTTCTACATCTTTTGGTCGATCATCGCTTACTGTCCAGGGGCCTGTAGGAGCAGTTGCAACAAACCAAATTCCATTTTCAACACAATAATATTTATTGCCCGATTTTAATACGGTGCTGCTTGTATTTTTTGCCACTGCCAATCCAGTACCTTCTATTGCTTCAAATTTAGGTTCTCCATCATATTTTACTGTACAGGTGGCAGTCTTTCGATCAACTTTTGCTGTTTGTGGTATTTGAGCATCCATAACAGCCTCCTTGGCAGCGGCTGTTCCAGGAACACTGGCAAGTACTACATCTTTCTCACTGCCTTCTGGAATTTTTGCAAAATCTGCAGGTAGTTTTTCAGCAGCAATATATGACCACGGACCTTGTAATGATTTACTCTGATACCAGCGTCCGCTTAATAAGGTGAAATACATCTGGCTGGTGATATCCATAAATATATTATCACTTGTATTAGCTATATAAAGCAGGTTGGTGCTGTCAATATTTTTCATGTTAGCCTGTCCATCTGTTTGTATCAATTCCATGGGCTCGGTGGTAACGAATATAGCCGGAGGGGTTTTGGGAGCATCTGCACTTTTGCTTGCCTCAGCAGCCTCCTTTGATTTTTCTTTTATCTGTTTGTCAATTGCTGCAATTGACTGTGGCAGTTTATCAGTTGTTGTCCATCCTTCTTTAATGGCACTGCTTTTATACCAGTATTTTCCTCCATATAGATAATAGGTTGAGCCGTCTTCAAGAATCAGGAATGGAGTGTTCAGCACCTTTTTCATTTTCATGTTTTCATCCATTTCTAATTTTGGTTCACCATCAATAAGTACTAACGTTGTAAGCTTATCCGTATAAACTATTTTTGGAGGAGTGTTACTTATATCATCACTTTTTTGAGGATTTTCCTGTTCAATAGTTGCTATCAGTGCGTCCAGCGAAACCTGGAGTTTCCATTTAGGAATTTCGGTTTCAAGAAGTGTTTTAAGCTTATTTATTTGTACGGTATCGGTTATATCCGGAAATTTTACGTTATCAATTTTTATTGACTCCAGTTCTACCATTCGTGTTTCCCTGTCAGTATTCATTTTTGCAGTACACCAAACAGCACCAAAAACCAAATCGCTGCTGCCTTTAGCCTGAACACTAATTGCGGCACGGGCGTTAAGGATATTGTTTTGAAATTTTTCAGGCGTAGGCTGATAAATGGTAATTTTTGAACCATTATTGGCATTAATAACTTTAGGCCAGTTAGTTGATGCAAGGCTATTTGTAACAATTAATAAAAAAAAGATGTTCAGTTTGATGAATGGAAGTTTCATTGTATTTTAACTTTTATGCGACAAATCTATACTTAATAAAATTAATGGTGTAGTTTTCATTTGCATTTTGTTATGCACCGCAAATAAATTATTTGCAGCATAGCAGTATTATGCTTTTGATCATTAGCAATAATTTCAAAAGGTTTCATTGAAATTAAAATAGAATCCTTGTGATCCATATTTCCCCCATGCATAATCAAGAGTAAGGTTGGCCCTGGTTTTTTTCATTACCATTACGCGTAAACCAATACCAACACCCGGATCAACATACTTGAACATCTCAATGTGCTGGTAGTTAGGGTACTTACTGGTAATTTCTTCACTTGATTTCAGATTATCTGCAGTAGTGGCATTAACAAATGCAACAGCACCAAACAAGTCAGGATTCTTTTTAATAATAGCCGGCAAAGGAACCCGGTATTCAAGTTCGCCATAAATTAAATGAGGCCCTCGGAATCTGCCCTGAGTATAACCTCGTCCTGATTTACCAAACTGATCCCAGCCCAATGCCGGTAAATCCATATAAGGAACTTCACCACCTGTAATCATACTTGCATACATCCACAATGCTATCATATGTCTTGGACGCTTTGTAGAAAGGTTAAAGTAATCGCGATACTCCATCCATATTAATGATGAGTTTTTTGTGCTTCCTAAAAATTCAGGATTTAACCTCCAGCTAATGTACGCATATCGTCCATGATAGGGGTTTACAGGATTGTCGCGGCTATCTAAAAGACCATTTAATGAAAGGCCAGAAAGTGTATATTTTTCAGGGTTAAAACCGGTAGCTATTGAATATGCATAATGGCTGGTTATTGCAAGTTGTTGGCCATTAGTGGTATCAAGGTTAAGCAGATTGTCTTCAATATCGTAGTGATAGTCGAAATGCCAGCCAAGTCCTGCAAAAAAACGCGTGTCACCAAATCGCTTCATAAATGTTTCGTGAAACCTGATGTATGAAAAATCCATCATTTGTTCGTCAGGAATTGACTTAGAATATAAGTTATCAGCATACTCATACGAACTGTCCTGAGCTATTGCCTTTGCTGACTGTGGTCCTGTGCCTAATCCATAAGTAGGTTGCGATGAAAAAAATAACCGCCAGTCACCTTTTAAATTCCAACTATCATTTTTCAAAAAAACATTGGTTTTAATCAGGTTCATGGATTGCTTTTTTGTGGTATAAATTAAGGCAAGCATACCATCAGAAAGTTGTGTGGTTTCTTTGGGCCCCAAATAAGATGATACAATTCCGGAAATACCATACATAAAACCTGACGTTGGATTAGAAGCCAGGGCAGGAACGACAAAAGCCATTACCTTTTTCTCTTTTTTATTTTTTGTTTCAGGTATTGAGTCTGTTGTCTGTGCATGTATTGATGAAAAAAAACAAATCATCAAACACATGGCTAAATAAATTTTCTTCATAAATGATTCTGTTTTAAATTCAAAATAAGCAACTTTTATTCTTGCTTTCGATATGAAACTTTTTAAATCTATAAGAACAATCCGGATCCGCCAACGTTTATTTTATTAATCACATTCAGTTGGGTTTATATTAAAGGTTAGAATACTAATTAGTGCATTAAATGCTGAATTTGTTCCTGTTTTTCAATTAATATAATTGTTACTGAAACAGCAAAACCTAAAACTGTAAATATACCGGTTAGTTTACCTCCATGTTCATAAGCCTCGGGCATCATGGTGTTTGCAAGCATTACTAAAATAGCTCCACCGGCAAAAGCCTGAATAAACGAAAGCCATGTATTTGAAATGTTTTCGAAAAGTGAATAACCGGCCATAGAAAATAGTGCGCAAACTATTGCAATGATGATCCACAGCAGAATTATTTTTTGCTTTGACCATTTACCCGAAATCATTCCAGTAGTTCCGGCAATCGCTTCCGGCAGGTTTGATATAAATACGGCAATAAGAATGGCAAGACTTACCGTACCGGTTTCAAGAATACCCAGTCCAATTACGAGAGACTCAGGTATACCATCCAGCAAAATACCAAGTATCATTGGAGCAGCAAGATTTGAAGCATGGCTTGCACCAATTGACTTGCGATTTACTGCACCAAGATTTCCAATTAACCTGTCACTAAAAAAAAATACAAGTGCGCCTGCAAATAAGCCCATAGCCGGGAAACCACTGCCCACAGCCATTTTAATTGATTCGAAAATCAGTTCATAGGCAACTGCTGAAATAAGCACACCGCTTCCAAAGGCCATTATTATCCCAAGAAGTTTTTTACTTAACTTAAATGCAGAGCCAATTATTCCACCTAAAATTAATGATGAGGTTGCCAGTAGTCCGTATAAAAATGCGTCTTGCATCAGTTAGTAATTCTTATCAACGAATGTAATAAAGTTGTTATCAATTCAAAGCTGCAGTTTCGGTTCTGTTCGTTTTGCTTTTTTATAGGCCAGCATAAATAATTTTAATTTAAGTTAACAATGGCATAAAGTATCAGGAAAATATTCCCACTAATTCTAACTATATTAAAACAAATACGATTACGACCTTTTTCAAATTTAACCTAATCGTAATGATTTATTTAATCCCATAAAGCTATAAGTACAGACTTTCGTGGCCTCTTCATGCTATTAATTAGCTGACATCTCATCAACTGTTTTAGAAAAAAATTCAATTCAATAAATTAATTAAACATATGAAAAAACTATTAACACTATTAGCAGCAGTATTTGTCGCAACCCTTTCATTAGCTCAAAACGGACTTGAGGGCATTATAGTTGAAAAGTACTATGTGTCCAATTCAGCTGATGCTGCAGGAAGCGTTGGAAATTTGCCTGCAGGTTCAGTAACATATCGTGTATGGGTTGATATGTTGCCCGGATATAATTTTCAGGCACTATATGGTGTGCCCGGCCATAGCCTGACCATACAAACATCAACAACTTTTTTTAATAATGAAGATTATGGTGGACTAGCTGCGCCTTTCACCTCTTCAACTAACATACGTAAGAATACTGTTTTAATAGATTCGTATTTTAGTGTTGGTGGTGTAGCAACAGGAAAGGTTGGTGTTTTTAAGTCAGATGATTCAGATGGATCGCCCGGCAACGCCAACAACATTTTGCAAAACAATGATGTAACAGCAAGCGGTCCAATTAATATTGGAACTACAGCAAGTCTTGCCGCACAAGATGGAATGATTACAGGAACACCTGCCTCTGTTACCTTTGTAGGCCTTAGTAATACCGGTAATGGAGATTTAGGAGTCTTCGATTTCACCAGCCAGGCAGGTGGACTATTTACTACCAGCAACGGATCTATCGCTGCTTTAGGTGGAGTAGTTGGACCAACTGCTTCAAACAGGGTACTGATTGGGCAATTTACAACTGATGGAAATTTCAGCTTTCAGCTCAATGTTCAGATAGGTACTCCCGGAGGAGGTGTTCAAAATTATGTTGCTTCTAATCCAACAGGAAATGAAATTGTCATCCCATCATTAACATATCCAATGGTTTTAAATGCCGGTGTAAGCATTGCAGCAAACCCGGCCGGACCAATTTGTACTAAAACGAGTGTTACATTTACTGCTACGCCTGTAAATGGGGGAACTAACCCAACTTACCAGTGGAAGAAGAATGGTGTAAACGTTGGAACTAATAGTCCTACCTATACTAATGCTTCTTTAGTCAATAATGATCAGATTGTATGCGTAATGACATCTAATCTGCCCGGTGTTACAGGTAACCCTGCAACATCAAATACAATTGGTATGCAGGTTAATGCAGTTCCTTCTGCAACAATTACTCCAACAGGACCAACCACATATTGTTCAGGAACAAATGCATTAGTGCTAACAGCCAACAGCGGGGCAGGTTTAACCTATCAGTGGAAAAAAGGAACTGCCAATATCAACAATGCTACCAATATTACTTACACTCCAACATCAGCCGGCACATTTACCTATAAGGTATTAGTTACAAATTCCAGCGGCTGCACCAAACTTTCACCAGGCATTTCTGTAACGGTTAATCCTTTGCCTGCAGCAAGCATTACGGCATCAGGTTCATTAAATATTTGTGCAGGTGATAGTGTTATTCTTACTGCTAATTCAGGCGCAGGATTAACTTATCAATGGAAAAAAGGAACGAATGTTATTAGTGGTGCAACGGGGCAAACCTATACTGCTAAAACAGCGGGGTCATATAAAGTGCTTGTAGCAAATGCCAATGGTTGCACCAAGCTGTCAGCCGGTAAGTCAGTTAAAATTGTGTGTCGCCAGGATGATGGTCCCAAAGATTTGAATACAGCGATTTTGCAGATCAATCCCAATCCATCTAAAGGATTATTTACCGTTCGGTTAACTGACATTGGTAAACCTGAAGGCTTGGCTGAAATTAAGGTATTAAATGCTATTGGTCAGGAGGTTTATGGAGAAAAAATTCAGTATTCGGATAACTCACTTAATCATAACATAGACCTTACTGCTATTCAGCCCCAAGGACTGTATTTAATCCGTATACAATTAGATAATCAGGAACTCACCACTCGAATTTTAATTCAATAAATCATTCTCAGGGGAAGGCTTTTGTCTTCCCCATTTTTACAACAACTAACATGAGAAAATTTATTGGATCTCTAGTGCTGTTTATTATTGCCATGCATGTTTCATTTGGACAGCATGGCCTGGAAAATATAATAGTTGAAAAATATTATGTTTCTGATAAAAGCGATTCAAAAGCTAAATCGGGCGGTTACCTGCCTAAAGGTTCTGTAACATACAGAATATATGTTGATTTAAAAAAGGGATATCGATTACAGGCTGTTTATGGTATTCCGGGTCATGAGCTTCGCATTGCCACCACAACATGGTTTTTTAATAATGAGGAATTCGGAACATCAACAGCAAACGATATTGCTTATACTGCATTGGGAAAAAATACAGCCATGCTTGATTCGTGGTTGTCGGTTGGAGCCGGGGCTCAGGGGTATTATGGAGTTCCAAAATCAGAGGACGATACATTGAAAACCATAATCAATAGTGAGCAAAGAAAACTTTTACAGAATGACGATTCATCTGCCGGAATTCCTATTAAGATAAGGGATGGTTTAAAACCTGCATCACCTATTGCAGTTGTCTCAACATTCGGTATTGAAAAGGAATTAGAGCTGTTTAATAACAGAAACAGAAGAAATATTCCAAATGTGTTTTCTACAACCAACGGATCATGGGCATCATTTGGTGGAGCAATAGGACCAGATGATAGCAACAAAGTTCTGATAGCCCAACTTACAACTAATGGTGTTCTGAGTTTTGAATTGAACTTACAGCTTGGAACACCGGATGGAGGAACTGAAAATTATGTGGCAAGAAATCCTGAAAATAATGAGGTATTGATGGATTGCCTTAAGTATTCATCCGAAAAAAATCAGGTTCAATAACCACAGAACTTCCAAAAGCTGCCAATTAATTTTTTGCAACCAGTGTGCTTGAGCAACCTGCTAAGTTAATTCTAGAATTCCTGCAGTTGTTATCTAACGCGTAGTCAAAACTTAACGCTATCTTAATATTGGTTTGTTACTAAGAAAAAGTTGAAGCAACACTTTTGCCACCAACATGTATGCCTTTTTAATTTTCACAGAAACAAATAAAAACTATTAAATGAAAAAACTTACTTTAATATTTCTCTTTACATCTTCTATATTTTTTCTGCATGCCCAAAATGGACTTGAAAACGTTATAGTTGAAACTTACTATATATCAGATGCCAATGATACAATGGCAAATATTGATGGCGGAGTGCTGCCGGTAGGGTCAGTAACATATAGAATATATGCTGATTTATTGCCGGGTTATAAATTCCAGGCAGGTTATGGTGTACCCGGGCATGAATGCCGTTTTGAAACATCAACTTTGTTTTTTAATAATGAAGACCGTGGCAATACAACACCCATTTATACAAAAGCACAATCGGATGATAATACGGTAATGCTTGATTCCTGGTTATCGGTTGGAGCTGCTTGTTCAGGTTATTTTGGAATACTTAAATCAGAAGATGATGGTGTTAATACAAATGTAAATTCATATTCGCCCCAGGTTTTGCAGAATAATGATGCCCTTGCCGGAATACCTGTCAGTGTTCAGGATGGATTGATACAAATTACTGGTCGCATTCCTGAGCCTGTAACTGAAGTAGGCATTTCAATTCCAATTGAAGTTTTTAATAATCAGAATGACGGGACTAATGGTCCTGTGTTTTCTACTGATAATGGTTCATGGGCTGCATTGAATGGTTCGGTTGGTCCGGATTCAGCTACTAACAAAGTTTTAATTGCTCAGATAACAACTGATGGTGTATTTTCATTTAAACTCAATATTCAAATCGGAACTCCAACAGGTGGTGTTGAAAATTATGTAGCAGAAAATCCTGTTGGAAATGAAATCCAGGCACCGTTTATGATTTACCCCAATACTTCCGGATTGGCGGGTAGCTCATCTGAAATACCAGTCTTTGTTATTTTCCCGAATCCGGCAAACGATGAATTGAGATTAAAAGTTATTGCTTCAGAAAAGAGCAATAATAACAGTTATTCTATCTATGATATAAACGGAAAAATGGTAATGCATAAGGAATTAGGTGCGGCTACCACCAGTTTCTTAGAACACATTAACATTTCAGAACTCGTTAGCGGACAGTATATAGTTCAATTGATTTCAAACAATACAACTGCATCAAAGAAATTTATAAAGTTTTAATTACCGGATACCGGTAAACAACTCCTAAGGGATTCAACATAACCAATGAAGATATTTCTGGTTGCTTTTTGCTTGCTGCTGTCAGCTGTACAACTGACTTACGCACAGGGCACCGTCCGTGGAAAAATAACTGACAATAATGGCGAAACGCTTATTGGAGTAAGTATTTACCTTAAATCAAATCCGTCAAAGGGAACCACCACCGATCTTGATGGAAATTATTCAATAAAAATTCCCGATTCTCTTCCACAGATTCTTGTTATAAGCTACATAAGTTATAAAACCATTGAAGAAAAAATTCTTCTGCATAACGGACAGGTAGTTGTTAGAAATTTTGCTTTGGAAAGTTCATCACAGGAAATTAAAGCCGCAGATGTTACCGGTAAAGCTATTAAAGCAAAAGATTATTACCTGGAAAGTATCAAGAAAAAGTCAGCAGTTTCAATTGATTATATTTCATCAGAAACAATTAAAAAAACAGGCGATAATAATATAACGTCAGCAGTTTCACGGGTAACCGGTGTTTCAACAAACAATGGTGGTTTTATCACTGTTCGTGGAGTTGGCGATCGCTATGTAAAATCGGCAATTAACGGTTTACAGATACCAACACTTGATCCGTTTACGAATAACATTAAGCTGGATATTTTTCCATCAAGCCTGGTAGATAATGTAATGATTACTAAAACTGCCAGCCCTGATTTACCGGGCGATTGGGCAGGAGCTTTTCTTTCTGTTGAAACAAAAGATTTTCCTGATGAACTGGTCGTTAATGTAGAAACAACTTTTGGCTACAATACTCAATCCACATTTAAAGATGTAACTACTTCTCAGCGTAGTGCTACTGACTGGCTGGGATTTGATAACAGCCTTCGCAAACATGATCACAATACCTATGTGCAGGCAATTATTGATCCAACACAATACCAGGAATATGTTGCATTGGGTTTGGGTAACTATTTCAGTTCAATAGGGGTTAATGAAAATACCCCTTGGAACGAAACTTATGATAAGCTCGGTTTGGTTCAATTGGGATTACTTGGAATGGCGCAGATTAATGACCCTGATGCTTATTTCCAGGCGAAAGAATTATATGCAAGCGGTACCTATTCTTCCCAGGCCTTCTCAACAATAAATTCTGCAGCAGCAGCATCAGGAAAATCCTTTCCTTCTAATTGGAACACTGAGCAAAGAAAGGCTCCGATGAATTTTAGCCAGTCATTCTCAATTGGCAACCAGGTGCAATTATTTAACAGGCCATTGGGATTTATTACCGGATTTCGCTACGGCAGCGGAACAGTATATGACCCTAATTCTACTGCTAACCGTGCCGGAGTAGTAAGTGATGGGAGCGGCAACTATATTTCAAGTGTAACATCTTCTCAAAATCAACAATTGAGTGTGGAAGCCAATGGATGGAATGCCCTGGTTAACATGGCCTATAAACTTAATCCCAATAACAGTATCTCAATGCTATTCATGCCTAATGTGGCAGGGGTTAATAAAGTACGCAGTGCTGTTGATTCCAGGGATCCGGTTAATAACATTGTTACAAAAAGTCAGTTTTATGAACAGCGCAGGCAATTGGTTTACCAGTTAAAAACAGCCCACTTTTTGCCGGTTCCCAAATTAAAAATCGAATTCAGCGCATCGTATACAGACGGTGAAAGCAGCGCTCCTGATTTTAAAAATCTTCAGTATGCCCATGATCCTGTTAGTAACAGTTACCAGATAGGTCCTACTACTCTTGAAGGAATTCACCGTTACTATCGCTACCTGTCTGATAAGCTTTTTGATTCTCAACTTGGGGTGGAGTTTCCGCTGGATAAGCAAACCAACCTGGTTCGCAAATTAAAACTAGGTGGCGGGTTTCAGTCGCTAAACCGAAAAAGTGATCAGTTCGATTATGCTGTTAATGCAGGAGCAGTTTCATATCCGATGCTGAATGGCGACCTGAATTATTATTTTAATCTTAATCATTTTGGCATCAGTAATTACCAGGATGCAAGCGGAAATACATTTTCCACTATGGATTTTTATTACCTTGAAAGTGGCTCGGCTGCTAATCACACTTTTGGAAACAGTTATATATCGTCAGGATATGCAATGTCTGATTACGCAATTAATCCATTTGTTCGTATTGCCGGTGGTTTAAGAATTGAGCATATTTATACTTACACCGATGTGGTGAAATTCGATTCACTTGGCTTACCTGTCAATGATCCGCGAAGAGATTACAGCAGTGGTTTCCCTGCTGCAAATCCGGGTAAGCTTAATCAGACTGATTTTCTTCCCAGTTTGAACCTGATCTTCAAATTAAGAGAAGATGATAATCACCAGAGCAATATACGATTAGGATATAGCCTCACCACTGCCCGGCCAAGCATCAGAGAATTAAGTGATGTGGCGGTTTATGATTATGAGTTCAGATCATTTGTATTTGGTAATTCTGAGCTAAAAACGGTTAGCATTAACAACTTTGATTTACGGTATGAAAATTATTTCGTTAGCGGAAATTATTCGGTAAGTCTTTTTTACAAAAAATTCAAAAATCATATTGAACTGGTGAAATCAGCTGGTTATAGCTGGCAGAATGTAGATCAGTCTTATGTAGCCGGTTTAGAACTTGAAGGCAGGAAAAAGATCGGAAAGAATTTTGAAGTTGCCGCAAATGTTACGCTTGCTGATTCGAAAACAAAATTTGTCCGCACCCGGATGGAAATTGACGGGGGAATTAAAAATTATATTCCTGTAGATACTTTATCACGAACTATGTTCGGTCAAGCGCCATACATTGTAAATACGATGCTCAATTATACTGCTGATTCCATCGGACTTACTTTAACATTGAGTTATAACATACAGGGTAAGCGTTTGGTGATTTCTTCAGACAACAAAGAAGTGCCCGATATATATGAAATGCCAAGAAACCTGATTGATTTTAAGATTAACAAAACTCTTGGTGCTCATTTCAGCATTAGCTTAACAATCAGAGATATCCTGAATGCCCCGGTAATAAGTTCCTATGATTATGAAAGTGAAAGCGATCTTGATTATGACAACTACACCTTTGGAACAAACTTTGTTTTAGGAGTGATGTATAAATTATAAGTAATTAAAGAGAAAAATAAAAATATTAACTGATAGCATATAGGTAAAATATATTTATGAAACAACTATTCTTCTTGCTCGTATTTATTTTATCCAACGCTGTACTAATAGTCAGTGGACAGATTAAAGGTGTAATTGTTGAAAATTACTATGTATCAGATTCATTAGACGCTACTGATACAACCGGAGTTGCTTTTTTGCAGCCCGGATCAAAAACCTATAGAATATACGTTGAGCTGGAAAGCGGCTCCCGGATCAGAAAGATTTATGGAGATAGCTACCATGAACTTAAAATAGCGAGCACAGCAGATTTTTATAACAATTATGACAGGCCAACAGCCTATTTCGGATATCTTATAAATAAATCGTGGTTTTCTGATAATCCTTTGCTGGTGCTTGATAGCTGGATTACAATTGGGCGATGCGCAAAAACCAGTATGGGTGTTCAGAAAAATATGGATAGTGACGGCTCTTTTATAGGTGGAAACAATAATAATGGAGGTTCAGCAGGGATACCGGGAGGTATTTTGGTTAATGCCGATTCATGTATAGGTCTTGCTTTAACTCAGGCTGATGGATTTATACCTGATACGTCAGTGTTATCACAATGGTTGGATAATGGTTTTAAAGACCTGGCAGGAGCTGACACTACAATATTCGGAACTATTAATACTGGTAATTGCTTTACCTGCAATAATTGTTTCCTGCAGCAAAATTCAGGAGTATCAGGCGACAGTAACCGGGTATTAGTTGCACAAGTAACAACAAAAGGTGAGTTGACTTTTAAACTGAATCTTGAAGTTGAAGAAACAGACGGCAGCAGTACAACAATTGTAAAGTATGTTGCAAACGGAGATACCTTATTACCCGGAGAAAAAGTATCGCCTGTTCTCACATATCCACCATTATGTGGATGTAAAGATGCGCGTTACCTCGAGTATAATGATGCATATGCATGTGAGAATATTGACTCATGCAAAACACTTATAGTGTATGGTTGTATGGATAGTTTGGCCTGTAACTATGATGCGGGAGCCAATTTCAATATTCCTGCTTTATGTTGTTATCCCGGATTATGTAACGATCGCGACCTCACCATTGCTTGCCCCTCACTTACCCAGCAGCGAATGCAACAGCTGGAATTCAAACTATTCCCAAATCCGGCAGATGATAAACTTTCACTCGTCATTCCATTGTCAGAGTACAGAAACCTCAGTTTCAAAATCTATAATATGGTAGGACAACTTCTGATAGATAAGGATTTGCAAATGCAACGGGGATTGATTTCAACAGAAGTTTCACTGGAAAAATTACAAAGTGGCTTGTATGTGATACAGGTACAGGCAGGTGACTTAATTACAGTGAAAAAATTCTTTAAACAATAAGCATGAAAAACGGGAACCGTAAAAACTCAATCGTAATAATAATTGTGTTTGCCATTGCAATGAATTTTGCGGGATGTACTACAGAAACAGACACGAAACCGGTTTATGAGAATGGAACGGTAACAGATATTGAAAACAACGTATATCGTACCGTTAAGATTGGCAATCAATGGTGGATGGCTGAAAATCTTAACGTAAAAAAATTCAGAAATGGCAATTTAATAATGAAAGCGCAATCAGATGCTGATTGGTCTTCTGCAGCCAGCGCATACTGCCAGTACGATAATAATGCAGCTTCTCCTGGCTTGCTTTATAATCATGCAGCCATAACTGACACTAATAATATTGCGCCTGTTGGCTGGCATGTTGCTACTGATGAGGATTGGAAAGTTCTGGAAACAACTTTAGGCATGAGCAAATCAGAAGCTGACCAGGCAGGATGGCGTGGGTATGAAACAGCTAATTATTTACGTATTGAATCACCGCAGGGATGGACACGATTTGGTAACGTATGGAGCACCAATGAGAGTGGCTTTTCCGCATTAGCCGGTGGGTGCAGGTTACCTGATGGTACCTGGGCAGATCCCGGTTTGTTTGCAACCGGTTTTTGGTGGTCCGCCTCAGATCATGACAGCATAGAAGCCTTCTACAGGTATATGGATTATAAAAAGACAAGTGTTTTTCGTTCGCATACAAATAAAAAATATGGTATGAGTGTTCGCTGTGTTAAGGATTAATCTGCCAAAACAATTTCTTACGGTTTGAGATTTATTTTCCAGGTAATGGATGGGTATTTTTTTTTCTTCAGAAAAAAACAATGCTGATCAAATCCATCTAAACTTAAAGTAATATCAGCATAACCTAAATGATATTTTTTGATAACCTTTTAATAAGTTTTTAGTTCAATTACTGCAAGATTGCCTGATCATATTTGCACCACTAATTACAACTTCAGAATTAAAATAGTTACAACATTATATTTTATAAGTCATACATAATTAACTCAATTCACTACTAATTCTTAAAACAAAAAAAATGAATCAGAAAAAAGTATTTTCAAAATTAATGGCTACTGCTGCATTTGCTTTAACAGCGTTTGCATCAGTTCAGGCGCAGTCTAATCTGGGCGCTAATTGTGGTTGTCCTACACCGGTATCAACGCGACCCACAGTTTTATTATCAACACTTGCAACCAGCGGTGGAGCCGGAGATGGTCAGTTACTAGCAAACAATACCATACTTGATTGCTCAAAAACGTGGATTTTGGATAAGAAAATTTATGTGCCTAATGGCAAAGTTTTAACCATTCAACCAGGAACAGTAATCAAAGGTCGTTTCAGAAGTACTCCTGATTCATCGGTTGCATTAACTGTTGAACGCGGAGGTAAAATATTTGCATCAGGTAATCCGGATTGTCAGATTGTATTTACTGCTGAAGCAGATAACCTTGATGGCAGCTATCCTATTTCAAACACTGGTAAGTGGGGTGGAGTATGTATTGCAGGAAAGGCAACAAATAATTTAACCCTGGCTGCTAATGGACCATTTCAACCAGGAGTTGGTGATGGAAAAATTGCAGTTGCTGATGGTTTAGGAACCTTTGAAGGATTTGCATCAAGTAATTCAAAAGACCAGTTTGGGGTTAACCTGACTGCAGGCGAATCTTTTGATGACAATGATAATTCAGGTATTCTGCGTTATGTATCCATCAGGCATGCCGGTGCAATTTTGCAGGTAGGTGGTGAGTTAAATGCATTGTCGTTGGGTTCAGTTGGCCGCGGTACCACCATTGACCATATCGAAATAGTTTCATGTGCTGATGATGGAATTGAATTTTGGGGCGGAACAGTAAATGTTAAATATGTCAGTATGTTATTTGGTAATGATGATATGTTTGATTGGGATGACGGTTACAGCGGAAAGGCACAATTTATTTTTGGAATGAAAACGGATAACACAGCCAGTGTTGATGCTGATAATGGATTTGAAATGGATGCCGATGACCAGAAGTCAAACAATACTCCCCGTTCTCATCCTGTTATTTATAATGTTACCATGATTGGAAATAACAAAGCTACTTTAACCAGCGATGGTTCAGGCCTTGCAGCAATTGAGGCAAAAGAACTGACTGAAGGAGAAATTTACAATTCAATTTTTGCCAACTGGCGCTATGGTTTAAATCTTATTAAGTCTTTAGGTACCCGCACAGGTACCAGCGAAGCTTATCATAACTGGTCAGCTACGGCAGGTAATGGAAGCCAAAGCTTGAAGATTAAGTGTAATACTTTTGTAAATGCATTTCAAAAAGCGATTGCGATTGACAAAAATGGAGCAGGCACAGCAACTGCTGCTGATAGCGTACAGTTTTTTACAACTGATTTAAATACTGCAGTAGCAACATTGCCAGGCTTTGATTACAATTTCACAGTAAATAATACTACCAATACATTTTCTGTTAAACCCGATGTAGTGCCTAATCCTGCAATTTCAACAACAGGCTGTCCTGTTCCGGCTGTTGACGGATTTTTTACACAGACCAATTATCGCGGTGCATTTGCAAGCTCAGGTAAAAACTGGTTATCTGACTGGAGTTATGCCCAGATTATAAACGTTACCCCCGGACTTCAACCATGCCCTACCGACATTAATGCTGATGGAATAACCAACAACGTTGACTTTTTACTCCTATTAGGACAATTTAATCAGTCCTGCCAATAACCTTTTTTCAATCAGGTTAATTAATAATAAAGCTCAATTATTTATTGCTCTCTGAATTAGCGGTGCGTGTATAACACGCATCGCAACAGGGAGATTATGCGCACTGAGAAATCAGACGGGCAAGGAACTCTCATGTTTTTCCTGAAAGCAAAATATAGTTGAGGACTATAGCAGTTACTTAATCATAACATTTTTAATTAAACACATAAAATCTTAAAAAATGAAAAAAATACTAATATGTATAAGCGCGCTGTTAAGCAGCATACTTGCGCAAGCACAAAATGGACTTGAAAATATTATTGTAGAAAAATTTTACATCAGCAATTTGGATGATTCTACAGGAGCAGCAAATAATGGCGATGGTATTTTAAAGACAGGCTCAGTAACTTATCGTATATGGGCGGATTTACTTCCGGGTTATCAATTCCAGGCTTTGTATGGGGTGCCTGAGCATGCATTAACCATACAATCATCCACCGCTTTTTTTAATTCTGAAAATTATGGCGGTGTTACAGCACCAATTGCTTCTCCAACAAACATCCGTAAATATGCGGCACTGTTAGACTCTTATTTTTCAGGTGGTGGCGTGGCTAATGGAAAAGTTGGTGTATTAAAAGCTGAGGATACAGACGGGTCTCCGGGTAATGCTCAGAATATGCTTCAGAATAACGACCCCGCTGCATCCGGAGCAATTAACCTGGGCACTACTTCAAGTTTGCTTGCAAAGGACGGTATGATTACAGGAACGCCAGCCGCACTTAATATTGTCGGGTTAACCAACACAGGTAATGGTGATTTAGGCGTATTTGATAATCTAAGCCAGGTAGGCGGATTATTTACTACTTCAAATGGTTCAATTGCTGTATTGGGCGGTGTTCAAGGTATGACATCAGCTAACCGTGTTCTGATTGGACAGTTTACAACGGATGGCAGTTTCAGCTTTCAATTGAATTTACAAATTGGAACTCCTGGTGGTGGCGTACAAAATTATGTTGCATCTAATCCTGCAGGAAATGAAATTCAGGCGTCATTCCTTACTTATCCTAATGTTGCTCCAATTGTTAGCATAACCAGCCCTATAAACGCAAGCTCCTATATTTCGTGCAATAACACTAATGTAATTTTAACCGCAGCTGCATCAGATGCAAATGGTACAATTGCACAAGTTGATTTCAGAGTTGATAATGTTTCTGTAAGTATTGACAGTGTTTTTCCATACTCTGCAAATTATATTGTAACTCCGGGATCACATTGTATTACAGCAGTGGCTACTGATAACGATGGTACATCCACAACTTCGGCCTGCGTAAACATTACAGTTAATAATGATAACATAAGTCCTTCAGTTTATCTGCAATCAGGAGCACAATTACCAGGCATTACAGGTCCCACCACTTTACAAAACCCATATCTTGTTCCTGTTAAGACCGGTGTTCAATTTACTTCAATACTTTCTGCAAATGAATCGATAGGCGGATATAAAATGTCAGGTATTCCTGATGGACTAGGCGCTTTCGATAATAATGACGGAACTTTTACATTATTAATGAATCATGAACTGAGCAATACTGTTGGTGTCAATCGCGCTCATGGTTCAAAAGGAGCATTTGTTTCAAAATGGATCATTAATAAATCGAACCTCTCAATTCTAAGCGGCAGTGATTTGATGCAGACAGTTTATTTGTGGAATGGTTTTGCTCATACTGTTGGCACTACTGCATTCAACAGGTTTTGTTCTGCAGACTTGCCTTCAACTTCTGCATTTTACAATGCATCAACAGGACAAGGCACCTTAGAGAAAATATTTTTAAATGGAGAAGAAAGTGGGACAGAGGGCCGAGCTGTAGGACATATTGTAACAGGGCCAAATGCCGGAAAAAGTTATGAATTACCGCACCTTGGTAAAATGGCATTTGAAAATGCACTTGCCTCACCCGGTTCTGGTGATTCAACAGTAGTAGGTTGTCTTGATGATGGCTCTGGCGGACAGGTTTATATTTACATTGGTAAGAAAACGGCCGTGGGAACTGAAATTGATAAGGCAGGTTTAACAAACGGAAAACTTTTTGGTGTTAAAGTAACCGGCTTCCCGATTGAAAGAGTTAACTCAACAACTATAAATAATCCGCCAGCGCCCGGCACTACATTTACATTATATGATTTTGGCAATGTATCATCATTAAGAGGTGATACTTTGAACAACAGGAGTATTGCACAAAGTATAACCAGTTTTTCACGACCTGAAGATGGTTGCTGGGATCCCAACAATCCGAACGATTTTTATTTTGTAACAACTGACCAGCTTGACCAGGTAAGTGATGGTGTAGGTTCTCAGGTAGGACGATCGCGTTTATGGAGATTGCGCTTTGCCAATATTTCCAGTCCACAGCTTGGAGGAACAATAGAAGCTGTATTAAATGGTACTGAAGGAATTAATATGCTTGATAACATTGGTGTTGACAAATTTGGTCACTTGATTTTACAGGAAGATGTAGGCAACAATGCACACAATGGTAAAATCTGGCAGTACGATATTACAACCGATAATCTTACGCTGATTTCAAAACATGACCCCGCACGTTTTGGTGACATCGGGGTGCCTGCTTCAGCGCCATTTACGCAGGACGAGGAGTCATCAGGTGTAATTGATGTGTCTTCAATTCTGGGACCCGGAATGTTTCTATTAGTTGATCAGGCGCATTATTCTGCTGGGATGCCAACAGATGTTGTTGAAGGCGGACAATTGCTTGCAATGTTTAACCCAAATTCTTTTGGTACCGGTAATGCTAAGGATACAGTTATTACCTATTCAAACAGTGGATGCAATGCAACAGGCGTTAATCTTGGTACACCATCAACTTCAGATAATTGCACAGTTATTTCATTGACCAATAATGCTCCAGGGTCGTTTCCGCTTGGTATATCCAACGTTATATGGACGGCATCAGATGCAAATGGAAACACTGCTTCTGCAAGCCAGGTTGTTCTTGTTATTGATACCATTAAGCCGCTAATTATTGCACCGGCTGATGTTACTATCTGCGAAGGTGAAGTTGTTAATCTTGGCGCACCAACAGTAAGTGACAACTGCGGAACACCTGTTTACAGCAATAATGCACCTTTAAATTATCCTCTTGGTGCCACAACAGTTACCTGGACAGTAAATGATGGAAATGGCAACATATCAACAGCTGCTCAATTGGTAACTGTAAATGCAGGAACAGGTTCATTGAATATTGTTTCCCAGGATGCAAATTGTGGAGCACCAATCGGAAGTGCTTCTGTGTCAGCTACAGCATCAGGTCCATTCACTTATTTATGGTCAAATGGAATTACTGATTCAGCGCTTGCTAATCTTAATTCAGGAACCTATACGGTTACTGTTACAACAACAGGCGGATGCTCGGCAACAGCTAGTGTGACAATTGCAAATACCGGAATTACCGCGGTTACAACATTACTTACCAAACCCTCATGTGGCAACAATAATGGATC
Source organism: Bacteroidia bacterium (assembly GCA_044230205.1). GTDB lineage: Bacteria > Bacteroidota > Bacteroidia > AKYH767-A > OLB10 > JAEUTH01. Next base: position 43,786 of record JBGARN010000009.1, read on the forward strand.
GGTATGCATAACAGGAATTACGGGTGGTGCAGGTCCATATTATTATTCATGGAACACAGTGCCAGTTCAGACAACATCGTGTGCAACTGGCTTGGCACCAGGCAAGTACAAAGTAACGGTATTCAGCAGCCAGGGTTGCAGTTTTACAAAATCTGTAAATCTTATTGCTGCACCAATGCCAACAATGACTTTAGTAGCAGGAACAAATTGTAAGAATTTTACTGCTAGCCCAACAGGTAAACTTCCCTTTACTTATATATGGTCCAATGGAGCAACTACCAAGAAAATTACAGGTCTGACGGCAGGTAATACCTATACGGTAACCGTTACAGATGGTAATGGATGCACGGTTACAGCTTCAGCAGTGCTATGCCCCTCAGCACGATCAGGAGGAGAATCTATTGCAAATGATAATATAAGCGTTTATCCAAATCCGGCTAGTGATCATTTTACAGTTGAGCTTTATGCAACAAAAGAAGGCGACTGTAATATTGCACTTGTAGATATTAACGGAAAAGAAGTACTGGTTAAAAAACAGTTGTTAATTGAAGGAACAAACACATTGGTACTTGATATAGAAAATCTGGCTAGTGGAGTTTATGCAGTACAAGTTAATTTTGAAGGCAATTATTTTACTCGTAGAATAATTAAGAAGTAAGAAGGTTACATTATTAAAATGAAAACTGCCTTGCATAAGCGGGGCAGTTTTTATTTTTATTCATACCAACAGGAAAATTTTCAATAAAATATGCGATTAAACCTTGATAAATTTCTGAAAACAAATGCTGTTTTCGATACCGGCATATTGTCCATAGTTAGAAATTAACTGGTAGTGATTTTTTTGATAAAGGTTTAACGCCTCAGTTTGTTTTTTCCCGGTTTCTAAAATGCAACGAGTGTACCCCAGCTCAGCTGCCCATGTTTCAAGTTCTTTTAAAATTGAAACAGCCAGACCTTTGCCGCGACATTCATGAACAGTGAACATGCGTTTGATTTCAACTGTATTATCATTGTAATATTTAAATGCCCCGCAACTGACGGCCCGATGATTTAAGTATGCTACAACAACATTCCTTATGGTATCAGTTTTATTAAACTGCGAATAAAAAGCATTCTGTTCGCCATTGCGCAAAGCAAGATCAGTATCGAGTAATTTTACGAGTTCATTAAAATCAGTATCTGCTGAATCAGTTCGCTTTAGAATTAACATAAGGTATATAGGCTATAATTCATTTTAAAAGCATGTTTTTACATTTTATTTTTTTTTAAGCACTCTGAAATTATTTTTATAGTACACGCACGCAGGAAAGCCCAATATACACTGTTAAAAATTTTGCAAATAAATGTTTATGCACAATAATTTTGTGAGTTATAATAAAAAGCAAATAAAACCTTATTACCCGGATTGCACATCTGAATAGTTTTCTTCTACTAAGGTAATAAGGTTTAAAAAATTTTTTCAGCTAATAATAATAATTTCGAAATCAGAAATTTAAACAGGCTCTAAATGTTAGTCTATTATAAGTTTCTCCTGGTATGTTTCATTAGAGAATTGCATTTGTAGCACATAAAAACCTTTAGGGTGATTCAATTCAATTCGAATGTGCGAATCATTAACTGTTTGTTCTTGTACAACCTGCCCCGCTGCATTAATTAATTTTATTTTTATGGGTGATGAAGTTTCAAAATCCGGATTGATAACAATAAAATCTTTTGCCGGGTTGGGATAAAAACACATTTTATTCAACGGATTTGATGTTGCAAGCCTAGGCCCGGCAACTGTAATATTTAGTCCTTTGATACTGGCGGTTTGCGATGGCGCTTATTATTATTTTCAGTTACTCTCACTGATAAGGTATCATTTGCTTTGAGGTAAAGTTGGCTGAACGGTATTGTGAATGTTGCTGAATCAATATTAAAAGGAGGGTTAATGGTTATTGCCTGGCTATGGCAGTTTCCGAAACCGGCATCAATTTCATCACCAAAAAAATATTCAACTTTTACGATTGATGCTGTATCATCATTTTTAATAATTTCAATACGGTTATTAAATGTTTCACTCCACCGGTTAGCCCGGTTCTTTACCCTTCCATACAAAGTATGATTGCCGACAGGCAAATTTGATAGTACTGATGCCGGTATGGTAAATGTTTTAATAATGCTTGAATCAGGCATTGCTAAAGATATTGAAGTGCCTTTGCCAGCTTTCGGATCAACATCAATAAAATACTCTGATGCAACTATTGAATCACTTTCTTCGGCAAGATTGCTGATGACTTCAATATTAAGAGAAGAAGTTTGGCTCCATTTTTTATTGCTGTCCTTAGTGCGAATAAATAACCGGTGAAATCCTTTGCTTAAACCAGTTGTAGTAATCATAGGTAATTGCCAGGTGCTGTCGCCTGATGATGTTAGGATAACCTGTGTGCCTTTTCCGTAACCTTTATCAATATCAAAAAAATATTCGGCTCTCGAAATAGTTTGCGCTTTTGATTGATAAGTAATGCTTCCAAAAAAGGTTAGCAGGATTATTGTTTGTATCTGAAGTTTATAAACTAACTTTTTCATAGTTGTGTTTGTATAAAGTTGTTGGAGAAGAAATTAATTTATAGCGCGTGCTTTAATAGTTACCTGCAATCCCCCCGATTGAGTGGCTACACCAGTAGTAGTAATATCATATACAACCGGAATGGAGGCATTACCTGAAAGTGTATACCGGCTTGAAATTACCGAACCACCATATGCCCCGCGTGGTGCTCCGTCATTGCCCGGATAGTTTACACCTGCTGCTGACTTTAATCGATAATTGCCATCAGTTGAAGCCGTAGGATTGACAAATAAATTGCTCATATTGGTTACATATTTGTTATTCCAGGCTGCAGCTGTATCTAATTGTGTTGGTGAGGCTATGGTATTATAGGAAACCTGTGCTGAAGCAATGCCGTTATTTATGTTTACCGTAAGTGCTGAATTCTTAATGATATTGTTTTTAAAACTGCTACATAACATTTTTATAGATGGAGCACCGGTAATAGCTGGACAATCAAAAGTGTTGTTATCACACTTGCTGATGGCATAGGTAGTTGATCCGCTCATTACCAGTAAAGGCCTTTTGAAAATATTGTTTTTAATAACCACATTATTTCCGGGTGCACCATATCCGCTAAAGGTTATTGCTGAGGATGTATAGGTGGTATTATCAAAAAAATTCTGTGCAATGGTAATATTGGATACATTTTGGGCTATGGTAATTTCTGTGGCAGGATTGAAATAGCAACGTTTAATGGTAATATTACTTACATTAATGTTTTCATCATAGCCGCTTGAAAAGTTAAGTCCTATTACCTGCGAACCTTCTGAGCCGGCATTAAATACCAAATTAGCGATTCGTGATTCAAGTAAATCGTATGACGTATTGACATTAAGTGATAGAAAATAGCCGGTACCGATAATTACAAATGGACGTACAAGTGCTACTCCCGCATGATTTGAACCAACTGGGCAACCTTCAAGGTATAAAGTGTCATTATTATTGGTTAGGCTGCTGCTTTGTGCACTGGCAATAGAGTTAAATACAGGATTAGTAGCTGTGCCTCCATAATTATCACCATAAATTTGCGAAGCCAGGTTATAATTTGAAAGAACATTTACCCGCCAAACCCTGGCTTGGATTGAATTGCTGAAAGCAATAAGAACTGCTAGTAATGCAAGAGACGAAATTTGTTTTAAGTTTTTCATTTGTTGTAGAATTAAATTGTTTGATTTTTTTTTGAATTATAGGTCAAACATAGGGCTGGCAAGGGCCCAGGACAAGAAGTGTTTATTCTTTGAAAGCGGCCATTGATTATTTGAGCTGGTTTCATTTATTATTTGATTAGTTTTAGCAGGTAGAATTAACCACTGATTTCCACCTCTAATGAAGAAACTGCCAGTTATTTTATTGCTGATTATTGTTATTGTTCAATACAACGAAGCTCAGCCTGACGACTCGCTGCGAAATGCGAAACTTGCCCTTGACTATTACGAAAAAGCCAAAAAATTTGCTGAAGAAGCTGATGATTCCCTTGCAATTGTAAGTTATACTGAAGCATTAAACTATTACAAACTTGCAGCTGATAGCAATGCAGTTGCCAGGGTAAGCCATAATATGGGTATCTGTTATTATAACCGGAGTGACTTTTACTCTGCGCTTAAAAAGCATGAGGAGGCACTTAACCTGTTTCAGGGAATGAACAACAAGGCGGGCGAAGCCAAAGCTATAAACAGCATAGGTGTAATATACCTGGCCATGTCCAATTTTCCGGATGCTTTGAAACAATTTTTTAAGTCGCTTAGGATTGGTGAAGCTCAAAAAGATAATTCTGTAATGGCAAATGCCTATACGAACATTGGTTTAGTCTATGACAACATGCGTCAAAGTGAAAAGGCACTTGAGTATCATAAAAAAGCCCTTGCAGCGGCTGAACAACTTAAAAATGATAAGGCCATTGCTAATACCTATAATAATATCGCAAATGCCTATTCAGCACTAGGAAATTATCAAATGGCTATTTCCTGTTACCAGCAGGCGCTTTCAATCAATAACCGGATTAATAATAAATTTGGAATTGCCAGTAACCTTAGCAATATAGGTATTGTATATTTCCGAAATGGTGATTTACAAATGGCATTTAAATTTCTTAATCAGTCGATAGCTGTTTATAACCAGATTGATGATAAGGATAATATTGCTTTGGTGTATGAATATTTGGGTGAAATACTATTTGAAGCTCCAGATAGTATTCTTAGAAAACTGAATATACCATCAGCTTCCGTGGATCAACAAATAAAAACTTATTGGAAGACAAGCATGGATTTGTTTAAAGAAGTAGACGATATTGCAGGAGAAGCTGATATACACCAGTTGTTATCGGAAATGTTTGAAGAGGAGAAAAACTATTCTAAATCACTTGAGCACTACAAAAGTTATATTGTTTTACGCGATAGTGTAATAAACAATGACAAGCTGAATGAAATTACCCGCCAGGAAATGCAATTCCAATTTGAAAAGAAGGAGGCACTTTCGGCAGCTGAGTTTGAAAAACAACAAGCGCTTGCAAAAGCAGAGCTAAAAAATCAAAAATTAAAAAACAATACTATGGCTGGTGCGGCAGTATTGGTGTTGTTAACAGGGGTTGGAGGTTTCGTTTCCTACAAGCGCAGGCGTGACAGTGTGCAGCGGAAAAAAGATGCTGAGCTAATAGCAGAAATAGCCAACACTGAAATGAAAGCCTTGCGTGCACAGATGAATCCACATTTTATGTTTAATTCACTGAATGCCATTAATTATTATATTGATTTGAACGATAAACATGGCGCCACATTATTCACAACTAAGTTTGCCAGGTTGATGCGGATGATACTAGAAAACTCTGAGAAAAAGGAAGTAACAATTACTGAAGATGTACGTGCCCTTCAGTTATATATGGAACTTGAAGCATTGCGCCTGCGAAACAAATTCAGCTTTGAAATAAGTGTGGACGATGAGATTGATAAGGATACCACCTTGATACCACCACTTATATTGCAGCCTTTTGTTGAGAATAGCATTTGGCATGGCATAGCAAAAAAGGAGGGCGGAGGTCATATTAAGGTCACGATTGAAAAGAATTCGGAAATGATTTTATGTTCTGTTACTGATAATGGTGTTGGTCGCAGGGTAAACTTAGTTCATGAGAAGGATGGAAGCAGCCAGCAACGAAAATCTTTAGGTATGAAAATTACACAGGCACGGATAGATTTGCTGAATAAAATAAAAAAAGCTAACGCATCATTACAGGTTACTGATCTTGAACAGGGATTGCGTATAGATATAATGTTACCATACCAAACTCAATTTTAGTTGATGATAAGAGCAATAATTGTTGATGATGAACAGCATTGCATTGAGCGATTGCTTGAATTGCTGAGCCAATACTGCAAATACATTGTGACCATTGCAGGCTGCTTTTCAACAGTGGATGAAGCTCTTGAAGGTATAAAGAAATGTGAACCGGAATTGGTATTCCTTGATGTTGAAATAAATGACCACACCGGCTTTGAGTTGTTGCAAAAGATCGGGAAAATAAATTTTGACGTGATATTTACCACTGCACATAATCAGTATGCAGTTCAGGCATTTAAATTCAGTGCCATAGATTACCTGCTAAAACCTGTAGACCCTGATGACCTCATGCGGGCTGTAGAAAAGTGCAAAGAAAAAATTCAGCAAAATAGTTTGGCATCCAGGTTTGAAACACTATTTCATAATATAAAGAATACAGATAAAGGCCAGAAGAAAATTAATGTAGCCACTGTTAATGGTTTTGAAATCCTGAATGTGAAAGATATTATACGCTGCAAAAGTGATGTAAATTATACCACATTATATCTTACTAACCGAAAGCCTTTTATGGTTGCCAAAACATTAAAGGAATTTGATGAAATGCTTTCAGGGCAGAATTTTTTCAGGGTGCATAATTCGCATCTGGTAAATCTTGATTATGTAAAAGCATACCACAAAGGTAAAGGTGGATACATTACGCTTACTGACGGACAAGAAATTGAAGTGAGCACCCGCAGAAAGGATGACCTGATGAAAGCGCTTTCTAATCTTTAATTAAAATTCTGGTATTTATCCCAACGTATTACAGTTAAAACAATTGAATTGTTGCTGAGTATTTTTTGTTGAAAGGATTACCTCCACTAAATCAGCAAGTCAACCGGTTAAGCTTCCACCTGTCCATGACAGTTTTTATACTTCTTGCCACTGCCGCATGGGCAAGGATCATTACGACCAATTTTTTGCTCAACTCGTACTGGTTGAGGTTTGGGTCTTGGCGCTTCTTGCTGTTGCTGTCCATTTACAGGTCCGGTACTTGATGTTACCTCATCATGCGTTGCACGCAACTTACTCATATCCTGTTTGGGTAATGGTTTCGCTTCTTTAACCTGGGCTGAATCCTGCATAGGTATATAGCCTTTGAACAGGAAGCCAAGTATATCCTTGTTAATCATATCAAGTACCTGTGTGAAAAGCTTAAAGGACTCAAACTTGTATATCAGTAAAGGATCTTTTTGTTCGTAAACCGCGTTTTGAACACTCTGTTTCAAATCGTCCATTGCACGCAGGTGTTCTTTCCACTCATCATCAATAATTGCCAGTGTAATGTTTCTTTCCAGTGAGGTAACCAGTTCAGCGCCCCGGGTATCGTATGCTTTTTTAAGATTAACCATAACCTGGGCATTGCGCAAACCATCGGTAAACGGAACCACAATGTTTTCGAAAGTCTGGCCCTGGTTGGTATATACATCATTAATAATCGGAAATGCACGCGCTGCAAGTGCTGCAGTTTTTTCACGATAATGCTGGTGTGCAGCATGGAATACTTTTTCGGTTAGCTCATCGGCATTTTTTACCTGCAAAAATTCCTGCTCGCTTAACGGACTGTTTATACCGAAGTATTTGATCAGGTCCATTTCAAAATTTTGAAAATCGCCAGTCTCAACATTATTTTTTACAATCACATCAGCAACGTCAAACTGCATGTTTAGCAAATCAAGTGAAAGTCGTTCGCCATATAAAGCATGCCTGCGTTTACGATAAATCACTTCACGCTGCGAGTTCATAACATCATCATATTCGAGCAATCGCTTACGAGTGCCGAAGTGATTTTCTTCCACTTTCTTTTGTGCTCGTTCAATGGATTTGGTAATCATGCTGTGCTGAATTACTTCACCTTCCTGCAAGCCCATGCGGTCCATCAGTTTTGCAATACGTTCACTACCGAACAAACGCATCAGGTTATCTTCAAGCGAAACAAAAAACTGTGACGAACCGGGATCACCCTGGCGGCCAGAACGTCCGCGTAACTGGCGGTCTACTCTTCGCGACTCATGCCTTTCAGTACCTATAATGGCCAAACCGCCTGCCTCACGCACCCCAGGGCCAAGTTTAATATCTGTACCACGACCTGCCATGTTGGTGGCTATGGTAACTGTGCCGGCCTGTCCTGCTTCAGCAACAATTTCAGCTTCACGCTGATGTTGTTTTGCATTCAACACATTGTGTTTTATGTTTCGTAGTTTTAACATTCGGCTAAGTAATTCCGAAATCTCAACTGAAGTTGTTCCAACCAGCACAGGCCTTCCGGCTTGGGTAAGTTTTACAACAGCATCAATTACTGCATTGTATTTTTCTCGCGTGGTTTTATAAACAAGGTCTTCTTCATCTTTACGTATAACCTTGCGGTTAGTTGGAATGGTTACCACATCTAATTTGTAAATCTGCCAGAATTCACCTGCTTCAGTTTCGGCAGTACCTGTCATACCGGCCAATTTGTGGTACATCCTGAAATAATTCTGCAGCGTAATAGTTGCATAGGTTTGAGTAGCGGCCTCAACTTTTACATTTTCCTTGGCTTCAATTGCCTGGTGCAACCCATCTGAATATCTTCGGCCTTCAAGTACACGCCCTGTTTGTTCATCAACTATTTTAACCTTATGGTCTTCACTAATGATGTATTCCACATCACGTTCAAATAAAGTATAAGCTTTTAATAATTGTGTAATGGTATGTATGCGTTCACTTTTTACCGAGAAATCGCGCATCATGGCTTCCTTTTTAACCAATTTCTCTTCATCGCTTAATCCGCTCTTTGATAAATCAGCTATAAAGCTTCCCATATCAGGAACAATAAAAAAGTCGTGGTCGGTATTGGCGCTTATTAATTCAACACCTTTTTCAGTGAGCTCAACCTGGTTGCTTTTTTCATCAATAATAAAATACAATTCAGCGTCTACCTTATGCATTTCTTTACTCTGATCCTGCATGTAGAAGTTCTCCGTTTTTTGCAGCAACACCCTAACTCCTTCTTCACTCAGAAACTTTATCAGCGCTTTATTTTTTGGCAATCCACGGTAAGCACGCAATAAAGGCAAGCCTGCCTCATCATTATTTTTTTCGGCAAACTTTTTCTTGGCATCTGCAATTACCGTATTTACATAATTACGCTGAGCATTAACAAGCAGTTCCACTTTAGGCTTTAAAGCATGAAACATCTGGTCATCGCCTTTTGGAGTGGGACCAGAGATAATCAATGGCGTACGAGCATCGTCAATCAGTACGCTATCCACCTCATCCACTATTGCATAATGATGAGGCCGCTGTACCATATCCTCAGGTGCACGTGCCATGTTGTCGCGCAGGTAATCAAAACCAAATTCATTATTGGTTCCATAAGTGATATCAGCCAGGTAAGCTTTTCTGCGCTCATCGCTGTTAGGCTGATGCTTATCTATGCAATCAACCGTCAATCCTAAAAATTCGAAAATCGGGCCGTTCCATTCAGAGTCACGTTTAGCCAGGTAATCGTTAACAGTTACTATATGCACACCACAACCTGCTAATGCATTGAGATAGATAGGAAGTGTTGCAACCAGTGTTTTACCTTCACCCGTAGCCATCTCTGCAATCTTGCCCTGGTGCAGTACGGTACCACCTATAAGCTGTACATCGTAATGTACCATATCCCACTTCACGGTATTTCCTGCAGCTATCCATTGATTGGAGTAAACGGCATTGTCGCCTTCAATTTTTACACTTGATTTTTTAGCTGCAAGGTTGCGGTCGTGGTCAGTAGCAGTTACAGTTAGCGAGGCATTTTCTTTAAACCTGCGAGCTGTTTCTTTAACAACGGCAAACGCAGCAGGATGAATTTCCGCTAAAACCTCTTCGATTTTTTCGTTGCGCTGTTTTTTTAGTTTATCAATTTGGGTATATAAATCCTCCTTAGCACCTGCCTCCATCTCATCATCAGCTTCGGCCTGATCACTCAGCAGTGTAATTTGTTCATCGGTTTCGGCAAGATAATCAGCAATTTGTTTTTTGAATTCAAAGGTCTTTTCCCTTAACTGGTCATTGCTAAAGGATTGTATTTTTTCAAATTCATTATTTACTGAGGATACAAATGGATTGAGCTCTTTAAGATCGCGCTCTGATTTGGTGCCAAAAAATTTTCCTAAAGTTTTGTTGATTAAATCTAACATTGCTTCGCAGTTGCGTGTTTATGGTCTGGAGTTTAAGGCTTGTAGTTATCAAAAGCACTTGCACGCCAAACATTTTTAATTATTAATTTCATTCGCCTCTCAATAATTCAGCCACCTGAATAATTGAGACAATATGTCTGTATAATTTTAAAAGGACTGCGAAAGTAACTAATTTATGAAAAGTGTGTCTTGGAAACGGTTTAGAGCTTGAAGTTTGGAGTTTCATCTGATTTATGTTGGAATTTGAAATGGCAATTAACTTTACCTTTAAGGTTTCCATTTAATGCATCACCACAAATCTGCCACTGCAATTTTCTCCATTATTAAAGATTACTCGGTAAAAATATATGCCATGTGGTATCCTTTTTAATTCTATTTGTTGGACACCTGAATGATCTGATGAATGATGCATCACACTCCCTAAAATATTATAGATAGTTAGTGTGTATTTAGATTTTGTGGAAGGAACTAATGTAATATTATCTTTTGCCGGATTTGGATATAGCTTTAATAATTCCAGATTTTTATTATGTAAATCTGGAATACCTGCGAATATATCCGACAAAGTATTGAGAGTTTGGTTTGTAAATATTGGGGGATTTGCATCAAAATAAATTGACGCATAATTTTTAACTACGGTCGGATCTGGCAAACCCGGCTTATGCAATATGCTGTATTTTGCAAAGCCCTGGCTCATCGGTTCATTGGTTGTTTTGCAAGGCAACATAATACTGTCAAATCTGAATTTAACTACACCCTGTTGAGTAATAGAAGGATATACAGGGTGGCTTGCGGCAATAAAGTGAAATGAATTCAAATCAAAGGAAGCATCAAGCGTATCTACAATTTTAATATTGAATGCTGTATCGTTACCGCAATTTTGAAAACGAATAGTGTATTCTATTGAATCATTAAAATGCGTATAATGATTGGGGCCAAATCCTGAAGGAGCAACTAATTTATCATTAGGATCGTAAGAACAGAATACTTCGTTTTGATAATATTCAGAATCCAATATCTGGTTGTTTTGCCCCACGATAATACCTGTGAAATTTAACTCTGTTCCGATTGAATTAACTGAGGGTGCTATAAATCCTGCTTCTATTTGACGCTGCTCACCCGGATATAATAAATTGAAATACCATATTAAAGTATCGCCATTAATCGAGTCCACTGCGGGGCTACTTGAAGCATAAGTTACCAAAGTGTCAATTTTCAATTTTATTTGTCCATTAAGTAATGTTGTACCTGCATTGGTATAACTTATCCAGAAAGGAACAGTGAGGTTGCAGCGGGGAATCCCAGTAGTTAATGATAAAGAAACTGAATCAACAGGATTGTTAGCATAGGTGCCAAAATCAAATCCGCTTGCATCGAGCGGACCGAGGTTGATATTATATGAAGCAGAATCTGTTGTAAGCAACCATGATGGTTGGGGAATAAAAGTAACATCGTAATTTCCCTGTGCCTTTCCGTAAGAATAACTTCCTGATGAATTAGTGAATGCAATAACACTGTCTGGATACGAAACTATTTTTTGATTGAACATTCCTTTATCTAAGGTATCTATTACTCCATTGTTATTTGCATCAAAATAAACTTTACCTATAATACTGGGATGGTGTTCAAAGTTTAAGTTACGGTTATTATAAAAGTCAATTCCCCAATTACCAACATAAATTATGTTTCCCCATTTGTCATTCGCAAAATCCATCCAATATTGAGCGCCAATCGATAAACCCATTGAACTGTCGTTGATTATAATCCAATTAGAACCATCAAAAATTCTATCTTGTACATAAATATTTTGATTAGTACCTATACCTATTACAGTAACAAAGTTTAAAAACATACCCGAGTTGGATACGTTATAGGTAAACCAGTTGTTCCCTGCTTTTTTAACCAATCCTGAGTCACTAGTTGCCATCCACACATTATTGCTCGAATCACATTTAAGATCATTTATTTTGTTACTAGGCAAACCTGAGTTTGACTGGTTAAAAATCTGCCATTGTGTTCCGTCATAGCTGCAGATGCCTTTGTTTGTACTTCCAAACCAAATCACACCTGCTGTATCAATAGCTAATACCGATAAAGAATCGCTTACAATTCCTGAATTAGATATTTTATAATTAGTAAAAGTTGAATGATCATAATAATATGCGCCATTAAGTCTGGTTGCAATCCAAAGGTTTTGTAAAGAATCAATTACAATTTTCGAAATCCCTTTATTGTTCAAATATTGTATAAAGTTTATACCATCAAAACTGAATAATCCATTATCATAAGTGCCAATCCAAATAATACCGGATGAATCAATTGCCATTGCGGTGATACCAGCGTTAATTGGTGTTTCAAATCGTACCCAATTCACACCGTCAAAGTGATTTAATCCGGCTAAACTTCCCCAATCGGCAAACCAGTAAGAATTGTCTTTATCAATTGCGACATGAGTAATAATACTTGACCCTCTGAAAGGATTTGTTTTAAAGTAATAATTTTCCCATAAACTATTTCCGTTAAATCTTATAAGTCTTTCTGTTGCAAAATAAACATTGCCATTTATAAAACGAATTGCATGGGGTTGAAAGCGTATTGAACCTCCAATAGTTGTAGTATCATATACCGTACAACTTATTCCATCAAATTTTACTATCTCGAATGGATTATTTTTATAGAACCAAACATTACCTGAATCATCAGCAGCAAAAAACTCACTTGGTAATGTAGGGGCTGGACACGCTAAAGCTGAATCAGCATAATTAACCCAGTCAGTGCCATCAAATTTAGTAAGTTTATCTCCACCACTGGTAAGCCAAATTGTTCCACTGCTTGTTATTGATAAGTGCTTAACATTATCGTGATGAATATTAGAATTTGTTGTGGAATAGGTAAACCATGCACTTCCGTCAAATCGTGCAAGTCCAACATCAGTCGCACACCACACCAAACCATTCTTAATTTTAATCTCATATACATTTGGATTAATTCCATTACCTAAGTCATTGTAATTAATCCATGTACTACCATCAAATATATTAATTCCACTGCCTGTACCAATCCAAAGTCGATTCAATGAATCAACAGCAAGTGAAAATACCTGGACTCCAATTAGACCAGAATTGGTATTAGTAAAATTAGTCCAGGTAGCTCCATCAAATTTATAAAAACCGTTAAAATCACCACCTATCCATTTGTTCCCATTGGAATCAATAGCTAATGCTGTAGGTGGATGGTTGTTTGGCATTCCTGAATTGGCATGATTGTAAATCCTGCTTTGATTCGTGGTAGTATCATAACTTAATAATCCCGCCTCTGAAATCATCCATACTACCGAACCTTCAAATACAAAATCCTTTACACTGCATTCGTATTGGTAGTGTGTCCAATTACTCGATTGGCTTAGACCATTGAATTGATTAGCATGAATAATTAAAAGGAGCAATATTAATTTTTTCATGATGTATGGTTATTACATTCAAAGGTATTTAAAAACCAAAGCAACAACGGAAATGCACAGAATAATTAACTCATACTAAAAACGACTCCTAATTCGTATTACTGTTTTTTATCTCAAAGTTCACCAATTGCGGAGCAACCTTACTTGTTATAGCCACCACTCCAATACTCGCAATACCACCAATTATTACTGATGGAACAAGTGTAAATAATTTAGCAAGGCTTCCGCTTACAAAACTGCCTAATTCATTTGATGAACCAATAAAAATGGAGTTTATAGATGATACCCTTCCCCGCATTTCATCAGGTGTTTGGGTTTGTAAAATAGTTCCCCTTATTACCACGCTCACACTATCAAACATGCCTGACAGTGCAAGTATGAAAAAAGTAAGGTAAAAATTGGTTGAAAGCGCAAAACCAATCATACTTATTCCGAAAAGGGCTACTGCTAACAGCAGTTTTTTACCTGTATTTTTTAGGGGAGGATGATATGCCAGCCATACCGACATTGTAATTGCTCCTAAGGCCGGTGCAGAACGTAATAATCCCATTCCATGCGCATCAATGTGCAAAACATCTTTTGCAAAGGCAGGCAACAGGGCTATGGCATCGCCCAATAAAACAGCAAATAAATCAAGTGTTATAGCTCCCAGCAAAATTTTATTCTTGAACACAAACCGTAATCCCTGCTTCATGCTTTCCAAAATAGGTTCGGTTATCAGTGTGTTAGCCACAGGTTGTGATGGTATTAATAAATAGCACAGCAAGGAGGTTGCCATCAATACTGTAAAAACATAGCATGTGGGCCCATCGCCATAATAGTCATAAATAAACCCTCCCACTGCAGGCCCAACGATAACACCTAAATGCCATGCACTGCTGTTCCATGAAATAAAATTGGGATACACTTGCCTGGGTACCAATTGCGCCCCAAATGCGCTGATTGCAGAGGATAAGAAGCCACGGCACAATCCAACCACGGCTACATATATGTAAACAGGCATTAAGCCATAGGCTGCATAAGTTGCATTGCTGTTTTCATTAAGATGAGCAATAAAAGCAGAAGCTGTAACCATTATGATTAAAGCAGAAATGATAATTTTTCTGCGCTGAATAATATCAGCCAGGTAACCGGCATATAATGCTACTCCTATGGTAGGTATGGCTTCAATTAATCCTACCAACCCCAGTTTCCAGGGATCGTTGGTATGTTTGTAAACAATCCATCCAATGATAACACTCTGCATTAAAATGCCCATGGTTAACGATAACCTTGCCATTACAAAGAACCTGAAATTGCGATAACGCCAGGCCTGAAACGGGTCATGAACCATTGGATATTGGTTTGATATTTATGGGTGAAATTTTTCGAATTGAGAAGCTGAAAATAAAGGCAAACAAATGAAGGTTCTTCTTTTAATTAAAAAGGCTCATTTCAATTGATGAAATAAGCCTATTTAATGGGTATTAGAATCAGTTAAGAAATCAACCTTCAATAACTTTTAATTAATATTCGTCTTCATTAAAGAAGAAATCATCTTTTGTAGGATAATCCGGCCAAATCTCTTCTATATTTTCATAGGGCTCTCCTTCATCCTCTAATTCCTGCAGATTTTCAATCACTTCCATAGGAGCACCTGTACGGATGGCGAAATCGATCAATTCATCCTTAGTAGCAGGCCAGGGGGCATCTTCCAAGTGGGAAGCTAATTCAAGTGTCCAGTACATATTTTCAGAACTTTTTTTAAAGGCGTGCAAAAGTATATAAATATTAATACGATTAACAAGAGCCGAAAAAAAGTTTGAAGTTTAGCTAAATGGCTCATTTTATGCATGATTCAGTGCCATTAGTTTTATTATTAGCATAAGAAATTGTTAAAATTCACAAGCGCTATAAAAAGCAATCAGCAACAGCTAATTTTTTCGTGGGCAGCTAGCAAGATTGTATTTTTCAAAGAAAGTTTATTATAAAGCCTTGCTACTGTTTCAATTATTCCCGGCAATAGGTGTCACAGATAATTCAATTTTTCTAAGTTTGAATTTAATAATGATGAAACAGATAATAATTGCCTGCCTTATTCTTAATTC
>JBGARN010000131.1:0-8018 GCA_044230205.1 Bacteroidia bacterium
ACTTGCGGAGGGCTATAACTTCCTTGCAAAATTTGCTTATTAGAAGCTGCATCATCCTGTACGAAACCTACAACAGCTAATTCGCTGTAATTGTAAACATTTGCAAGTTTCCATGAGAAATCTAAAACCATAGAATCACCCACGTTTGGAGTAGCTAATGCAGTACCTGATGCATTAGGCAACATTTTCTTCATAACTCCTTCAAATTCAGTTTCACCATTGCTGCCGGGAGGTGTTGCAAAATTGATATGACGCTCAATAACTGCAAAACGAACTTTAACATTGGTACTTGAAATAGTACCGGTTTTAGTTACAACTGCATGAACATGAATTGTATCATAATTTGCTGAAAAAGTATGAGTTAAAGTCATGTCAAGTGGTGAAGTTGTATTGTAGCGTGCATCGATCATAGCTTGTGTAAGACCTGCAGGCTGTCCACTAAATCCTGCTTTACCGTCCAATTCTCCATTGGGCACACCTGAAACGCCATAATAGGTAACACGTGTTGCAACTTCTGTTGGGTTTTGTAAGTTCATAGGATCATAACCCGGCCATGAAGTTTGATATTTAATTGAAACTACTTTGGTTGGGTTTGCATTAAGCAATGTGTTTAATGCCGGATTTGTAGTTGCACAGGGCGGACATGATGCCTGTGTAAACTCTTCAAATACAACCAGGCGTTGACTTTGAGCAAATGCAACAGTTGTTAATGCCATTGCAAACAGTGAGGTGTAAAGTTTTTTCATTTTATTATAATTGTTAATTAAACTGTTATTTTTTTGTGGGTGGCGAATATAGGGATTAATAGTATTGGAAAGTCAGTTAACAGTAATTTTTAAAAACCACTATAAATTCAGGATTCTATTACTATATTTGGCCCTTCAATTTAAAAACAATTATAAAACTTTATAAATGAAAAAAGTTATACTCTCAGTTGTTGCTCTTAGTTTGTCTGTTGTTGCAATAGCACAAAGTTTAAGCAGTTCCAATTTGTCCATTAATACCAGTGTATTTAGTCAAACAGTTTTAGTTGCAAATCTTAGCATTACTAATAATACAAGTTCTGACAAAAATGTAATATGCGAAAGAATTTACAACAACTTAGTTGTTAATCCAATGTATCCAACTGAGCACGATTCAGGGCATTTGAGTAATTTTTGCTGGGATCAATGTTATCCGGAATGGATCAGTTTAAGTAGTAACCCTGTTACGATTCCTGCTAATGCCACTGATGATACACATTTCATTGGAGATTTAGAGACACATGGAATTATAGGTACAAGTGTTGTTACCTATTCATTTTATGTACAGGGAAATCCAAATGATCAGACTAATGTAACCATACACTACAATTACAACCCAACTGGTATTTCAACTGTAACAGCTGAAAAATCGGGGCTTGGATCAGCTCGACCTAATCCTGCTGATAATTTTACAACTTTCAGCTATTCATTAAATTCAAACCCTGCTGATTATAAAGTTGAAATTGTAAATATGTTAGGAAGTAAGGTTGCACAATATAGCCTCAAAGGAAAAACAGGAATTATGACCGTTCCAACTTCTGAGTTGAAATCAGGCGTTTATTTTTATGTTTTGAAAGAAAATAACAAGACTATATCAAGTCAGAAATTAGTTGTATCGCATAAGTAATTCAACTGAAAATTTATCAGAAGCGCACCTCATTAATAAATGGTGCGCTTTTTTTATTGATGCCTCATTAAATACTTTTAATTATTTTTCAGTTTTTACATAAGCGTATATTTGACCTTTGTATTTTTTGATCATTAAAGCCATTGTTAAACATTGCCATTATTATTTAAATTAAAACCATTTTTATACAAATATTAATTTAGAAAAATGAGTACCGAGCGTATTTTAGTTTTAGGTTCGTCTGGCCAAATAGGCACCGACCTGGTTGAAGCACTAAGGAATCAATACGGAGACAGTAATGTTATTGCTGCTGATTTAAAATCACAACCCATTGCTTTAGGTGGTCATTCAGGACCTTTTGAATTTATTGATGTACTTGATGGTCAAAAAGTATTTGAAAGCATTAAGCGCAATAATGTAAAACAGGTTTATTTGCTGGCAGCTTTACTTTCAGCTACTGCCGAACAAAAAATAAAATCAGCGTGGCGACTGAATATGGAAGGACTCTTTAACCTTCTTGAAATTGCCAGGGAAAATACTTCGCTTAAAATATTCTGGCCAAGCTCAATTGCCGTATTTGGTCCTACCACACCAAAGGTGAAAACACCACAGTATACGATTATGGAACCATCTACTGTTTATGGCATTAGCAAGTTGGCTGGCGAACGCTGGTGCGAATATTATTTTAATAAATTTGGTGTTGATGCAAGAAGCATTCGCTATCCGGGTTTAATCAGCTACAAAGCTGACCCAGGTGGCGGAACAACTGATTATGCCGTTGCAATCTATCATGAGGCAATACAAAATACCACTTATGAATGTTACCTGCAAAGCGATACGCGTATGCCAATGATGTATATGCCAGATGCTATACGCGGAACGCTGCAATTAATGCATGCCGATGCCTCAAGTGTAAAAATCCGATCAGCTTATAACCTGGCTGCAATAGATTTTACACCTGAAGAAATTGCTGCAGAAATCAGCAAGCATATCAGTGGATTCAAAATTTCTTATAAGCCTGACAGCAGGCAGGCCATTGCAAACAGTTGGCCTCAAAGCATTGATGATAGCTATGCACGAAAAGACTGGGGCTGGAAACATGAATATGACCTACAAAAAATGACTGATGATATGCTTCAGCATTTATCAGTTTTAAAAGGCGTTTGAATTTCTCAGGTTAGCAAAACTAATTTCCATTGATAAGCAGCAACTTGGTTACACAGGTATTTTTGCCGTCATCATCGCTGCATAGCACAAGGTAAACCCCTGACTGTGCCCGTTTACCATCAAACTTTTTTCCGTCCCAAATTGCCTGGCTACCTAATGCTTTTGTTTCATAAACAAGGTGCCCGCTTACATCAGTAATTTTTACCTGTCCATCGCTGGCAAGTCCTGTAATTGCTATTGGTCCATCATAATTTTCCCTCACAGGATTTGGATATACATAAACATGTGTACAACCTTCATTACCTTCAATTGCATCGCCTTTATAGGAGCACACACCTTTATCAGTTCCAAAAAAAACTTCACCAGTTGCACTATTAATAGCTATTGAAACAATATTGTTTGAAAGTAGCGGACTGTTACTCTCATTAAAATTCCTGATTTGTTGCGTACCATCAGCACTCATTAGGAATACACCACCTGATTGTGTTCCAATCCATTTTCTGTTGGCACCATCCACTGCGATAGCTGTTACAAATTCTTTTTCCAGCAGATATTGATAATAACCATCTTGCTGTATGAGAATTTTTTGTGCATCAGAATTTGATGAGCTGAATATTGAACCCGGGGCATAAAAAACACAAACCCCTTTTTCAGTACCAACCCATATTTGTCCCTCACGGTCTTCTGTCATGCAAAATACACTTGGACTCGATAAATTGCCGCTACCGGCTACATCATTTAAGAACCGCCATTTGTCATCGGCTAAATTATCAGGTGTATTATTGTCGTTAAATACCAAAATACCTTTACGGTAAACGTTAATCCATTTCTGGTTACTTCCGTCCACCAGTAAATCAACCACTATTGACGAAGGATCTATAATTTTCGATTTATATGATTTCCAGTTTCCATTAGCCCATTTCACCCTCAGGCACGAATCTTTTTCAGAATTAGTCATCCATAGATTACCATTATTGTCAAATGCCAGTCCGCCAACCCGCACAGCACCAAATTGATTTCCCTGAAGCAAACTATTCGAAGCATCATACACATTGATGTTGGAATTATTACTTTCCAACAAACCTCTGCCCCATGAACCAAAATATGCATGCTTGCTATTATTCGGATCAACTGCTGTAGCTACCAAATCCCATATTTCGCCAATGTTCAGGTTTGGATTATTAGGAGCTATCCCATCATAAGTTTTCCAGATGCCTGCAGAAAAATTAGAAAAGCCCGAAGCCGAATAAGCAGGCTGCCAATTGTTATTGCGTACTGCATGTCCATACCATAAGTCATCATTAACTGATTTCAGAATTGCTGTTTTTGCTGATTTGGGGCCATTGGGAAATATAAATTCATATTGGTTAGGCTGCAGATATTTAATCATGCCCTGAACATTATCAGCAATCCATAATACTCCACTCTTATCTTTTATGGCATCATAACAACTTAGCTTTGGTATTTCATTAACAGTGACAAAGGAGGTAAGCGACATGTTAGCATCGAAAAATAAAACACCAAAAGTTGAAGATGCTATTAACTCATTCCCTATAGTTTTTAGTGAATACTTTACATCAAACTGAACAAAACCAGACCACGTATTATTAGAGAAATACAATAATGAATCATTGCCGGGTAAATCGTGATTAACCACAATCTTGTTACCGATTGCACTGATAAGATTAAAAGGTCCTGAGCCCGGCAGTGGTGAATATAATTCCTGCCAGTTGCTGGAATTAACAATAAACGGATCGTTTAGCGCGGCACGGTAAACTCCATCTTCGGCAGCAGCATACAGGTAAATGCCATCGCTTGTTGTGCCATAAATTTTTATGGAAGTTCCACCAGCTCCCAGGTAATATGTTTCTTTTACTTCTTCCCGATCGGTATCAAGAACCACTATTCCAAAGCCGCAGGATAAATAGGCAAACTGATTAATAAAATAAATATGAGTTATGCTCTTATCACCTGTTATGGTTTTACGCTTAATATCCGACAGGTTAATTATTTTACCATTTTTAATCAGGTCGATATTGGAATTACTGTAGGCGATAACCACACAGTTGTTGTAGGGATTGCAATTAAGAGTTGATACGCCAAAATCAGATAAGCCGTTCACTTTTGACATTCCGTTAACTGAACTTTCGTCTTTATCATAATAATAAACTGCATCGCGCGAAGCTGCATAAATGCGGTTACCTAATTCAGATACTGCAATAGTGGTGTTATATGATAAATGAACCCGCCAGCCACCAAGAGCTAACTGGGAATAACCTTGATTACTCAGCAATAACCAGATAACGATGAGAAGGAATTTTGTTTTCATTGTAATTCTTAAAGCAAATTAAATAACTCCAAATGAGATAATTTATTGCAGTTGTAATATTAATGTAAATTAAGCTGAACTGCTGTCATAAACATTTTTCAATTGACCCCCATAACAATTTGGCACTTTTGTTCCATGAATATTTTTGCCGTTGCAACCGTCCATTTTTAATCAGCTCTTCTCTAAAGTCAGATCGGGTTGCTATAGTTTGCATGGCTTGCACAATTTCATCAACATTAAGCGGATCAACAAAACAGGCAGCATTGCCGGCAACTTCCGGCATTGACGTTACATTAGATGTTATTATTGGAACATCGCAGGCAAAGGCCTCGAGCAGGGGAATACCAAATCCTTCAAAGAGTGAAACATAGGTTAAAGCAATTGCTGAACCCAACACCTGGTTCATCCTTTCATCAGTAAGCCGGCCGGTAAAAATAACATCATCTTTATAATGCATACTGGTGTAAAAATTTTCCATTTCATTTAATGCATAACGCTTACGACCGGCCAGAACCAATTTAAAAGGAGAACCTGTTTCAGCTTTAAATTTCTCATAGGCCTGCAACAGCCTTAATATATTTTTCCGCTCATACATTGATCCGACAAATACAAAATAATCACAACCATTAGTCAGCTCTTTTTTTACGGACATTTTTATCTCATCACTAACCGGTCTATATACTGATGACACTCCATTATGGACAACATCAATTTTGCTTTCATCAATTTTATACCGGTTTACTATATCCATTTTTGAATACTCGCTCACTGTTGCAATTCTGCAGGCAGCTGCCGCACTTTTAGGGTAATAGTCCAGGAAAAACCTGTTGTAATTATTCGAACTGTCGTGGTAATATTCAAAATTAAGGTCATGAATTACTCCAAGTTGTTTTGTTGAACTTCTCAGGCATAGCAATCCGTCCGTTGAAACAAACAAATCTGGTTTATGTTTCCGAAATACAAATGGTAATGAATAGTTATACCAGATTTTAACCAACGTGGGATTGAGAGTCGGAGGATATACAACAACAGGCCTGATGTTGGAATTGGTTATAAACTGGCTGGAAAAATTACGGTCGAACAAGTAAAGAAATTCTATTTCAGGATGATTTTGTGTTATTATTTTAAACGTTTCATAAGTAAAGCGGCCGATGCCATCAATGCCGCGAGAGGTTACATGGCGCGTATTTACTGCTATTTTCAATCTTACCGGGATTATTTTCTTTTAATCAAGCGCGCAAATTTAGTATAATCCTGTATCGCCCGTTGCCTGCCTATTTAAGTGCAATAAATACCGGTTCCTTTATTAAAATTATTGAATAGGTTTTTATCTTGTTAAATTGAATCATTCCTTAAATCCGTCTTACAAATTTTTACGTTATTAGTGAAACTCATGGAAACATGAATGAATAAATTCAAAGGCTATAATTGTGAAACAAATTAAACTGTTAAACTGCATGCTTGTTCTATTACTAATTACATCAAGCTGCTCAACAAATAAGAAAATGGAATACAATAAATTAACTGCGCAGGAAGAGCAGGTTATTTTGCACAAAGCAACTGACAGGCCGTTTACCGGTGAATACACCAATAAAAAAGATGCTGGTGTTTACATTTGCAGAAGATGCAATGCACCGCTTTATAATTCGAAAGATAAATTTGACTCACATTGCGGCTGGCCAAGTTTCGATGATGAAATAGAGGGTGCTGTTAAACGTGTTCCCGATGCAGATGGCGAGCGTGTTGAGATTATCTGCAATAATTGCGGAGGCCACCTCGGACATGTTTTTTTAAACGAAGGTTTTACGGAAAAACAAACACGGCATTGTGTAAATACGAGTTCCATCAAGTTTGTACCTGCCGACTCACTTGGAAATTTACCGCCCGTAATTAAGATTCAGTAGCATGTGGTTGTTACCAAACCTTAATTGGTTGATAATAACTTCTGCTTTTGCTATTAAAACTAGTGCCTTGTCAGAGAATCAGAAAATTTTGGGTTGAATAACCATTTGTAAAATTATTTTTGCGCTTCTTAATAACTGAGGTGACTTATCAATCACAATGAAAATTTCTTATAACTATCTCAAAAAATATATTGACTTTGATTTTACCCCTGAGCAACTTGCTGAGCGTCTTACAGAAAGTGGTCTTGAAGTAGAATCAACAGAACATTACGAATCTATACAGGGCGGATTGCAGGGTATTGTTGTGGGGCAGGTATTAACTTGTCAAAAACACCCTAATGCTGATAAACTGAGTTTAACTACAGTTAATATTGGAGGTGATGCTGTTTTAAATATTGTATGCGGTGCACCCAATGTGGCTGCAGGTCAAAAAGTTCTGGTAGCTACCGCAGGGGCAACATTGTATCCAACATCAGGTGAACCATTTAAAATTCAGAAATCAAAAATACGTGGCGAAGCCAGTGAAGGAATGATTTGTGCTGAAGATGAAATCGGACTTGGCACTTCGCATGCCGGCATATTGATTTTAGGTGATGATGCACAAGTGGGAATTCCTGCAGCAGATTATTTAAAAATTTACCGGGATGTAATTTTCGAAATTGGCCTTACACCAAACCGGGCCGATGCAGCTTCGCACATTGGTGTAGCTCGGGATATAAAGGGATTGTTGAGTTTGACAAATCCTTCGGTGTTAAAAATGCCTGATGTTTCACGTTTCAATTTAGTAGCAGCCGGAACTCCCACTTCAAATCAAAATATATCTGTTGTTGTTGAAGATTATAATGCATGTCCGCGGTATACTGGCATTACGCTAACCAATATTAAAGTAGGCGAATCGCCTGAATGGCTAAAAAACTTTTTAAAATCGATTGGTGTAAAATGCATCAACAATGTGGTAGATATTACCA
>JBGARN010000131.1:8046-9882 GCA_044230205.1 Bacteroidia bacterium
TATTACCAATTTTATTTTGCATGAAATGGGTCAGCCTTTACATGCATTCGATGCCGACAAAATTGCAGGACAAAGAGTGATCGTTAAAAAATTAGCTCCCGGAACAAAGTTCACAACTCTTGATAATATTGAACGCGAACTGAACGGCAATGAACTTATGATTTGTGATGCTGAAAAACCTATGTGTATTGCAGGTGTTTTTGGCGGAACTCATTCCGGAGTTAGCGAAAGCACAACTACTATATTTTTAGAGTCGGCATGTTTTAACCCGTCAGATATACGTAAAGCGGTAAAGCATCATGGTTTAAACACTGATGCCGGTTTTCGTTTCGAGCGCGGAACCGACCCTGAAATAACGGTGTATGCTTTAAAACGTGCAGCACTTTTATTAAATGAAGTTTGCGGTGGCCAGGTAGCATCCGAAATTTTTGACAGTTACCCAAAACCTGTTGACGGGTTTAAAGTGCAATTGAGCTACAAAAACCTGTTTACCATGATGGGTATTGAAATTGCAAAAGATGATGTAAAAAAAATTATCACAGCACTGGATATCCAAATCAAAAATGAAACTGCTGATCTATTGGATTTGTTAATACCGGCATTCAAAGTTGACGTGCAGCGCGAGATTGATGTGATAGAAGATGTAATGCGCATTTATGGTTACAATAAAATTCCATTACCGGAAAAACTGAATACATCACCTGTAAATTTTAAAGGCCAGGAGCGTTACCATTACAGGCAAAAAATTGCCGGCTACCTTGCTGCACAGGGATTCAATGAAATGCTGGCCAATTCCTTAACCAAATCAGCTTATGCAGAATACAGCGATACTCCGGTTAACGCTGTAAAGATTTTAAATCCTTTGAGTTCTGATTTAAACATCATGCGCACCTCGCTTTTATATTCTGCGCTTGAAACAGTGCATTATAATGTTAACCGAAGAAATGAAGATTTAAAATTGTTTGAGTTTGGAAGTGTCTATCAGCAAGCGGGTGAAAAGTTTATTGAAGAAAACTGTTTTAGCATTACACTGGCGGGTGAGCGCAATCTCCAAAGTCGTTTTGGAGCAGTGCCTAACTCTGTATTTTTTTTAAAGTCATTGGTGCAAAATGTTTTTCGTTCGGTTAACATTATCATTAAAGAAAAAACTGATGCAACTTCTGCCAACTATCAGCAATTGATTGAAGTTTATGTTGGTAAGGAACAGGTGGGTCGTTATGGTATGCTGAAAAAATCATTGCTGAAAAAATTTGATATTGACAGTGATGTGTATTATGCCGAAATAAACTTTGATAAAGTGGTTAAGCATGCCAGTGCTTCAAAAGTTGTAATTACCGAGATTCCTAAATACCCTGAAGTGAAACGTGATTTAAGTATGCTGCTTGATAAAGCTGTTCAATATGAATCCTTAGAAAAACTGGCTTTTGAAACAGAACGTAAATATTTAAAACGTGTTAGTTTGTTTGATGTTTATGAAGGAAAAAACATTCCTAATAACAAAAAATCATATGCTTTAAGCTTTACACTTTATGATGAAGAAAAGACTTTGCAGGAAAAAGAAATTGATAAGGTGATGAATAAACTAATGGAAAGTTTTGAGAAAAAGTTAGGAGCTGAAATCAGAAAGTAAAGTTTACTGAACAGCTACTATTCTTTTTTATGAAAACCAATGCATTTAGTATTGCATCTGTTTTGATTTATGACATTTTCGCCAGGTAGTAAACTAAGTAAACCAATCAAGCGGGATATTTATAAAAGCCAAACTACACTTGCTGATTTTTAAATATTGCATTTAAGTAATCAAACCAATCCTGAATTCATAAGCAATTATTTGAA
>JBGARN010000132.1:0-9732 GCA_044230205.1 Bacteroidia bacterium
AATATGATGGCTTATAACCGTTGTGTGGGAACCCGTTATTGCGCAAACAACTGTCCATATAAAGTAAGAAGGTTTAACTGGTTTAATTATGCTGAGAATTCCAAGTTCCCTTATACCATGTATGGACAAAGCGAGCGAATGGTACTTAATCCTGATGTAACAGTTCGTTCACGCGGGGTTATGGAGAAATGTTCAATGTGTGTACAGCGCATTCAGGCTGGTAAGTTGATTGCCAAAAAGCAGGGACGCAGGCCAAAGGACGGAGAAATAACTACTGCTTGTGCACAAACTTGTCCTACCAGTGCAATCGTTTTTGGAGATTATAAAGATCAGTCGGGAGAGTTGTTGACAAAGTTTAAAGAAGAGCGTTCGTATTGGTTGCTTGAAGAGCTTAATGTACAGCCTTCAATAGTTTACCAGACCAAAGTATGGAATCATAAAGAGGAAGCTGCAAATAAGAAGGAAGAAGTTAAAGCATAATTTTAGAATTAAACAATACAATCAGGGCAATGGCTTATCACAAGGATAATCATTGTCATAAAATAGAAAAATATATATGTCACATGTAGAATCGGCCCTCAGGCCTGCACTTATCACCGGTGATAAGACTATGCACCAGATTACTGAAGACATTTGCAGGCCGATAGAAGGCAAAGCAAATAAATACTGGTGGATAGCCTTTAGCGTTGCAAGCGCTGCTTTGCTTTGGTGGATTATAACAGTTTCATATACCGTAGGAACCGGCCTGGGTGTATGGGGATTAAACAAAACTGTGGGTTGGGCATGGGATATTACAAACTTTGTATGGTGGGTAGGTATTGGTCATGCCGGCACACTTATCTCAGCAATTTTATTGTTGTTTCGTCAGAAGTGGAGGCTGTCTATTAACCGCTCAGCTGAAGCTATGACAATCTTTGCTGTTATTTGTGCTGCTTCATTTATTGTTTCACACATGGGCAGACCATGGGTAGCTTATTGGCCCATTCCGTTACCTAATCAATTTGGCTCATTATGGGTTAATTTTAATTCACCTTTAGTATGGGATGTATTTGCCATCTCCACATATTTTACTGTTTCATTGGTATTCTGGTATTCAGGTTTGCTTCCTGATTTTGCAGTTGTTCGCGATCGCGCAAAAACAAAATCAATGAAATTCTGGTACACTTTATTGTCATTCGGCTGGACAGGTACAGCTAAAAACTGGCAACGCTTTGAAGAAATGTCATTGGTGCTTGCCGGTCTTTCCACTCCTCTTGTATTATCAGTACACTCTGTGGTATCCATGGACTTTGCAACTTCCATTGTTCCAGGATGGCATACAACAATCTTCCCTCCCTATTTCGTAGCAGGTGCTATTTTCTCAGGCTTTGCAATGGTGCAAACACTTTTGATTATTACACGTAAAGTGTTAGGCCTGGAAGATTACATCACTATGTATCATATTGATATGATGAACCGGATTATTGTAGTAACCGGTTCAATTGTAGGTGTAGCCTATCTTACAGAGTTTTTTATTGCATGGTATTCAGGTGTTGAATATGAATCTTATGCGTTTATCAACCGTGCCACCGGACCTTATTGGTGGGCTTACTGGAGTATGATGACCTGTAATGTTATTTCTCCGCAATTATTCTGGTCTAAGAAATTAAGAAGGAATCTTACGTTCACTTTCTTTATGTCAATAATAGTAAACATAGGTATGTGGTTTGAGCGATTTGTAATTATCGTTACATCATTGCACCGCGACTATGTTCCTTCAAGCTGGAGTATGTACAGTCCTACATGGGTTGAAATGGGAATTTTCATTGGGTCGCTGGGATTGTTCTTCGTACCGTTTTTATTGTTTACCAGATTTTTCCCTGTAATTGCAATGAGCGAGCTTAAAACAATATTTCATTCTTCAACATCACAAGTAAAGAAAAAGCAAGAGGAATCAGCTAAGAAAGGAGAGTTTATCAATGGATAGTCCAAAAAGATTTATTTACGGCATCTTTAATGATGAGCATACCGTATTACATGCCACTGAGCATTTAAGACATGATGGTATTGATGTAAAAGATGTGGTATCGCCTTATCCCATACATGGTATGGATAAAGCATTGGGACTTTTGCCCACGCGAATTTCTATAGCCTGTTTTATGTTTGGCATTACCGGTACCAGCCTTGCACTATTGATGATGTGGTACATGAACATTCATGACTGGCCAATGGATATAGGTGGCAAACCCAGCTTTGCTTTATATAAGAATATTCCGGCATTTATTCCTGTAACATTTGAGTCAACGGTATTATGTGCTGCGCATGGAATGGTAATTACCTTTTTATTGCGCTGTAAAATATTACCAGGGGTAGAGCCTGAGGTAATTGACTCTCGTTGCACAGATGATCATTTCGTGATGAAGGTTCGTGTTTGGGAAGACGAAAATGAAAATGATGTGCGTGCAAAACTGATGAAGGCAGGAGCCATTGAAATAAAAGGATAATCAACAAACAATTGAGATTTACGAAAATGAGTTTTCGAAATATAAAAAATACAATAGCCGTTTCATCAATTGCAATGGTGTTGTTAGGGTCGTGCCGCGATCCGCAAAAATATCCGGGATATGAATTTATGCCTGATATGTACAGGGGGCCTGCAGTTGAAACCTATGCACAGGGTATTGATAATCCTGATTCAACATCTGCTATGAGGCCGGTGGCAGGCACTTACTCACGTGGATTTACGCACTTCAACTATGCTGGCACTAATGAAGGTTACGAGCTGGCAAGTACTGAAGCACGTAATCCGCTAACACCAGATTCGATAAACTTAGCCGAAGGCAAAAGGCTTTATGGAATTTATTGTGTGAATTGCCATGGTGATAATGGAATGGGAGATGGAAGTATTGTAGCTTCCGGTAAATTTCCACCACCACCTTCTTATTCCACCGGTAATTCTTCAAGAGGTGGTTTAATGAAAGATTTAACAGATGGTAAAATTTATCATACCATAACTTATGGATTAAACATGATGGGTTCACATGCTTCGCAAATTGCTCCTGACGATCGCTGGAGAGTAGTAATGTATGTGCATGAATTGCAAAAATACGGTGCAGCACCGGCTGCTAAAGATAGCACAGCTGCAGCACAAGCCGATTCAACTGCAAAAATGTAATTGCCGTGGCTTATTAACACAAGTAATAATTGAAACAATAACGGGTATAACCGCA
Organism: Bacteroidia bacterium; assembly: GCA_044230205.1. Lineage (GTDB taxonomy): Bacteria > Bacteroidota > Bacteroidia > AKYH767-A > OLB10 > JAEUTH01. Next base: position 3,210 of record JBGARN010000132.1, read on the forward strand.
GAACATTAAAACAAGTAAAGTGGAACAAGCAATTTCAAATACAAAATACGAGTTTACCTCAAGGTCAAAGACGATTTGCTTTATTCTTATTGCAATAGGTATAGCATCAATTGCAGCCCAGTTTGCGACAGGATATCACCAGGTTTGGGCAAATCTTCTTCAGATAAACTTTTTCTTTATGGGCATGGCTTTATGTGCAGCTTTTTTTGTTGCTGTTCAATATGTGGCTCGTGCAGGCTGGTCAGTTAATATACTGAGGGTGCCTGAGGCCATGATGACCTGGTTGTGGGTTGCAATGCCAATCATGCTGATTATTGTTTTAGCCGGTGGTCATCATATTTATCACTGGATGCATGAAGGAATAACTGATAAGTTATTGCCGGATGGAAAACCAAATCCACACTATGATGAAATATTAGCAGGCAAATCTGCATATCTTAATGTACCTTTTTTCATAATCAGGCTAATTGCTTATACCGTAATCTGGTGTGGCGCTGCTTATATGTTAAGGAAGTATTCATTAGCTGAAGACAATGAAGGCGGAACATCGAACTATTTTAAAGCCACTACGGTATCAGTATTTTTTATCATTTTGTTTGCCGGAACTTCTTCAACTGCTGCCTGGGATTTAATGATGTCAATTGATCCACATTGGTTTTCTACCATGTATGGCTGGTACACTTTTGCAGGTATGTTTATTTCATCACTTGCAGCAATGGGGATGTGGATTGTTTATCTTAAAAGCCGCGGATACCTTGAAGAAGTTTCTGAGCATCATCTTCATGATGTTGGTAAGTTTATGTTTGCATTCTCTATCTTTTGGACCTACTTATGGTTTGCCCAGTTTATGCTGCAATGGTATTCTAACCTGCCTGAAGAGGTTGTATATTTTCGTACCCGTGTTGATTATTATCGGTGGCCACTTTGGATTGCACTGTTTCTCAACTTTGTTTTCCCATTCCTTATATTAATGACCAGGGATGCAAAAAGAAAATTCTTTGTTATTGTATTCGGAGGAACAATAATTCTTACCGGTCACTGGCTGGATTATTTTAACATGGTTGTGCCTGGTGTTCTTGTAAATAACGGAACATTTGAATGGCATATTGGCTTATATGAAATTGGAACTACGCTGGGATTTGCAGGAGGCTTTATGTATATGGTTCATTCCAAACTTGCCAGCGCACCTTTATTAAGAAAGAATCATCCAATGCTTGTAGAATCAATGCATCACGCAATTTGATTTTAAGCAATACTAATTTGATTTAACATCTGTAACTGAAAAACGAAATATATAAAATGACATTGCTTTATTTCTTTGCTGCATTATTCGGAATCATAGCACTGGTTCGGATTATGAATATTATTCAACTCAGTGAAAAACTAGCCGAAGATTCTGAAGAAGAACAGACCTTAAGGGACAATCCGCTAAATGCCATGGGTATGATGGCATTCATGATAGTAGGTTTGGTTCTATTTTTCTACATGACCTGGAAATATGCTCCATTCATGTTACCTGAAGCTGCCTCATTGCATGGCAAAGAAACTGATGCGCTTTTAAATATTAATTTCCTGGTAATAATTGTTGTTTTTGTAATCACACAGATTGCACTTTTCTGGTTTGTATGGAAATATAAATACCGTAAAGGTGACAGAGGTTATTACTATCCACACAATAATACTATTGAAGTAATTTGGACAGTAGCTCCAACTATTGTTTTAGCCGGACTTATCATTACGGGACTTCGTTCATGGAATGAAATAACACAAAGTGTACACGATGATGGAATGAATATCCAGATTTATTCAAGGCAATTTAATTTCATTACGCGTTATTCTGGAAAGGATAATACTTTGGGAAGCTCCTATTTCAAAAATATTACTGATGATAATCCCCTGGGTGTAAAAAAAGAGCAGGCTGCAATGGATGATCTTACTGCCGGTGAATTACATTTGGTAGTTAATCAGCCGGTAATGTTGCATATCAATTCGCAGGATGTAATACACTCGGTTTATCTTCCGCACTTCCGTACACAAATGAATGCTGTGCCGGGTATGACAACTCAGTTTTATTTTGTTCCTACAATTACTACTGCTGAGATGCGTAAGAAATTAAATAATCCTAAATTTGATTACGTGTTATTATGTAATAAGATTTGTGGAGTATCACATTATACCATGAATATGAAAGTGGTTGTTGAAAGTCCTACCGAATTTAAAGGCTGGCTTGCAAATCAAAAACCGGTATTCCCTGCTGGCACAGCCACTGCTTCAAATGCGGCAAGCACAACGCCTTTAGCCGAAAAATAAACTGCTTCAAATTAATTAAGAACGTATATTCCCGAAATACTATTTGAGATTATGGATACGAAAGATACAATACAACACGGTCATGGCGAAGTTGCTCATGGCCATGTTCACCGGCACGAACACGAGGAAACATTTTGGACAAAATATGTTTTCAGTACCGATCATAAAGTAATATCAAAGCAATTTCTGATAGTTGCAATATTTATGGCATTTCTTGCCATGGGTATGTCAATGGTATTTCGCTTGCAGTTAGCCTGGCCTGATTTAAAGATGCCATTTCTGGAATCAATATTGGGTAAATGGGGCAAGGATGGAAAGCTTGATCCGGGCTTTTACCTGGCATTGGTTACTATTCATGGAACCATAATGGTATTTATGGTTTTAACCGGTGGACTTAGCGGAACATTCTCTAATCTTTTAATTCCATTACAGGTCGGGGCGCGTGATATGGCCTCCGGATTTTTGAACATGCTTTCTTTTTGGTTTTTCTTTGGTTCAAGTGCAATAATGTTTATTTCCATTTTTGTTGAAAACGGACCTGCTTCTGCCGGATGGACAATTTATCCGCCATTAAGTGCGTTGCCGCAGGCTATAGGAGGTTCTGGCTTAGGTATGGATTTATGGCTGATAAGCATGGCTTTATTTATTGTGAGTTCTTTATTAGGAGGTATTAACTACATAACAACCGTTGTTAATCTTCGCACAAAAGGAATGAGCATGACCAGGCTTCCATTAACAGTTTGGGCATTTTCAATCACTGCTATACTTGGCATCCTTTCTTTCCCGGTTTTATTTGCATGCGCTTTATTACTTATTTTCGATAGGACATTTGGAACGAGTTTCTTCTTGTCTGATATTTTCATCAATGGAGCACCGCTTGAGCATCATGGTGGAAGCCCGATTTTATTTGAACACCTCTTTTGGTTTTTAGGACACCCTGAAGTTTATATTGTTCTTTTACCGGCCTTGGGACTTGCGTCTGAAATAATTTCAGTCAATTCACGTAAACCAATCTTCGGTTATAAGGCAATGATTGGTTCAATGATGGTAATAGCATTCCTGTCATTTATCGTGTGGGGGCATCATATGTTTCTTACAGGTATGAATCCTTTCCTGGGATCAGTATTTGTTGTTACTACTTTAATGGTTGCCATACCATCTGCAGTTAAAGTGTTTAATTACATAGCTACGCTATGGCGCGGTAATATTGTTTTAACACCAGCAATGCTGTTTGCAATAGGTTTGGTTTCATTCTTCATAAGCGGTGGACTAACAGGAATTATTCTTGGTGACTCCGCTCTTGATATCAATGTTCATGACACTTATTTTGTTGTAGCACACTTCCACATTGTAATGGGTGCATCTGCTATTTTTGGTATGCTGGCAGGTGTTTATCATTGGTTTCCGCGTATGTTCGGAAGACTGATGAATAAGCGCCTGGCTTATCTGCATTTTTGGTTTACCATCATTGCAGTATATGGTGTATTTTTTCCAATGCACTTTATTGGACTAGCCGGAGTGCCCCGCAGGTATTATGCAAACACAGCTTATGCCGGTTTCGACTCATTAGTTAACATTAATGAAATGATTACCATTTTTGCATTAGTTGGTGGTGTTGCTCAGCTGGTTTTTGCCTTTAACTTCTTTTATTCAATTTTCTATGGTAAAAAGTCACCCCAAAACCCATGGAAGTCTAATACATTGGAATGGACAGCTCCATTATCTGATGTACATGGAAACTGGCCGGGTGAAATTCCAACAGTTCATCGTTGGCCTTATGATTATGGAAAGCCCGGTCATGATGAGGACTTTATTCCGCAAACAGTTCCATTTAGCGAAACTGTTAGTAGTAACAGGCCCGATGACCATTAATTCTTGCGCAGCTTCTTAAGAATATCAGGCGGTTGATTGATAAATCAACCGCTTTTTTGTTGGCTTTTGAAATTTAAATCTCTTTTAAGGCTTTAATTTATTGCCATTGAATTAAAATCAAAATCAATTTTTGTTTTCTTTGTATTAAATAAATTTTCCTTATTAATCCCCCTCACAAATATTTATGAAAACAGCACTTATTACAGGTATTACCGGCCAGGATGGCGCATACCTTGCTGAACTGTTATTGGAAAAAGGCTATATGGTTCATGGTATCAAACGAAGGAGTTCATTGTTCAATACCGAACGAATAGACCATTTGTACACAGATACACATGAAAAAAATGTAAGGTTTAAATTGCATTATGGCGATTTAACTGATTCTACAAATATCATTCGCATTATTCAGGAAGTGCAGCCGGATGAGATCTATAACCTGGGTGCCATGAGCCACGTAAAAGTAAGTTTCAGTACGCCAGAATACACTGCAAATGCTGATGGAATAGGCGCACTAAGAATTCTTGAAGCAGTTCGTATATTGAACATGGTAGAACGCTGCAGAATTTACCAGGCATCAACAAGTGAACTGTACGGGCTGGTGCAGGAAATACCCCAGAAAGAAACAACACCTTTTTACCCGCGTTCGCCCTATGCAGTTGCAAAACTTTATGCATACTGGATTATGGTTAATTATCGCGAAGCATATAATATGTATGCTGTTAATGGCATCCTGTTTAATCATGAATCTCCATTACGAGGTGAAACATTTGTTACCCGAAAAATTACAAGGGGTGTTGCACGCATAGCTCTTGGCTTACAGGACAAGTTATACATGGGTAATATAGATGCCAAGCGCGATTGGGGTCACGCCAAAGATTATGTAGAAGCAATGTGGCTAATGTTACAACAGGATAAACCCGAAGATTATGTAGTAGCTACCGGTGTAACAACTACAGTACGTGATTTTATAAGTATGGCTTTTCAGGAAGTAGGCATCACCATAGCCTATGAAGGCAAGGATGAAAATGAATTAGCAAAAGTAGTTAGTTGTTCTAACCCTGAATATAAACTTAAACCAGGTCATGTAGTAATGCAAATTGATCCTCGATATTATCGTCCTACTGAAGTTGAATTGTTGATTGGCGACAGCAGCAAAGCACAGCAGCAACTCGGATGGAAGCCCAAACACGATTTAAATGCCATTATCAAAGAAATGGTGGCCTGCGATTTAAAAGTATTTAAACGCGATCAATATTTAAAAGAGGGCGGACACGAAGTAAAAAACTATAATGAAGTTTAATTCGTCTCCAATTAACAGCCTAAGGCAAATTATTTCCCAAAAGTGAAAAAATCATCACGTATTTATGTTGCAGGGCATCGCGGTATGGTTGGCTCTGCCATTGAAAGAAAATTAAGGCAGGAAGGTTATGAGCATATTCTAACACGGAAATCATCAGAACTTGATTTAAGAGATCAACAGGCTGTGCATCTGTTCTTTAGTGAACAACAACCGGAATACGTTTTTTTAGCCGCAGCCAAAGTGGGTGGCATTGTGGCAAATAATACCTACAGGGCCGATTTTATTTATGAGAACCTGATGATGGAGTGTAATATCATCCATGCAGCGTATATGACAAAGGTTACAAAGCTGATGTTCCTGGGATCTTCATGCATCTATCCAAAAATGGCTGCCCAACCTTTGAAGGAAGAATACTTGTTAACCGGTGAGTTGGAGCAAACCAACGAACCTTATGCCATTGCAAAAATTGCAGGCATCAAATTATGCGAATCCTATAGAAGACAATACAATTGCAATTTTATTTCTGTAATGCCAACCAATCTTTACGGTCCTAATGATAATTACAGCCTTCAAAATTCCCATGTATTACCCGCTTTGCTTCGTAAATTTTACACTGCTATTAATGAACAACATCCATCAGTTGAAATATGGGGAAGTGGTGCACCCATGCGGGAGTTTTTGCATGTAGATGACCTGGCTGATGCCTGCTTTTTCCTTATGCAAAACTACAATGAAGAGGGCTTTATCAATATCGGAACAGGGGTTGACATCGCTATTAAAGACTTAGCATTATTAGTTAAAAAAATAACCGGCTACACTGGTGAATTGAAATTTGATTCTGCCAAACCTGATGGCACTCCACGTAAATTAATGGATGTAAGCAAACTGCACTCGTTGGGTTGGCAGCATCGCATTCCGCTTGAACAAGGTATTAAAAGCGTATGGAACGAAGTGAAAGACGGGAAGTTTTTTGAACGTGCTGTTTGAGCAGCGACCAATAATGTCATTCATTTTTCCTGTACACAAAAAAATTTGCAGGAT
>JBGARN010000133.1:0-9602 GCA_044230205.1 Bacteroidia bacterium
CTAAAGTAGTATGGAAATTTAAAGCTACGCAGCCTTTTATGTCGTCACCAATTATAAATGGACAAAATGTTTTTATCAGCAATCTTGATAGTTGTCTGTATGCACTGGATTTAAATACGGGTAAAACAAACTGGAAATTCAAAAGCAATGGCCCAATTCGCTCAAACGTATGTATTGAAAAGTCTTACCTGTATCTTTTAAGTGGTGATGGCAATTTATATTGTCTTAATCAAACCGATGGTATGTTGAAATGGACTTTTAAAGCTAAAGACAAGATGTATGATGTTTATGATTATTATCAATCATCACCAGTATTGTTTGAGCAGAATATCTATTTCGGATGTGGTGATGGAAAAGTTTATGCAGTAAATGCTGAAACCGGAAAACAGGTTTGGAGTTTTGCTACAGGTAATGTGGTTCATTCAACCCCTGCAATAAGTGGAGGAAAATTATTCATCGGTTCTTTTGATGGAAATGTATATGCATTAGATGTAAAAACAGGAAAGCAGGTTTGGAAATTCAAATCAGTAGGTCATGATTATTTTCCGAAAGGGGAGATGCAGTTTTCGCCTGTGGCTGATTATGGAATTGTTTTTATTTCGGGAAGAGATTATAATTTGTATGCTATTGATATGGAAAAAGGTTATTGTCATTGGAACCGCACATTTCCTATAGGCTGGGCACCATCCATCACTCATTCACAAAAAAACGATTCGATAATTTATGTGGGAATTTCTGACGGCTATTTTCTTTATGCATTTGATGCATTGAGTGGACGCGAGCTTTGGAAGTCGAATATGAAATGCAACATTTTTGGAAAAATTGCACTAAGCGAAAGCATGGGTTATGTACCCACCTTAATGGGTAGACTTTATGGGGTTGATTTAAATTCCGGATCCATCAAATGGTCGTTCGCAACCGATGGTTACAACAATCATCATCTTGAATATTTCAAATCTGATGATACGTTCAGAAATGACATTGTGCAGGTAATTACATCAAACGAAGATTTTTTAGTGGCTCAAAGAAAATTCGGAGCTATTTATTCAAGCCCTGCTGTTACTAAAGATTACCTTGTTGTATCAAGTACTGATGGCACTGTTTATTGTCTTGGAAGGAAATAAGCAACTTACTCAACGTTGCACAACAAACCTACTATTCCAATTTCGCCCTGCGGAATTAAATTGCAAAAAGTAAATGCCGTTAGGGAGTGATGAGATATTCAGTTTGGTGTTTTCAGTTTTTATTTCGCTTGATAATAAAGTCTCACCAAGTATATTCATAATGTGTATGGTTGCTTTATCATGTTGAGCATAGCTGATAGTTAGCTCATCGCTTGCGGGGTTGGGGGTTATAATAAAAGGTTCACTGCTTAACGACTGCAATCCGGTATTGACCACATTACTTACCACATTGCAACCATTGCTGTCGGTTGCTATTACATAATAACTACCCGTGGTAAATACTAAAAATGAATCTGTACTAAGTACTATTCCGGGATTTGAAACCTCATACCATGCAAAGCTGTAAGGGCCCGATGCAAAAATGGTGTCATTGCTTACAGTAATTACAGGTGCAGGCGGTGTGGGCAGCACATTGATAAAAGCAGGAAAGAAAACAGAATCACACCCTGCAGCATTGCATGCAACAAGAGTAACATTGTAGTTGCCATATAAATTATAACAGATGTTGGTAGGGTTTTGCTGTGTGCTGGTATCGGGCGAAGCACCGGGGAAATACCATTGCCAGCTTGTGGGAGCGTTTTGCGAAAGGTCGAAGAAGTTGATGCATTGCTTTTCGCACATGGTGGTATCGCTTGAAGAAATGGCTACTGTGGGAACAGCAAGTGAAGTTGTATCGCAAAACTTTATTATCCAGTAATCATAATCTCCCCATGACGGCTGTGTCTTATATCCACCTACTCCTCCATCAGAACAACTCGCAATTGCAAAACATCCATCCTTTGTTTGAATTGCCAAACCTGTCTCATCATGACCCGGGGTAAACATGGTTTTATCCCATATCTTGTTGCCCAGCGAATCGGTTTTAAGTATCCAGATTTGCTCATATCCAAGATTGGCTTCTGTTTTATCTCCGCTGATTGGCGAATAGGAATCGCCTGAAATGAGATAACCGTTATCAGCGGTTTGCTGAATTGAATAAAATTCTTCCATATCTGCACCACCATAATCCTTATCCCATTGCTTATTACCGACCGAATCAATTTTTACAATCCAGTAATCTATCCAACCCCATGATGCCTGTGTTTTGTCACCGCTTATGTTAGATGCTGAATATCCACCGAGAATATATCCCGCATCAGCAGTTTGTTTTAATGATTGAAGTAAATCACTCGATGTTCCTCCAAAATCTTTATCCCACTGCTTATTGCCAAGTGAATCAATTTTTACAATCCAATAATCATAACCTCCCCAGTTTGCCTGAGTTTTATCTCCACCAATGCCCGACTGTGAGCCTCCTCCGAGAATATATCCCCCATCAGGAGTTTGTTGTAGTGATAGAAGTACATCAACTGATGTTCCTCCAAAATCTTTATCCCATTGCTTATTGCCCAATGAATCAATTTTTACAATCCAGTAATCATCATATCCCCATGTGGATTGTGTTTTATCTCCACTTATACCGGAACGAGATTCTCCTCCAAGAATGTACCCTCCATCAGCAGTTTGTAGCAATGAATAAAGCACATCATAATTGGTTCCCCCAAAATCTTTATCCCATTGTTTGTTACCCAACGAATCAATTTTTACAATCCAGTAATCCCAGTTACCCCATGTATTTTGGGTTTTATCTCCGCTGATGCCGGAATTAGATTGCCCTCCCAAAATATATCCTCCATCAGTGGTTTGTTGTAATGAATAAAGCACATCATCATTTGTTCCACCAAAATTCTTATCCCATTCCTTACTGCCCAGTGAATCAATCTTTATAATCCAGTAGTCACTTCCTCCCCATATATTTTGTGTTTTATCCCCGCTTATTCCGGAATAAGAAACACCTCCAAGAATAAATCCTCCGTCAGCAGTTTGCTGGTAACAAGTAAAGTTATCATTAACGGTACCTCCAAACCTATAATCCCATTGCTTCACCAAAGGGTTTTGGGCATCACAAAAAGTGATAAGCGATAAGTGGAAGATAAGTAGTGCTGAATATTTTTTCATGGGTTATGGTGCAGCATACAAGTTAATGGCAGGTGAATTTTATTTTAAGTAAAGGAAATAAAAAAGTTAGATAAAATGTCTGAATCAGCCCCGATAGCTATCGTATTCTGCTTCAGATTTTTCAGATGCAGACCCTAATTTAAGACCAACGAACGTATTTTCATAACCAACGAACTTGATTTATAGAAAAGCGCTCGTTAACCTAATAAGCAACGAACGCAATTTCATAACCAACGAACCTGATTTATAGAAAAACGCTCGTTAATCTAATAAGCAACGAACGCAATTTCATAACCAACGAACCTGATTTAAAGAGATGGGCTTGTAATTCATAGAGAAGCGAACGTTAGTCTAAGAATCGCGTCTGTATGTGCATTAATGTAATAAAATGCTCTAAAACAAAGCCTTGTTAGCACTGCATTTCATCATCATTTAACATAAGTTGTAATATTCAATATCCAATATCCAATATCCAATTTCCAACTTCAAACCTCCAATTTCCAACAGCGACCCAAAGCTCCCGATAGCATAATCGAAACTCCAAACCCAACCCGCTTTTCTCCACACCCTGTGAACAAGTATTTCCTTTCCATTCAAAAACACTAAACACATATTATTTTACTTTCGCGAACTCAAAAAATTAGCTTGAAGTTTAAGGTTTGAAGTTTATAGTTGGCTTATGCCCGCTAAAATTAACTTCAAACCTCAAGCCTCAAACCTCAAACTGAGAAGCAGTATGCCAAAAAATCCCTCTATAAAATCAGTACTTATTATCGGTTCAGGTCCTATTATTATAGGGCAGGCCTGCGAGTTCGATTACTCCGGCTCACAGGCTTCGCGCTCGCTTAAGGAAGAAGGAATAGAAGTAACCCTTATCAACTCTAACCCTGCAACCATTATGACCGATAAGGTTACGGCCGATAATATTTACCTGAAGCCGTTAACCAAGAAATCTATAATTGAGATTTTAGAAAAACATAAGATTGATGCTGTATTGCCAACCATGGGTGGTCAAACTGCATTGAATCTTGCTTTGGAATGTGAGAAAGCCGGTGTTTGGAAAAAATATAACGTGAAGATGATTGGTGTAAATGTGGAGGCTATTAAAACTACGGAAGACCGTGAGCTGTTTCGATTAAGGATGCTGGAATTGGGTGCGCAGGTTTGCAAAGGCCGTACAGCTACATCATTTCTCGAAGGAAAAGAAATAGCCCAGGAAATCGGCTTTCCGCTGGTGATACGACCTTCTTTTACACTTGGCGGCAGTGGCGGAGGTTTTGTGGAACGCCCGGAAGATTATGAGGCTAAATTGCAATACGGTTTGCATGTTTCGCCTGTTCACGAAGTGCTGGTGGAGCAAAGCATTTTAGGATGGAAGGAGTTTGAACTGGAGTTGCTGCGTGATAATGTGGGTAACGTAATAATCATTTGCTCCATTGAAAATTTCGACCCAATGGGAATTCACACGGGTGACAGTGTAACTGTGGCGCCTGCTATGACATTGCCCGATACGGTTTACCAGCGCATGCGCGATTTGGCTATTAAATGCATGAATGGTATTGGTCATTTTGCCGGAGGCTGCAACATTCAGTTTGCACTTAATCCCGATAATGAAAATGAAATTATCGTAATAGAAATCAATCCTCGTGTTTCGCGTTCATCGGCTTTGGCTTCAAAAGCTACAGGATACCCGATTGCAAAAGTAGCTGCTAAGCTTGCAATTGGTTATAACCTTGATGAGCTGAAAAATGCAGTTACTAAAAGTACATCTGCATTTTTTGAACCTGCAATTGATTATGTGATTGTAAAAATACCACGCTGGAATTTTGATAAATTCAAAGGGGCCGATCGTCATCTCGGATTGCAAATGAAATCGGTTGGTGAAGCGATGGGCATTGGCCGTAGTTTCCAGGAAGCTTTGCAAAAAGCAGCACAGTCGCTTGAAATAAAGCGTAACGGATTAGGTGCTGACGGAAGAGAGAATACGGATCAGAAGTTTTTGCTTGAAAGTTTAAAGCATCCATCCTGGAATCGTTTGTTTCATATTTACGATGCATTCAAATTAGGAATTCCGTTTTCAACGATACATAAACTCACCAAAATTGATCCATGGTTTTTAAGACAAATTGAAGAGTTGCTGGAGTTTGAAAAAGAAGTTCGCAAATTCAGTGTTGAAACAGTAACCAAAGATTTATTAACCGAAGCAAAGGCTTTGGGCTATGGCGACAGGCAGATAGCTCATTTGCTTGGATGTTTGGAAAGCCAGGTATTTAATAAGCGAAATGAACTTGGTGTAAAGCGTGTGTGGAAAATGGTGGATACCTGTGCTGCAGAATTTGAAGCTATCACACCTTATTTCTATTCAACTTTTGGAGCAGAGAATGAAAGTATATCAAGTAATAAGAAAAAGATAATTGTCTTAGGAAGTGGTCCAAACAGAATAGGGCAGGGGATTGAATTTGATTACAGTTGTGTGCATGGTGTACTTGCAGCCAGGGAAATGGGCTATGAAACCATTATGATTAACTGTAACCCTGAAACAGTTTCAACCGATTTTGATATTGCAGATAAACTGTATTTCGAACCTGTTTTCTGGGAACATATTTACGATATCATTTTGCATGAAAAACCCGAAGGCGTTATTGTACAGCTTGGCGGACAAACTGCATTGAAGCTGGCTGAGAAGCTTGATAAATATGGTATTAATATAATCGGAACAAGTTTTAAATCACTTGATCTTGCTGAAGACCGTGGCAGCTTTTCAACTTTGCTGAAGGACCTTGGAATCCCTTACCCGAAATTTGGTGTTGTGGAAGATGCTGACCAGGCAGTGAAACTTTCACGCGAATTGGGATTCCCTTTACTTGTTCGTCCATCCTATGTTTTAGGGGGCCAAAGCATGAAGATTGTTATTAATGAGCAGGAACTCGAACAGCATGTAGTAAACCTGCTCAATGATTTACCGGGCAATAAAGTACTGCTCGATCATTTTTTAGATAAAGCTATAGAAGCCGAAGCTGATGCTATTTGCGATGGTGAGGAAAGCTATATTATCGGCATTATGGAGCACATTGAGCCTGCAGGCATTCACAGTGGTGACAGCAATGCTGTGCTTCCACCTTTCGATTTAAGTGATAATGTTATCAGGCAAATTGAAGATATAACCAAACGCATTGCAAAGGCAATGAAAGTAAAAGGATTAATAAACATTCAGTTTGCGGTAAAAAATGAAACGGTATATGTTATTGAAGCAAATCCGCGTGCTTCGCGTACTGTGCCTTTTATAGCAAAAGCTTATGATGAACCCTATGTTAACTATGCAACTAAGTTGATGCTGGGTACACATAAATTGAGTGATTTTAAATTCAATCCGCGTAAAGAAGGATATGCAATTAAGATTCCGGTATTCTCATTTGAAAAATTCCAGGATGTGAATAAGGAGCTTGGACCTGAAATGAAATCAACCGGTGAAGCCATTTACTTTATTAGCGATTTGGAAGATGAGTTTTTTCAAAAAGTTTATGGTGAGCGCAATTTGTATCTGAGCAAGTAAAGCGTTAATTATTCGGGCTTTTATGAGTGTTTAATAGATTGATTTTTATATGAAGAATCTATTATTCTATTGTGTAACCGTTATGTAATTCTTAACAAGTCAGGTGATTAATAACTTTGTCAAAATTCTATCTTTGGCAACCTTTTAAATATCAAATTCATTAATCACATTATCCCTATGAAACTTATTAAACTGGTTTTGGCCATAAGCCTTATTTTTAATTATTCATTCTTATTAGCTGGCCACAATGTTGATCATAGTAATGATCCGCTGCAAAAAACATTTATTGCAAATATTAAACGCTTGCCTGATGCTGCGTACCAAAAGCAATTGCTGTTGCAGCCGGCCTGGCAAAACTTCGAGAAGAAAAACGGTCAATGGATTGTTCAGTTCAATGAAGAAAATCAATTGCCACATTATGCCATTGGTGCTCCAATTGGCATGAATCCATCAGCAAATCCTATGCAGGTTGCCAATGAATTTATTGCAACACAATTGCGGGAGTTTAATATACCTGCTGGTGATATGGTTTACCGTAATACAGCTACTAACAAAAAGTACCATTACGTTCACTATAAGCAATTTTATAAAGGACTTGAAGTGTTATGGGCTAAGGCACTGATTAAAATGACCCTTGATAATAAAGTAATGCAGTTCGGCCTTGATGTTTATAATGATATTAATATGGAAACAAGCCCATGTTTATAATGATATTAATATTGAAACAAGCCCGGTATTAAATGATTCTTCTGTAATTTCTATTGCGACAAAAGGTGTTGAAGTGGTTTTGAAAAATTCAGTGCCTGCGCTAAAAGTTTTACCCGTGCCTGCATTTCATAAAAACAATTATCATCTTGTTTATGAATTAACCGTAAGCAGCAAAGATCATGATAATGTGCCGGCAGAATACTATACACTTATAGATGCTAATAGTGGCGAAATACTTTACCGTCAGAATATGGTTAATCACATTTTTTCTGTAACTGCCAGTAGCACAGTTTATCCAACACATCCATATAATCCTACTGCCATTGAGCCACTTCGTAACCTCAGAATTAATTCAGGCGGAACCAATTATTATACTGATAGTACAGGTTTTGTAAGCCTGCTGGGCACTTTATCATCAACGGCAACAATTTATCTGCAGGGCAAATGGTCTAAAGTTCAATCCAACGGAGTTACGCCTTCGTTTACTGTGCCTTTAGTGTCAGGTAATAATCCGGTAACTTTTGATGCCAATGCAAATATTAAAGAGCTTTCAGCATATCAGTCAATCCAGGAAATTCATGACTATTATAAATTTATAGCTGATTCTACCGGTCCGGTTAATGTTATGGATTTTTCAATGATTACCAATATTGATGTTGCCGGCACATGTAACGCGTTTTATAATGGTACTGTTAACTTTTTTGATGTGGGTGGAGGATGTAATGCCACTTCTTTGGTTAATGATGTCGGATATCATGAATATGGACATGGAATAAATTCAACGGTTTATGGATATTTCGGAGGGCCATTTGGCAATGGTGCATTAAATGAAGGATATGCAGATACATGGGCTAATGGATTAACCCAGGATCCGGTTTTAGGCATAGGATTTTTTACCAATGCGCCTAACGGATATTTAAGACGATATGATATTAATAAGAAAGTTTATCCACAGGATATAATCGGTGAGGTGCATGCTGATGGCGAAATTATTGCCGGTGCATGGTGGGATGTTGCACTTAACTTTGGGGATGTTAATGCACGCCAGGCATTGTTTTTTGAAACTTTTGCTGCAACTCTAACCGCACCTAACGGTGGCGAAGGCCAGTTATATACAGATGTTTTAATAGAAGCTATTACCAATGACGATGATGATGGAAACCTGATGAATGGAACACCAAACTTTTGTGATATTACTACTGCATTCGAAATACATGGCATAAAATTAAATGCTGCAATTCTTGGTATTAATAACACTACTTCTTTAAGCATGCCTGTTTCAGGTCCGGTTGTTTTATCTGCTTTAGCTAATAGTTTGCCTGGCGGTAATTTTTCTGCTCATTACCAGTTAAACACTACAACTGGTTCATGGACCTCAATGCCCATGATTAATACAACTGCCAATAACTATGAAGCTTATGTTTCTGCCGTTACAAACGGAACTGTGCTTTATTATTATTTCGAGGCCATCGACCAATGTGGCACTCAGATTGGTTCATTGCCTGAAAAAGCAACGCTTACAGACCCTAATATTCCGTATAATATGCTGATAGGTTTTAATCAATATTCTATTGATAATTTTGATGGAAGTGGAGGAACATGGACAACCGGTGTAGCTGGAGATAATGCTTCCAATGGCATTTGGGAAATTGCAGCACCAGAAGGAACATTTCTTGATCCCTCAATACCTTCAACTGTAGTTCAACCTGATGCTCAAGTTACTACTGGTGGCTCGCTTTGTGCTGTAACCAATCATCTTGCCGGCACTATTCCTGGCAACTTTGATGTAGATAACGGAAGAACCACTTTGGTTTCTCCTCTGTTTGATTTAACCAGCCATAATAACCCTGCATTCAGTTATTACAGATGGTATACCAATGACCAGCAAACATCACCAAGTTATGATTTATGGCGAGTGGACATTACCAATGATAATGGAACAACCTGGATTCCTGTAGAAAGCACAAGAACTGCTGATCGTAGCTGGCGCAGGCATGCATTCTTAATAAGTAATTATATAACCTTGACTAGCCAGGTAAAAGTTAGATTTATTGCTGAAGATGTGCCGCCCGGTGGATTAGTTGAAGGTCTTATTGATGATTTTGTTTTATGGGATGCAAGTTCAACAGGAATTGATGACACGAATTTGGATTTGTCGG
>JBGARN010000134.1:0-9450 GCA_044230205.1 Bacteroidia bacterium
CATTTGCCATTTTACCAACTGGCCTTTGCGATAGCCAATTAAAGCTGTTCCCATTGGAGCAAATACAGAAATTCTGCCAAGTCCTAAATTTGCCTGCGCAGGTAAAACAAGTTTCAATTGAAGTTTTCGTCCTGTAGATTGATCCTGTACGGTAACTTCCGAATTTAAACACACCCCATCTTCAGGAAAGTCTGTTTTGTCTACAAGGACAGGCCCCTTCAATAATTCCTTTTCTAACTGCACTAAATTATTTTTATCTATAAATTTTGCGCTTACCATCGACTTGATGTACGCTTTCAACATATTATAATCCTCATTTAATAAAATGAGTTTATTTTTTATTTTTTGCATAATATTTTAATTTAAAATGGGATTAAATGTTTTACCAGTTTTTACTTTATTCAGACCATAAATTTCTCCAAAGCTTTGAGTATCTAAACTATCGAGTTTGCGAAAAAAACTGGCTACCGTTATATGGCTTAAATCCTTAAATCCACAAGCTTCCATCAATTCTACAGTCGCTTTGATTGTATTGGCATGGAAATTGGCTACCCGAACCCGCTTATCGGATACATCAAGACCTTTGTACAAAGCGGGGTTTTGAGTGGCAACACCTACCGGGCATTTGCCACTATCACATTGTAATGCCTGGATACATCCGAGTGAAAACATCATTCCTCTTGAGCTATAACATGCACTGGCACCTAATGCAAGCACTTTAAGAATATCGAACCCTGTTATAATTTTGCCCGCTGCTATTAGCTTCACCTGATCTTGCAGTCCATACACCTGTAAGGTTTTTACTG
The DNA here is from genome assembly GCA_044230205.1 of Bacteroidia bacterium. Classification (GTDB taxonomy): domain Bacteria; phylum Bacteroidota; class Bacteroidia; order AKYH767-A; family OLB10; genus JAEUTH01. Next base: position 807 of record JBGARN010000134.1, read on the forward strand.
CAAAGGTGAGTGCTTCATATAACGGCATACCTACATTGTCTGTAAATTCTAAAGGTGCAGCGCCCGTACCTCCTTCAGCTCCATCAATCACTATAAAATCAGGAATGATATTGGTTTTTCGCATGTAATAACATATCTGATGAAATTCCTTTTTATCTCCAATACACACCTTAAAACCAACAGGCTTGCCACCCGACAGGCACCTGAGTCTTTCAATAAATAATAACATCCCCTCCGCATTCATAAATGCTGAATGACCAGGGGGAGAAGCAATCGTTGTATTAACCGGCACGTTTCTTATTTCAGAAATTTCGAGAGTATTCTTTGCTGCAGGCAGTATACCACCATGCCCTGGTTTTGCGCCTTGTGATAATTTTAGTTCAATCATTTTTACTTCCGGTCTGCAGGCGTTTAGTTTAAATAAACTTGCATCGAAATTTCCTCTTTCATTGCGGCACCCAAAATATCCGGTTCCTATTTGCCAGATTAGATCACCTCCTTTAAGATGATAAGGGCTTATACCTCCCTCACCTGTATTGTGTGCAAAGCCACCTAAACCTGCCCCCTCATTTAATGCCTGTATAGCAGTTTTGCTTAAAGCCCCATAGCTCATTGCCCCAATGTTTAAAATACTCGTGTTATAAGGTTGGCGGCATTGATCATTACCAATAATTACCCTTAAATTTTTCTCAGGTATCGAAACCGGGTAAATAGAATGGGCCACCCATTCATGGCCGGGTTTATTAGGATCTGCATGCATGCCAAAGGCAACAGTTTGTCGTTCATTTTTTGCACGCTGATATACAATTGAACGTTGCCGCCTGTTAAATGGCTTACCATCATCATCGGACTCAAAAAAATATTGACGTATTTCAGGGCGAATAGCCTCCAAGATATACCGTAGGTAACCAACCACCGGGTAGTTACGCAGTACAGCGTGTTTTTTTTGTTTTATATTATAAACGGCAAGCAATAATAATGGCAGTAATAGTAATAAGAACCAATAATAAACAGTGTTATTAATAAAGGCTGCTTTCAGTACAATTACATTCAGGAGTACAATAATTAATACTATACTTCCGCTTGCCGAAACCATTTTATGATTTCGTGACATAGTTGTTTTTTTTCAAAAATGAATTAAATGAAATAAAGCGTACCCCGGTTGAAGTAGAAAATTATCAGGCCGGGGTTAAAGTACAAAAGGCCTTTTGATTGGGGAGGAAATCAAGAGAGGTATGGCAAAAGAAAAAATGCTCCGGCAGATTTGGAGACATCGCCGAAAATAATAAAACCTGTATATGATTTCTATTTTTCAATTACGGCGAAGATAATAATTTATGGTTGAAATTTTCCTCAATCAAAGGCTTACCGGCAAACTTATCAATCTTTTAACTTATCAGGTTCAATGGATGTTTTCATGAACCCATTTCTGCAGTCTGCTGAACATTCAAGCTCCCTGCCTTAGTATTTTTGACTTAGCAATTATGGTAAAGAAAAAGATAAAAAGGGGATTAAGAATTTCAAGATATTATATTAATAAGGAAACTTTGCTTTATTGCTGATGATCGCTTTAATTTTCAACAATATCACAAAACATAGAAAATACCCAACAAACAAAAAATTCACCAATTCAATCAGAAAAATGTTTATAAAGAATAAATCTGATGATATGGAAAGCGTTGCATAACAATTTATTATCACCACTTTAAGAGTGGCAACTACACATTCAAACTACATTTTACTTAATAGTGTGGCGAGGGTTAAAAGACAAAAGTTATCGGCAAGTTGAATTGTCGAATATTTTTCAATATCATTTTAGTACCTCATTTTCTAAAAACAAACTTCGATAGAAAAAACTAATCTGATATGCCATCAATCGGCATGGGGAAAATAAAATACTCCATAACATTTTGATGCGCTTTTGAAATGTAATAATCATAAGATCGTATACTGCGACGCAAAGCACTTACAAACTCGGGGTCAAGTTTACTTAGTAAGCGTTCCAGCTTGTTTAATTCCTTTTGGACTGCAAGCTTTCTATCTTCCCTGTTGTGCGGTAATGCGGTATCCAGGTCAGTGATTGTTTTTTCAAAAATGCTTTCTGCTTCTTTGAAAAAGTTAATCAGTATGGGATCACTGGAATATGCTTTTACATGGGTAATTTTTACGGCTGTATTTTTTTCTTCTTTATCAATGCCCTTTTCTGCGGTTGAAGTAAGCAATGACATATAAGCCGGTAATTTTAATAACTGTTCTTTTTCACTTTCACTAAGATCGCTGTAATGTTTCATGATTAAAAGCTTTAAGAGATTAAATCAATCTGTTCACTTTGCATTTTTAACTATTTTTCGCAACTTATTTTCAGCATTTATTTTAATACTTTTTCCATCGGCACTGATTATTTTATCAGTGGTTAAAGTTTTTAAGAATTTAAAAACGGTTTCGTATGTAGTGCCGGCATAAGCCGCAATGTCTTGTCGTGTAACTGGTACCGTCATATACCCTTCAGCATCAATACCAAAAACATCCAGTAATTTTAACAGAGTTTCTGCTATCCTGCCTTTCACTTCCATCAGTGCCAGGTTTCGCATCCGCATTTCAGCCTTTTGTAATTCGCTGGAATAAAGCTGCATCAGCCGGTAAGTAAAAGTGTGATCAGCCTGGAGGATAGTCTCCAAAAAAGCGTTACTGATAAAGCAGGCTTCCGATGCTATCAATGCAGTAGCTGAAACAGGATATAGATCCCCCGCTGCCAGGCCCCGGTGCCCTAATATATCGCCCTGCCTTGTGAAACGAATAATCAATTCTTTTTGATCTACCCATTGTTTATGCACTTTAACAGCACCGGAATAAAGAAAGAAAATCCCATTTACTTTGTCGCCTTCTTTAAAAATTAATTCTCCCTTTTTAAAATGAGTTGTTTCTTTCTTCACAGCAATTAGTTCCCTCCATGCCGGGATGCAGTTAGCACATAAAAAACAGCTACTTAAATTACAGGTTTCAGCACTCATTCATAAAATTTAAAACATTGCTTAGGCAATATATATTGAGAATTAGTTACAATAAAATTAGTTAAAATATGGTTTATGCAATATTTTTGCATAAAAGATTTCCATATCATGTCGAGACTTGATGAAAGTACACCGGTTTCACCAACACTATATCAGCTATTTGGCAAAAAGGAAGCCGTCAGAAAAGCACCTGTAAATAAACGGGTTTTCTATCTGAGTATTCAGGCTGTTATCAATGCTGTCTTTATTGGGTTTATTGCAAAATTACTGGTTGCGTTAATTGGACTGATTACCAATATTGCATTTTATGGCAGATTTTCATTGGAGTTATCTTCTCCGGCAGGCAATCATTTAGGCTGGTTAGTAATCCTTATTCCAATAGCAGGTAGTATCTTGGTAGGGTTGATGGCGAAATATGGTTCAAAGGCAATAAGAGGACATGGAATTCCGGAAGCAATGGAAAAGATTATTTTAGAAGACAGCAAAATCCCCCCGATTATTACATTCTTAAAACCTTTATCTGCCGCTATATCAATAGGAACTGGCGGCCCCTTTGGAGCGGAAGGACCTATTATCGCCACAGGAGGTGCATTGGGTTCTTTAACGGGTCAGGCAATGCACATATCGCCGGGAGAAAGAAAAATCATTTTAACCGCAGGTGCCTGTGCAGGCATGGCGGCCATTTTTGGCAGTCCGCTGGCCGCAATTTTGCTTGCCATAGAATTATTGTTGTTCGAGTTTTCCCCCAGGTCAATTATTCCTGTCGCTTTGGCCTGCATCACCGGGGCTGCAATGCATATCTTTTTATTTGAATCAAGCCCGGTATTCGCCATGTCGTCCATCCCGGTTCCATCAAACAGTGCATTGATTATTTATATTTTATTAGGCTTGCTGATTGGGATAATTGCAACCTTTGTTTCCAGGTCGGTGTATGCGGTGGAAGACCTGTTCGAAAAATTGCCCATCCACTGGATGTGGTGGCCGGCAATAGGTGCTATTGCTGTAGGTGTAACCGGATATTTTGCCCCACGAACGATGGGTGTTGGATATGATAATATACAGGATTTGCTGAAAGGGAATTTACCGTTGATGATGTTGCTTTCGCTTTGTTTTCTTAAATATATCTCCTGGGTTATTTCCCTGGGCAGCGGTACTTCCGGTGGTACATTGGCTCCCTTATTTACAATTGGCGGCGCATTGGGCGTGTTACTTGGCAGTATTACTTTGTATGTTTTTCCTTCATCGCCTATAAATCTTCCAACCGCTGCCTTAATTGGAATGGCAGCTATGTTTGCGGGAGCTTCAAGGGCATTCCTTACTTCAGTTGTATTTGCCCTGGAAACCACGGGCCAGATAAATGGGTTGTTACCATTGCTGGGGGCTTGTTCAGCAGCATATTTTGTTTCATTTTTCTTTATGAAAGGCAGCATCATGACGGAAAAAATTATCCGCAGGGGAGTAAAAACGCCAGACGCTTATGAACCCGATGTGCTTCATGGAGCCAATGTGGAGGAATTGATGACAGCGATACCTGTCGGCATTACCAACCTGCCTTATGTTTATAAAACTGATGATGCTGGTCTTGCAGCAGAAATGCTGGGTAAATATAACCTGGACACATTACTGGTTTTAAATAACAAAGACGACAAGCAGCCTGCAGGCGTAATTACTGCAACAGCTATTTTAAAATATTACAGTGATCAAAAACAGAAAGATCATAATTATGAATCGCCTAAACGAACACGGAAAATGATGGTACACGGAAGAAAGCTGATAAAAAAAATGGGGAAACAATAATAAATATAACAAATGGATAGACGTTTGTATCAATTAAGTATGATTTCGTGTTTTGATTAATTGACTTTGGCGATTAGAATTAATCCGGGAGATGATAGCAGAAAAAAAAGACTAAAAAATGTACAAAAGTAGAAGAGGAAAAACTCTTTTATTCGGCTGCTTTTTTTATCTTTGCACTGAATAAAACAGAAAAATGGTATCAAAAACCTGTGAGTATGCAATCAGGGCAATGCTTTTTGTAGCGCTAAAATCAAAGAGCAAAACAAAAGTTGGCGTAAAGCAGATTGCCAAAGCAATAGATTCGCCAGAGCCGTTTATTGCTAAAATATTACAGGACCTGGGAAAGAAAGGATTGGTATTATCTGCCAAAGGCCCTACAGGAGGATTTTACCTGGACAATGCAGGTTTGAAAAAAAGTCTTGCAGATATTGTTAATGCCATTGATGGTGATGAATTATTTACAGGCTGTGGTTTAGGATTAAAAAGTTGCTCAGCAAAAATGCCTTGTCCTGTACATGATGAGTTTGTAGTAGTTAGAAAGCATATCAAATCGATGATGCAAAACGCTAAACTAGGCGATTATAATACCTCTTTGGAATTGGGAGAAAAATACTTGAAAAGATAATTTTTTTTAATATAGTAGAGGAGTAAAAGGTCTTAAATTATTTTATATGCAAGTTCGTTTTAAAAAAAGTTGGCCAACATGGTTATTGCCTGCTTTCACATGTTTGCCGATGACAATGTTGGCTCAAACGCAAACTCCCGGAATTTCGTCTTCCCCAAATGATACAGGCCTTATTGTTTTGTTAGTGATGGTGTTGCTAACTATTCTTGTAGCAGTGCTCTTACTGTCTTTTGAGGCTAAGGGACTTGTTGCTAAAATCAGGAATAAAAAAACGGGAAAAAGTACCCATCAATTTGAAAAGTATTTAAAAAACATGAATAGTAACCAGATAGAAAAGGTATTAGAACTCAAACACCAACAGAAAGATTTAAATAATAACGCACAAAGTTCAGGAAGTATAAAAGCCGTTTTGACAATTGCCATTACATTACTGGCAACGTTATTTCCGAGTCATTCAGTATATGCTCAAACTAAAGCAACAAATGCAGGTATATTCAGTGAAGGCGGTATCTTAATAACTATTACGCTGATCATGATCCCCATATTAGCAGCCATAGTGCTGATGATTGTAAAGTTATCCAATATGCTACGGAAACACCGAAACAGGCAAGACCTTGAAGAAGCGGCACTGTTTGCAGATTATCTGTCTACCTTAACTGAAGAAGAAGCTAATGAAGCACTGGCAAAAAGAAAAGCCGCACTGGATTATAAACTTACCCATCATGAATTATCAGGTGACCAGGAACCGGTAGATAAAAAGGGGTTGGTGGGTAATATTGAAACAGAGGGGTATATTAATTTTATTGCCCGTAAAAAGAAAGCGCAGAAACGTCCCAACATAGATCCGCAATTATCCAAACTCATTTTGTGGTATTTTGGATGTGCCGCATTGTGGCTGCTATTTGGTACAACCATTGGTGAATATGTGGGTATTAAATTTGTTGCACCAGATGCAGACCATTTCAGTTGGTTGAGTTTTGGCCGGCTTCGCCCTGTTCATACCAATGCCGTATTTTGGGGTTGGGCATCGTTGGGAATGCTCGGGTTAGGTTATTACATTGTTCCCATGGTAAGCAATGCTCCATTAGCAAGCATTAAAAAAGGATGGTATGCACTCTACCTCATTAATGCCGCAGTTATTCTTGGAACGCTCTTTTTAATGGCGGGTATTAACAATGGTGGTGGCGAATACCGGGAATACATTTGGCCAGTAATGTTATTATTCGGTATCGGGCTGATACTTACTTATGTTCGCTTTAACCATTACTGTTGTGGCCTATGTGCCCATTTGGCAGGATGGCCTCGGAGAAACAATTACCCAGGGCTATTATATGCACCAGGGCGTAGGTATGTGGTTTATGCTTTTTACGTTAGGCATTGTTTATTATATGCTTCCGCAGCAATTGAACAGGCCAATCTATTCCTACAGCCTTGGTATTCTTGCTTTCTGGACGCAAATTTTATTTTATACGCTGATAGGCACACACCATTTTGTATTTAGTGCTATCCCCTGGTGGTTGCAAACTATTGCTATAGTTGGCAGTGTTGGTATGGTAATTCCTGTTGTGGCAGGCACCACTAATTTTATCATGACATTCAAAGGTGCCTGGCATAAAATTGCCGGAAGTTATACACTACCTTTTTTCCTGGTGGGTATTATATTTTATTTTACCGGTTCGTTGCAGGGCACCGCAGAGGCATTCCGTTCCACTAACCTCATGTGGCATTTCACTGACTTTACAGTTGCCCATTCTCACCTTACGATGTATGGTATCATTTGTTTTTTCCTGTGGGCAGGTATGTATGCAGTAATACCAAGGCTAACTGGTAAAGAAGCTCCTCAAATAACCGTTGGTGCCCATTTTTGGTTAGCGTTAATTGGCCTGATGTTTTACACAGTGCCTCTCATGATTGGTAGTACATTAAGGGGGCAAATGTGGATAGCAGGGAAACCATTTATAGACTCAGTTGTGCACATGGCACCTTACTGGTTGTGGCGGGCTATTGGTGGCAGCCTGATGTGGTTATCGCACATTTTCTTTGCCTACAATTTTTATAAAATGATCAGCAAGCATGAAACGGTTGATGTAAAAGAAGCAGCGCTGGAAAAATTAGAACAATTAATTCCGGCCGAAACAAAAAATGATTAATTAATTTTTATACAGTACAAATGGAATTTTTCAATAATCATAAAAAGCTTTTCAAAACAGCGTTCTTATTTTTCGCAGGGTTAACCATTTTGGTAGCCATCCTGCCTGCGCTGAATAACCAGAAAAATAATAAGCCTTTACCCGGGGCAGAACCTTTAAGTGCAGATGCCGTAAAAGGCAAAAATATTTACATTGCCAATGGTTGCGTAGCCTGTCATACACAGCAGGTACGAAATGTGGATATGGATAAAATGTGGGGCGCAAGGCCGGGTTTAGCAGCAGATTATGCAGACATACATCGTACAGATATTTGGCGCAATACGGCTACATTGATGGGTACTGAACGTACCGGGCCTGACCTTACCGATGTCGGTAATCGGCAACCCAGCAAAGACTGGAACCTCGTACATTTATTTAATCCAAGAACCGTTGTAAAAGAGTCCATCATGCCTGCTTATTCATGGTTATTTACCATTAAAAAACAACCTGCAAAAAGCGATGTAATCGTAAATGTTCCTGCAGCTTATATGAATGGAGAGGAGGGGAAAGTAGTAGCCACGAACGATGCACTTTATTTGATTGCTTACCTGCAATCCCTTAAACAAGTTAAACTGCCTGATGGTACACCAGCTCCTGATTTCCTGTATAAACGGCAACAAGAAACGGCAGGTGCAAATGGTGCAACAAAAGAACTGAATGGCACTACATTATACACGGCAAATTGCCAGAGTTGCCATCAGTCAAATGGTGAAGGTTTACCTGGTGCATTCCCTCCATTAAAAGGCAGCCCGGTTGTTAATGGAGATAACCTGGAATTATATGTGGGTATCATCATGAACGGCTACAGTGGACGGCCAGGCTTTGGCGTGATGCCACCGGTTGGCACAAATGCCAGTTTAAATTCTGCAGAAGTAACTGCCATTGTGAATCACGAACGCAGTACCTGGGGCAATAATGCAAAAAAAGTAACTGAGGAAGAGATAAAGAAGATCATGGATTTTGTAAAACTGCAGGCTCCTAAATAAAAGCAGCAAACAAGTACATAACATTAAATTGATTAC
>JBGARN010000135.1:0-9814 GCA_044230205.1 Bacteroidia bacterium
AACATGGAAACCAATTAAACGCTCAATCGCTGAATAAGCAAGAATAAATCAATAGGTTTTAATTCCACTGATTTTAATTTTACTTAATCCATCCATTGCCCATTCTGATATATAGTGTGATTTACGCGTTCCATCCAGCGCTCAGGAAACTCCATTGGAGTAAATCCAAATTGACTGTAAAGACCATGAGCATCCTTTGTTGCAAGCACAAACCTTCGCAAGCCAATTAGCTCAGGAACATTTACTATATAGTCCATCAATTGCTTTGATAAACCTTTTCCGCGATAAGCCTCATCAATAAATACATCACCAAGATAAGCGATAACTGCATAATCAGTTACTACCCTGGCAAAACCAACCTGTTTGTCTCCCTCATATACTCCAAAGCAAATTGAATGGTCAATAGACCGTTGCAGGCGTTCCATAGAAATATTTTTTGCCCAATATGAATGTTTAGCAAGGTAGCTATGAATTACGTCCAACTGTAATCTTGATTTATCGGTTGAAATTTCAATTTTTAGTGCTTCCATGCCATTGATTTATAAATTAAATTCAGGCTTAAGAAAAATAAAGCCGGAAATACAGCGTTCATTTCCGGCAATTCTATTTTTTAAAATGATATATTATTGAAGCAGCACTTTTTTAACTGTAATTGAATTTTGCTCGCTTACTTTTATAATAAACAAACCTTTTGGGGAATTGCTCATGTCAATGGTTGCTTTGCCACCTTTCCATTCAAATTCCTTTACAAGGTTACCTAACATATTATATACGCTAACTTTGTAATTTGCCGGCTTTTCATTTCTCGATGCCAGGTAAAATAAGCCTGCAGATGGATTAGGGTACACTACAAAATCGGTAACATCAAATTCTCGTATGGCTAGTGCTGATGCATCATCATACCAGCTTACAAGGTTACAGTTAACATCGAGCACCGGATTAAAACCATCAGAACAATCGGGACAAGTTACGCCTGAAACACAGTTAGGGTTATTCGGATGGCACTGATCTGTATAGTTTTGATTGAAAATATACTGCAAGCTCACTGATGGATTTGATACAAATGAGGTTAAATCATAATCAAAATATCGGGCAATTGAACCGGGGCACCAGCCTGCACGGTTGTAAGTCCATGTTCCACCCTGTGGTGAGCATGCATCAGGATTAGGATTACACGTGGTCCAGTTGTGTTGTGAAAAAGTATTGGCTCCGTTAACCCATATGTTATGCGTAGTATTATAAAATTCAGCTGCATTACCGGTGTTATTATTTCCCCAGCCGTGTCCGGTGCTAACAAGCTTTAATGTTGAAGCAACTGTTAATGGCATAAAGTTATAGTTAACTGTTGGCACAGGATTAAGGTTAGCCGGATCCCCAAACGGATATATGGCTTTCCATATTTGAGTTACTTTACTGTACTTATGTGGTGGATTACCTGCCCTGTAACTAACCTTTAGTGTATAGCTGAATCCATTGTCAAGCGTACTGCAGTTCATCCTGAACCAAACCTTACCCTGTAATAAACTCATATAATCTGCAAGGTTTATGGTATGCGTGCATGTTCCATTAATATCATAGGGTGTTATGTAGCGAATTATTTCCAGCCACTTGCCGTCTTTTCCTTTTATATCAATGCTTGCCACCCGGTCGTAATTTTGATTACATCCTATTGGCGGGCAAGTGGTAGAAAGCGTTACTAAAATAGTGTCAAAAGCACCTACGAATGATGGCAACACTGCATCTGCAGAATCTGAAGGAGTGCTTGCATTAAGCCAGATATTGCTAAACACCGGAACAGTATCAATATTGGAAATAGTTTGTACAACATTTACGTTCAGGTTAATTGTTTTAACGGCACCATAATTACTTGTTGCATTAATAGTAATAGTTGTAGGTCCGAAGCCTGATGGTGTCCAAAAGGCAGTATAATGCGAATTGCCATGATCAATAGCCTGAATTGTGTTTCCATTGATCACGTACTGAACTCCGGTTACATTAAAGAGTGAAGGATACTGAATAGTAACAACAGATGCCAGTTCCAATGTTCCCAATGAAGGCATAAAAATATCAGCATTGTCAACAGGGTTACGCGCATCAATTACAGCAAGGTTAGCCATTGGGTCAACGATATCGAACGTATTGATTACTGAAACTGCTGTATCGTATTGTGCATTTCCATATTGATCAGCCTGAACTGAAACGGAACCCGGTCCTGAAAAATAAAGTGTATCGTTACTCAAGGATGCCGGTCCTGATAGTACCGTATAACTAACTGGAAGACCTGATGTAGCCGTTGCATTTAATTTATAGTAACCGTAAGTAGTAAGCTGCGGAGGAATTTGCGGAAAAGATATCGCCTGGAACGATGAATTCAATGTACCATTAAAATTAGATGTGGCGCCATTCAATGCAAAATTATTAAACACTCCATCATATAAAGGTGAATTTACTGCAGTTGTTAGACTGGCAATTGAAGTATTGTTTCCTCCCGGAACACCCTGATTAAATTTGTAATAGAGTTGAAGATTAGGTTCATTGCCTACAAGTTCATTGGCAATCATATCCTGAATTTCAGTTTGTGAAAGTGCTTTGTTCCATACGCTAACTTCATCAATCCGTCCGCTGTAAACAAAATTGAAACCACTTAAAATACTCTTACCAATTGCAAAAGGAGTTGTTGTGCTGGTTATGGTACCCGATGCATTTATAGTGCCTATAAGATTACCATTGAGATAAAGTTTACAGGTGCTGCCGTTATAAACCCATGCATAGTGTTGCCATGTATTAGGTACTATAACATAATTGGCTGTATGCAGGTTAAATAAAGTACCTGCAGAATTTTGCATGCGTGCTTCGATTTGCCCGTTATTAAGCTCAATCATATAAAAACCTGCATTGGTATTTCTGAAGCCCATCATGCCTTGTCCGTAAGTTAATGCATTGTCCCAAAACCATCCGGTCATTGAAAATGAGGTACTGCCTGCTATAAGCGATGATGCATTTGGTACAGTAACAAAATCATCTACACCATCAAAATCGAGGTATTGGTTAGATTGAGCCTTAAGGGCTGTTGCTGAAAATTGAATAATTAAAATTGTAAAGCAAATTTGTAAGAGCTGTTTCATTATAAACTACGAGTTAAGATTATTTAAATATTTGATGCTATGCCTGATTATTGACTAAAACAATTATTCATCTGAAAACACTAATTGAATAAGGTGTCAATGGTAATTATTTTATGTGAAGTTATTATTTCATCCACCATATTTTCTGATTCAGATTATCACCTGTTGAACCAAAAGTTGTAGTCCAGTTGGCTGTATTGTAGGCTACCTCGGTAGGAGGAATCGGCAACCTGTAAACCTGTAACAACTGATTACCCTGGCGGGGAGTTGTTGGTGTGCCTGCATTAAATGTTCTTCTTGCAAGTGACCATGCCTCCTGTGGCTGACGTAAAAAATCAATCCATTGATACGTATAAATTTCCTGTAGCTTATCTGTTGAATTACCTGTAAAAAAAACCAGGTGATTTTGCACCGATATAAAATCTAGATTTTGCGGTACATTAACATTAGCAGCAAAACCTGCTCCTAATGGCAGCCTGGAGTTGTTCATTACATTTTTCCAGAATGACAGTGAAAACTGCAGGCCATCCAAAAATGCTGTACCGGCAAGACCTTCATCGGGTGCTACTCCTATTCCGCGCATATAAGCCTCTGCCCGCAGGTAGAGCACCTCTGCTCCATTAATAAGTATATCAGGCTGATAGTCCATATCACGAACGAGATAATAATTCATTGGTGAGAACAGGCAATCAGCGCCTTTTACACTGTATGCTACATCACGCTGGTATTCATAAGGAATACCACCATCAGGAGTTGCTGTAGGCGGATAATTGGGAAAAGGTTTCCATTTATTGTCATTATTGGTATCAAAGAAATAATAAGCACGCGGATCATAAATACCGCTACCACTGGTGCTGTCATTTTCTGAAAGAAAGCGCCACATGTTAGTGCCCATTCTTACATCTTTCGACTGGTTAAACGACCAGCCTTTACTTTCATTCCTGTAGCCTAACTGAAAAGGCCATATACATGCACTTTCATTATAAGGATCATCTACCAGCATACCAAAATCATTGATACCAAAACAAGGAAGATTTCCATCAATGATGGCTTTTACAATTGAATCCGATTCTGTTTTTGCGCTGTTATACATTCTTATTGCATAGCGCAGGCGAAGTGAGTTAGCCAGTTTTCGCCACTTTTTCATATCACCATAAAACAGGTTATCAAATTTTTTGAATGAAAGAAAGGGTTCCTTGGTTGTTGCATTTACATCAATACTATCAGCAGCCCATTTTAAATAATCAAGACAGGTAAAATAAATGCTTTGCTGGGAATCAAATTTGGGATGCGTTAATGTCAGATCCTGGAATCCATAACCTGCTTCACTGAAAGGGATATCACCAAACATATCTGTCACCTTGAATGTTTTATAGGCGAGAATAATTTTCTCCATTGCTTTCATATTCCGCACTTCGGGAGCTGACCCGTTATATGTTGCAAAACGCTTTTCGTTAGTGTTGTATAGTAATTGGACCACATTTTCCTGTACCCAGTGTAGCGGTTCCATCACACCTGCAGGAAGTGACATTAACTGAAACTTCTTTATATAAGAAATGCTACATACGTTGTTCATTCCAAATCAAGTCATAAATGATTAGCATGAATATGATCCATCGTCAATATTGCAGCCATGATTTTTATTGTTTCCTTCGTAAATCTTTTTGCACTAAACAGTTGCACCACAGTAAAAATAAAAGAAGGTGTGACATTAAATTTTTCATAACTGTAAATCAGACCTAGCATTAACACCAAATGAAAAGATTGAACACCTGTATAGCGTTCATCAATTTCTTGCATCTCCGCACCTAATAACTTCAGGTTAATAAGGATTCATGAGGAATGACATAAAACAATCATATCAAAACGAAAATGATAACCCGTTAAATACACGCAGTTTTTTAACAGCTTTTAATGGCAAAGTATATGTAAAAGTAATTTCCCTGAATTTCACCCAGGTATCATCAACTATACCCGGCTTGGTAAGAAAGTGTCCCCAGCCACCGGCATTAGGAAGGTATTTATAATAATAGTGTACCACTGTTGTATTTTGCGAACCATCTTCATGAACACCAGGTAATATTACACCAATGTTCGAAGTATTTCCTGAAGGATCAGTATATGGTAATCCGTTTCCATCCCGTTCAGTAAGTGTTGTAGGACTCTGGCCTGTTTGCAGCCCGGTTACATAGGATCCGCAATACATATCACCACCCCATTTTGTATCAATCAGGGTTGTAAGTGTAAATCCTTTATAATTGAAAGAGGTTGTCCAGCCGGCAAGAAAATCAGGAGAAGCATTACCCACAGGAACACGTGTACTGCTTATTTTATAGGCTGTTCCGGCTTCATTCACCACCGGCTGACCGTTTAAGTAAACATAATCCCAGCCGCTGATGGTTCCGAAATCATCACCTTCGTGCAATGCAATCTGTGGTCCGTTTTCGCCCCATATTTCAGCCAGTATATAGGTATCTGCGTATTCACCAAGGCTAACCACTTTATTCCTGTTCCTGGAAAAATTCAATCCTGTTTTAATATTCCAATCATTGTTTTGAAACACTGTGGCATTTACAATTAACTCTATTCCTTTATTGCTTAACACCCCTTCATTAATTAAAGCATAACCCGAACCAGCTGAAACAGGTAATGGCGTTTTTAAAATCTGATCAAAAGAATACTTGTAATAGTAAGTGAAGTCGAGTGTGATTCTGTCTTTTAAAAAACCAAGGTTGGTGCCTATTTCATATGAATTTACACGTTGCGGTTCTAATGAAATTGGCGGTATTACTGAAGGATAGGATGATGCCTGTTGCCCGCCATATAATGATGTGTTGTAATAAAACTCTGTTTGATATGGATCAGTATCAGTTGCTGTTTGAGCAACTCCACCCCTAACCTTGCAAAAGCTAAACGTATTACTGCTTATGTCCAATGCATCAGTAGCAATAAAACTTACGGATACACCAGGGTAGAAATATGAATTAGCATTTGCAGGAAGTGTTGATGACCAGTCGTTACGTCCGGTAAATTCTAAAAACAAATAATCTTTATAGGAAAGATTCAGAAAACCATATACTGAATTGATTTTTTTATCGTAGTAATTATTAACCGGTACCAGTACTGAAGGATCATCACCTTTAGTAATAACTATAGTGTTTCCAGCTGAATCCTGGCCATAAGTTGTAGGTGTATAATTTCCCAGGCTATACCAATTAGGATAATACCATGTACCTGAATGAGCTGTTATACCATGCATGCTTCTGTTCCAAGAGGCACCGCCAATGCTCAGATTTGCATTTATTGGCAACCCAAATAATTCTTTTCGGCTTGCTGTAAGCAAAACCTCGTTATCCAAACTACGATCGCGGTTATTTGATTCACCATAGTAACCATCCTGCAAGCCTATCAGGTCAGATGGCTTTCTTTTGGTTACAAATTCATCATAGGTTAAATCAAGGCCTGTACGTCCTTCCAATGAAAGCCAGCTGGTAATGTTATATTTTAATGAAACCGAGCCCAGTAACTTAGAACAGTCGAGTGTTGTATTGTTGTTATAATAATTCCACCATAAATATTTGTCGATATACAAATAAGGGTAACCTTCCTGTGGATTCCTTGTTCCATCAGCATTTTGATAAGAAAGCAGATCTTCACCAAAATAATTGCGCGGCCATGAGTACAGCAATCCTTTATTAAACGATTGTGCATCTTCTCCCAACATAGGACTGTTTAAACGATGATAATCGGTATAAGCAACAGATAATCCCAAACTAACACGATCAGAAATTTTTAATGTTGAATTGGTATTAATGCTTGTTTGATTATAGTTACTGTTGTCAACAATTGGTGTGTTGGATGTGTGCGAAACTGAAACTCTCATAGTACCCACATCACCACCACCTTCGGCTGCAATGCTGTGGGTAATATTGGTTCCGTTATTAAAAGGTATTTGCAGGTTGTCAGGTATAGGCGACCATGGGCGCATTTCTCCATCCCACCACCTGATCATCTGGCCATTCATTTTTGGCCCCCACGAAACTGATGAACCCGGGTATCCGAATTGAGCATCAGTGCTAAGAATAGGATACAACGGAACGCTATCAGGTCCTAATGCAAAAACAGGTTCAGTTAAATTCGGATTAGGTGCACCACCACCATATACATTCTGAACATCGCGGTAACGGTAAGGAGTAGTTAGTTTATAGGACATGTTATATGAAATACCAAGACCTTTTTGCTTACGGCCTTTTTTCATCGTAATAAGTATAACGCCATTTGCACCCCGCGAACCATATAGTGCAGATGCGGCACCTCCTTTTAATATGTTGATGTCTTCCACATCATCCATGTTAATGTTATTAATAGCTGAACCCCAGTCGCGGCCACGGCCAACATCCGTAAGTCCGGGATCGTTATTCATCGGAACACCATCTACAACTATTAGCGGCTGGTTGTTTCCGTTAATACTGTTATTACCTCTGATGGTTATTCTTGTTGTTCCTCCATCAACGCCATCAGGATTTGTTACCTGAACACCTGCTGCCTTACCTGTTATTGCATTAATAATATTTGGCGCATCGCTTTGCCTGAGCGAGCCTCCGTCAATTTTTTCAGTTGAATAACCGAGTTCACGTTTTTGCCTGTTGATGCCTAATGCGGTTACTACCACCTCATTAATTTCCTGAGAACTAAGTTTCAATTGTACATCAATTGCAGTGCGGTTATTTATGGCTATTCTTTGTGTAACATATCCAACAAAACTAAAAACAAGTGTATCCTGCAATGATTTAACATTAATACTGTACCTGCCATCAACACCGGTAGTTACTACATTATTGGTTCCGTTTTCAACCACGGTAACGAAAGGCAATGGCTGTTTGTCATCAAGCGAAGTAACTGTACCAGTTACCGATTGTGCTTTCAGCAATGTAAGTGATAAAAAAAGGTATACAGGTAGCAATCTTTTTTCTCATTATAAATTGAATATTTGCTGATATCAGGAGTGCGCGCAAAAATAAAATAATACCAATGTGTAACCTTATTCCGTTATAAAGGAATTTATGTTAAACCGGTTTTTTATAAATTATTTGTTTGACATTAATTAAAATCTACTTTTGTTTGGTTGATCAATAAACCCTCATAAATTATTTAATTATGATAAAAACACAGAAAAACGAAATCTGGAAACCAATTAAATTCAAAAAAGGAATTAACACCCGTGGCAAATATGCTGTATCTAATTTGGGCAGAATAGCCAGCTATGATAAAAAGGTAGAAGATGGCAACTTGCTGAACGGCACAACAGTGGGAGGATACAAAGCAATCAGTGTTCGTAATCTTGAAGTTTCTCAAACACTGTATATTCATAAACTTGTGGCTGAGAATTTTGTTAAGAAAAATAATCCCAAACAGAAATTTGTTATACATCTCGATCATAACAAAGCCAACAATAAGCACAATAACCTGAATTGGGCCACCTATGCCGAAATAGGCAAAAACATTACCCGTAACCCGGAGCATAAACTGCGAATGCGCACCAAGCCAAACAATTCAAAATTAACTCCTGCCAAAGTAAGTGCAATTAAAGCACTGTTGTCTAAAGGCAAAAAAGTTACTGATATTGCCGCAAAGTATGATATGAGTACGATGCAGATTTACCGCATAAAGCGTGGCAGTGTTTGGGGTGCTGTAAAGTAAGATTGTAGAATATATTGGTTTGATAAAGTGTAATGATTCATGTTTAAAATTAAGTTCGCGGTTCTTTTAGTTCTTTTTAGTTTCTTTTTTAGCCCTATCAAAGCTGGCGATCCTTCTTATAAAATCGCTTTGCTAAAATATAATGGTGGTGGCGATTGGTATGCCAACCTGGAAACTTCAATTAAAAACCTTATTTTATTTTGCAATAAAAATCTGAACACTAATATCAGTCCTGAACAGGGAATAGTGGAAGCAGGAAGCCCGGAGCTTTTTAATTACCCTTTTGTACATATGACCGGTCATGGCAATGTGGTGTTTAATGCGCAGGAAGCGCAAAACCTCCGCAATTATTTAACCGGTGGAGGCTTTCTTCATATTTCTGATAACTATGGAATGGATGAATTCATAAGAAGAGAGTTTAAAAAAGTTTTTCCTGAAATCAGTTTTGTCGAAATACCTTTTACTCATCCTGTATACCATCAGCAATATGATTTTCCGAATGGATTGCCAAAGATTCATGAGCATGATGGCGGAAGACCACAAGGCCTTGGATTATTTTACCGTGGCAGGCTGGTTTGTTTTTATGATTATGACTGCGATTTAGGCGATGGATGGGAAGACACAGATGTGCATCATGATCCTGAAGAAAAGCGTCAGCAGGCACTTAAAATGGGAGCAAACCTGGTGATGTATGCTTTCAGCAATTAAGGCCTGAGAATTTTTTATTTAAACTCTTGCTGAAACTAAACACAATTATTCAAAAGTTTTAATTAGGTTTAATTGCTATAAATCTGTTTTTAATCGATTTATATTTGCACATCAAATTACATGTATGCAATTGTTGACATAGAAACCACTGGAGGATATGCCGCTTCTAACGGCATAACTGAAATTGCCATTTTGCTTTTTGACGGGCAGCAAATTATTAAGCGGTATGAAACACTTATAAACCCGGGCAAACCTATCCCCCGTTTTATACAGTCGTTTAC
>JBGARN010000136.1:0-9161 GCA_044230205.1 Bacteroidia bacterium
ATAAAGTGGGTGACAGGCTTTACGAAGCTATTCCCTATGGCGATATAATGCCTAAAACATTAAACTTTGCCTTGGTTGAAAAAGACGGACACTTAAGGCAATACATCTGGTACGCTTCAACTGGTGATGAAAATAAAGATTCTTGGTCGGGTCTTGGTAAAACAGTTGTGTTATCTCCATCTGAGGAACAAAACCTTCAGGGTGAAATAGTTTTATGTAAGCCTGGTGAAAAACCAATTGGTGCTACAAAACTGGTAATGTCATTTTCTAAAACTATGAGCGAGTATCTAAAGGATTATCCTGAAATTTCAGCTAAAATAATGAATAAGGAAAAAGGGTATGATATGCTCCACGTGCTTGATATTGTTGATGAATATAATAAGTGGTATGCTGCAAACGGGAAATAGAACAAGACAAAATTGAGCGGTACTTGCCATCAAAATCAGATTACTATTTGCACCATTGAATTAATTTTTACTTTTGCCGTCCGCAAAAAATAATTGTCCGATGGTGTAATGGTAACACTGCAGATTTTGGTTCTGCCTTTCTAGGTTCGAATCCTAGTCGGACAACAAAAAAATCTCCTATTAAAGGAGATTTTTTTGTTTTTAGCTCTATCAGAATTGCCAGAAAATGTTGAGCATCTTAGTTAAAAACAAATTGTTGGTACTATTTGCTCGTTTGAAAATAGTGTTTACTTTTGCGACCCTTTTTAAAATAAACTATTAATCCAGTGAATACTTTATCGTATAAAACAGTTTCAGCAAACAAAGCAACCGTTGATAAGAAATGGGTAGTAATTGATGCTGAAAATCAGGTTGTTGGGCGGCTATCGTCAGAAATTGCCAAATTCCTTCGCGGAAAAAATAAGCCCGGTTTTACTCCTCATGTCGATTGTGGCGATAATGTTATCGTTATAAATACGGCAAAAGTGAAATTTAGCGGACGTAAAATGTCTGAAAAAGAATACATTCACTACACCGGTCATCCTGGTGGTCAACGTTTTGCTACACCGGCTTTACTGATGAAAAAAGATCCTACCCTGGTTGTTAAAAAAGCGGTTCACGGCATGTTACCCAAAACTAAGCTGGGTAATGCATTAAAGTCAAATCTATATTTATATGGTGGTGCTGAGCATCCTCATCAGGCTCAAAACCCTAAAACAATTACGCTTTAATACTTATATTAAGAATGGAAATAACCCACACAATTGGCAGAAGAAAAACATCAGTAGCCCGTATTTATATAAAGCCGGGCAATGGAAATGTAAAAGTTAATAACAGAGATTATACCAGCTATTTTCCTTCTTTGCCTTTACAATATGCAGTGGTACAGGCATTAAATGCCACCAACTCCAGGGAGCAATATGATGTAGACGCAAATGTTTTCGGGGGTGGTGTAACTGGGCAGGCACAAGCTATTCGCCTTGCTATTTCCCGTGCATTATGCCGCATTAATCCTGAGTTTCGTGCAATGCTTAAGCCATTAGGTGTGCTTACACGCGACCCTAGAATGGTTGAACGTAAAAAACCAGGTCAGAAAAAGGCCCGTAAACGCTTCCAGTTCTCTAAACGTTAACAGTTAGTGATAGATAAAATCTAAAAACAAAATACATAGAATTAATAAATGGGAATTGTAACTCAAGAGGCTTTGTTAGAAGCAGGTGTTCATTTCGGACACCTTAAAAGAAAATGGAATCCTAAAATGGCGCCCTATATTTTTATGGAGCGCAATGGAATACATATTATAGACCTGAATAAAACCGAGGCAAAACTTGAAGATGCAGCTGCTGCTGTAAAGCAAATTGCAAAATCAGGAAAGAAAATTCTTTTTGTTGCTACCAAAAAACAAGCAAAAGATATTGTTGCCAATGCAGCTAAATCAGTAAACATGCCTTTTATAACTGAGCGATGGCCAGGTGGTATGCTTACCAACTTTGCTACCCAGCGAAAGTCAGTAAAAAAGCTTACCGGATTTGATAAAATGATGACCGATGGAACTTTTGATGTAATTTCTAAGAAAGAAAAGCTTCAAATCAGTCGTCAGAAAGCTAAAATGGAAAAGTTTTTAGGCAGCATTTCTGATTTAACCCGTCTGCCTGCGGCTCTTTTTATTGTTGATATTCTTAAAGAACATATTGCGGTAAGCGAAGCTCGTAAGCTTGCAATTCCTACAATTGCTATTTGCGATACCAATACTGATCCTAACTTAATCGATTTTCCTATTCCTGCAAACGATGATGCAACAAAATCAATCGCCTTAATTATGGAAGTGATGGTTAAAGCAATTGAAGAAGGTTTGGCCGAGCGCAAATCAGATAAGGAATCTGATCGTGCAAAAGAAGTTGCTGATGCTGATGAGTCAGGTAATAAAGATGCTGTGATGGTTGACGGTGAGGAAGAAAAGTCTGAAGGCAAAGGAAAAGGAATGCGTTCACGCAGAAAGAAGTAATTAATCGACCTGGTTACTTTTCTTCTTAATTCAAAAAATCAAAATTAATAGTTCAAGATAATTTTAATATAAAGATGTCAACATCAATAACAATAAGTGCAGCTGATGTAAATAAGCTTCGCCAACAAACCGGTGCCGGAATGATGGATTGTAAAAAAGCTTTAATGGAAGCTAATGGTGATTTTGAAGCTGCTATTGATAACCTTAGAAAAAAAGGTGCTAAAGTTGCTGCAAATCGTAGCGATCGTGATGCTAAAGAAGGATATATAATCGCCAAAACCAATAATGATCAAACACAGGGCTATTTAATTGCTGTAAACTGTGAAACTGATTTTGTGGCTAAAAATGCTGATTTTATTGGCTTCGCTGAAGGTGTATTAAATGCGGCAATGAGTGCGGGACTGAAAGATCTCAGCGAGGTAAATGAACTTCAATATGAGGGAGTAACTGTTGCTGACAAACTGATGGATATGATTGGAAAGATTGGTGAGAAGCTTGAAATTTCAAGATATGAGGTGATCAATGCCCCACGCGTAATTGTATATAACCATCCTGGTAACCGTTTGGCATCTATGGTTGGCCTAAACAAAGCTGATGTTACCGAAATCGATGAAATTGGTAAAAATGTTGCGATGCAAATTGCGGCTATGAATCCGGTTGCTGTGGATAAAGATGATGTAGACTCTAAAATCCTTGAACGTGAAATAGAAATAGGAAAAGAGCAGGCACGCGCTGAGGGTAAACCTGAAAATATGATTGAGAAAATTGCATTAGGTAAACTCAATAAGTTTTATCAGGATTATACATTATTAAATCAGGCATATATAAAAGAAGATAAAAAAACTGTGCGCCAGTATTTATCTGATTCTGCAAAAGATTTAACTGTTAATGTATTTAAGCGAGTTCAACTTGGTTAACAGAAATTGAAAACAATCCCGATATTTAAATCGGGATTTTTTTTGCACTAATTTTAGAAATAACCTTAATGATTACTTAAAATGAAAAACCCTGGAAATAATAACCTGAAGTATAAACGCATATTACTTAAGCTTTCTGGAGAAGCTTTGATGGGCCAGAAGCAATTTGGTATTGATAATGACAGGTTGCAGCAATATGCAGCTGAAATCAAACAAGTAGTTAATCACGGTGTACAGGTTGCAATTGTTATAGGCGGTGGCAATATTTTCAGAGGTTTGCAGGCTGCCGAAGGAGGGATGGACAGAGTGCAGGGAGATTATATGGGTATGCTGGCAACTGTAATAAACAGCATGGCATTACAGGCAGCTTTAGAGGGTATTGGAATAAATACAAGGCTGCAATCTGCCATAAAAATGGAAGCTATTTGCGAGCCATTTATCAGGCGCAGAGCTGTGCGTCACCTCGAGAAAGGACGAGTGGTTATTTTTGGTGCCGGAACCGGAAACCCTTATTTTACAACTGATACGGCTGCTTCATTACGAGCTGTTGAAATTGAAGCTGATGTAATATTAAAAGGTACACGGGTAGATGGAATCTATTCAGCCGATCCAGAAAAATTTTCAGAGGCAGTAAAATTTGACACCTTAACTTTTAAAGAGGTTTATGCAAAAAACTTAAAGGTAATGGACATGACTGCTTTTACCTTATGTGAAGAAAATAAGTTGCCTATTATCGTTTTTGACATGAACAAACCGGGTAACCTGCTAAACCTGATGGAAGGTAATGAAGTAGGTACTTTAGTGATGTTATAAAAGTTGACAACACGTAAGATTTTTCCAATATAAAAAATAATAATTTAGCCACCCTTTATAAATACAACACTATGGAAGAAGCTAAAGCAATAATTAACCACATGACCGATGCAATGAATAAAGCATTGCATCATCTGGAAGCAGAACTAACCAAAATACGTGCTGGAAAAGCAAATCCACAAATGCTGGACAACGTGCATGTTGATTATTATGGAAACAGCACTCCGTTAAACCAGGTTGCCAATATCAATACCACTGATGCAAGAACATTGGTAATTCAACCATGGGAAAAATCAATGATTCATCCGATTGAAAAAGCCATAACAATTGCCAACCTCGGTTTCAATCCACAGAATGACGGACAGGTTATACGAATCAATGTGCCACCATTAACAGAAGAACGAAGAAAGGAACTAGTTAAAAAGACTAAAGCAGAAGCGGAACATGCAAAGGTAGGAATACGGGCCGCGAGAAAAGATGCCATGGATGCTATTAAGAAGTCTAAGCTAACCGAAGATGAAAAGAAAGGTCAGGAGGATGGCATTCAAAAAACTACTGACGGTTATATTTCTAAGGTTGATAAGCACATTGAAATAAAGGAAAAGGAAATCATGACAGTTTAAGAGTATTGATTTCAATACAGTTTTTTTAGTCTTTAATCCTGCCAGGTTAATTCAGAAGGACTTTGCTTCTTAAATAATCCTCTTTTTAGGCTGAATACCCACTTTTATGGGTGAAAGTTTTTAATTTGCCAAAATTAAGTTATCTTTGTTATCCGATGATAATTGTTTGTTGATGTAAGTCTAACTCTGCATTCATTGTCATTTACCCCTACTTTTAAATTGTTCCTTATTTTAAAGTGCGTTTATGATAACAACGCAGATATTTAATTCTATTCCAATCATTTCCACGTTCTCCAGGCAATTGCGAAGGGGATATTATTAGTTTATTGATTACTACTCCGTTTGGATAAAATTTCATTACCAATGACAAAACTATACGCATTATTAGTACTATTTTGGTTATTTAGTCCTTCAGCAGCAGTTCTGAATGCCAAAGATTCAACACTAAAGGTTGACAACCATTCAGTTTTACAAGTTTCAGCTGACCTAACCAGGCAAAATTCAAAAACTCCTCCTCCATCATTCATAACGGGAAATTTCAGTTTTTGTGCAGGAGGTTCAACCATTTTGGATGCCGGACCAGGGTATTTATCTTATTTATGGAACGATGGATCGAGCAACCAGACTTTAACCGTTAATGCCGCTGGAACTTATACCGTAACTGTAACTGATATTAATTCAAATATTCTTGTTGATTCAGCCAGTGTTACAGTTAATCCAAATCCGACTCCTTTAATTACAGGTGATTTAGATTTCTGTGCAGGTAGTTCTACAATTTTAAATGCAGGTACAGGTTATTCATCTTATCTCTGGAATGATGCATCAACAAGTCAAACTTTAACTGCAGCCGCAGGCGGAACTTACTCCGTAATGGTTACAGATATTAATGGCTGTACTGGTTCAACAAATGCAACAGTGGTTGCCAATAATAATCCATCACCGGTGATTAGCGGCAACTTAAGCTTTTGTGCAGGAGGATCTGCCAATTTAGATGCAGGTGCTGGCTATTCAGCCTATCTCTGGAGTGATGCATCAACAGGTCAAGCTTTAAATGTAACTGCTGCCGGAACTTACACCGTAACAGTTACAGATATTAACGGCTGCACAGGCTCAACTAATGCAACAGTGACTGCCAATAGTAACCCATCACCGGTCATTAGCGGCAACTTAAGCTTTTGTGCTGGAGGTTCTACCAATTTAGATGCAGGTACTGGTTATTCAGCTTATGAATGGAGCGATGCATCTACCAATCAATCGTTAAATGTATTAACAGGAGGAACATACACTGTAACAGTAACGGATAATAATGGCTGTGCAGGTTCGGCAAGTGTAACTGTGGTAGTCAATAATAATCCAACACCAGTAATAAGCGGTAATTTAAGTTTTTGTACAGGTAGTTCAACAATATTGGATGCCGGGCTTGGTTATTCCTCATATTTGTGGAATGATGGATCTACTGATCAAACAATCAATGTCGGATCAGCTGGCGCCTATACAGTAAATGTTACTGATGTTAATGGTTGTTCAGGTTCAGCATCAGTATTTGTAGCTGAATTAATTGTATCCTCAACAAATATAACAGCTGATGGTCCATTAACCTTTTGTGATGGACTCAATGTAAACCTTGAAGCTGATGCCGGATTCAATGCTTATCTTTGGTCAAATGGTGAAACCACTGCTTCCATAAATGTTATTACAAATAATACATACACAGTTACCGTTACATCTGCAAATGGTTGTACAAGTTCTACTTCTGCGGTTGTTACAGTAATTCCTAATCCAACTATTAATCTTGTTAATCTGATTAATGTCGATTGCAATGGAAATGCTACCGGACTTATTGAAGTAAATGCTTCAGGCGGTGTTGGTCCTTATGGATATTCCATTGATGGTATTAATTATCAAACCTCTGGTTTGTTTGATAACTTGTATGCAGCAAATTATTTTATCACTGTAGTTGATAGTGGTACAGGTTGCTCATCATCTCAATTATTTACGGTTAGCCAGCCGAATTCAATAATTTCATCATTCATTCAAACAGACCTATTATGTTATGATGATCCGATTGGTGCAATAGATATTACAGTTAACGGTGGAGTTTCACCTTATACATATGATTGGAGTAACGGTTCAACTGATGAAGATATCAACAACCTTGTTGCAGGATTTTATACCGTTACTATTACCGATGCCAATGGTTGCGAATACATAAGTGCATTTGAAGTTATGCAACCAACTCAAATTACAATTGGTACTCAGCAAACAAATGTTTCATGTAGTTATGGTGCTGATGGTACAGCATTTGTTGATGTTGATGGCGGAACCCCTGGTTATACTTACATTTGGGATAATGGCCAATCAGGTCCTTTTGCATTCGGACTTGATCCAGGTTTACATACTGTAACAATTACTGATGCAAACGGTTGTGATACCTCTATGACTTTCCTTATTAGTGTGCCTCCTCAGCTGGACGCTACTTCTTCAGTACAAAATGTTTCATGCAATGGTGCATGCGATGGTTCAATTACTGTAACTCCATATGGTGGTACTCCATACTCATCAGGTAATGCATATGAAGTTGTATGGAATACTATTCCTGTTCAGACCGGATATACTGCCACCGGATTATGTGCAGGTACCTATACTGCAGAAATAACAGATTCAACCGGTTGTGTTAAATATCATGTTGAAACCATTACTGAGCCTGATTTGCTAGTGCTATTGGTTACACCGGATGCAGTAAGTTGTAATGGAGGAAACGATGGAGAAGCAACAGCCAATGCAATTGGCGGAACTCCGGTGTATTTTTACTTATGGAGTGATGGTCAGTTAACACCAACCGCCACCGGACTTACAGCTGGAACCTATACGGTAACAGTTACTGATTATAATGGCTGCACGGCAACACAATCAGTAATAATAGGACAGCCAACAGCAATTAATATTAGTGGAGTGATAACCAATGTTAACTGTTACGGAAATTCTAATGGTCATATTCTTTTAACAGTAACAGGTGGTACAGGAGTTTATTCCTATCTGTGGAATACAAACCCTGTTCGAACAACCAAAAACCTTGTAAACGTTGCAGCAGGTACCTATACCGTAATTGTTACTGATAATAGCGGTTGTTCCGCATCTGCTACTTTCACTGTTAGTCAACCTCAACAATTAGCTTGTAATGGAGTAGTTTCAAATGTGTCCTGCAACTCAAGTAATAATGGCTCTATTCTTATTTCACCGGCAGGTGGAACCAGTCCTTATACTATTATTTGGTCAAATGGCAATACAACGGCAGCTAATACAGGATTAAGTGCCGGCACCTATACTGTTACCATTACTGATGTAAACAATTGTAGCACTTCATGCAGTTACACTGTTATACAGGATCCCGGTTTCATCATTAATGCCACTGTTCAGCAAGTTAATTGTAATGGTGATTCTTCTAGCTATATAATTTTGCAGGTCATAGGGGGTACTTCGCCATATAGTTATTTGTGGAATAATGGTTCAACCAACTTAACAATTTCAGGATTGCCAGCGGGTACTTATACTGTTACTGTAACAGATGGTACCGGTTGCACACAATCCGCTTCGATTACGGTAACCCAGCCTCAGCCTTTAACTTGTATTTGTAATGCCAATGTTCATAATGTATCTTGTTATGGAGGAAGCGATGGAAGCATTACCGCCCAGCCCTTTGGCGGAACGCCACCTTACAGCTATTCATGGTCAAATGGAGCCTTTACTCAAACAATTAGCGGATTGCCTGCAGGAACTTACACTGTGACAATTACAGATGCTAATGGTTGTCAGAAAATAGGAGTAATAAGTATTACTGAACCTGATCAATTGTTCGCTACTATTACATGCGTAAATAATGCTTTATGTTATGCCAATAACAATGGCTCAGCTTGCGTAACAGGTTATGGCGGAACACCACCTTATACCTATTCATGGAATACAATTCCGGTTCAAACTACATTTACAGCTACAGGTCTTGCGGCAGGAACATATACTGCCACAGTTACTGATGCAAATAATTGCACGGCTACAGCAAGCATTACCATCCAGCAGCCTGCTTCAAACCTGAGTTGCTCAACTACTAAAACCAATGTTATATGTTATGGACAATCTAATGGTACTGCAACTGTAAATCCGAGCGGGGGAACAGCACCATATTCATATTTATGGAATACCTCACCTGTAAAAACAACTAAAACAGTTTTAGGACTTGCCGCAGGTACCTATACGGTTATCGTTACTGATGCATCAGGATGTTCATCGACATGCAGCGTTACGATTAATCAGCCTCCACAATTATTGGCGCTGAGCACAGTTACTAATGTTTCATGCAATG
>JBGARN010000137.1:0-9071 GCA_044230205.1 Bacteroidia bacterium
ATGTACACTTAGAATGACATCTGATGAAGATCAGGAAATTGAAGACAGTGGTGGATTAATCATTTATCCAAATCCGGCAAGCAACTATTTGAGTCTTACTTTACAAAAGGATATTGCATCAACTGTAAGCATAAAAGTAACTGATATTACAGGCAGAATATTGATTGATAAAGTTGTTAATTCAAACCAACTGTTCGAGTATCAATTGGATATTTCCAAACTTAAAGCAGGAGTTTACCTGATACATCTTAAAACTGATTCGCAAAACATCATCAGGCGATTTATTAAAAACTAAATTTTTCCAAATAGCTCTGTATGACTTGTTCCGTAAAACAGGTTGTGCATGGTTATGCTTGTCGCAAAATGTTTCCAGGTCTTAAACTATCGAAGTTATTTATGAAGGGAGAGACAAGCTTACAATTTGTTTTAAAAAGTAATGGGCTGATAGAAGTATAATCAGCCCTTTTTTAATATTAATAATTTCTTGTTGTGTATTGTTTAAAATCGAGCTAGCCGCTCCAGCACCTCAGGTTTTTTTCTAACAGAAACCGGCACTGACACTTCATCGTTCATCACCAAATATCCGCCTTCACCTCTCACATATTTTTTTACATGGTTTAAATTAACAAGGTGTGTTTGATGAATGCGTAAAAAATTATTCTCGGATAAAAGTTCGTCATACTCTTTAAGTGTTTTTGAAACTACATGTTTTGCTTTTGGAGTGATAAATGTGGTGTAATTACCATCAGCCTCCAATCGTATAATATCATTAACTTCAATAAAGTTTAACCCGTCAGAGGTTGGAATAGCAATTTTGTGAAGTTCGTTTTTCTTATCCTTTATATTGGATAACAATATGCTCATCTGTAAGGCTGTATCAGTTTTTGATTTTTTATTTTCGAAACGATGTACAGCGCTAATCAGTTCCTCGGTAACAACAGGCTTTAAAAGAAAATCAAGCGCGCTGAATTTAAAAGCTCTTACAGCATATTTATCAAAGCCTGTAGTAAATATCACTTCAAAATTTATTGCCCCAATTTGTTGTAGTAAATCAAATCCTGTTCCGTCAGGCATTTCTACATCAAGAAAAACCAAATCCGGATTTAATTCTTTAATTGTATTAATACCTTCTGCTACGTTTTTACATTGTGCAAGTATTTTAACGTTGGTGCAATAATCCTGGAGCAAAGCAGACAAAGTATCTCTGCAATTTTTATCATCATCAATTATAATGGCATTTATCATAGTTATTGGTTGAATATATTACCGAAAGTATAAAACTTTTTGGTTTCAAAAATTATATTCAAGCGGTATTTTTATTTCGGCACGAGTACCTGTTGCATTTCCTGTTTCATCTTTCAAATCAACAAATACTATTTCTGAGACAATATTCTTCTGTTGCTTCAGCAAATCAATTCTTTCATGTGTTACTTTCATTCCCAATGATTTGTATGTTGACTTGTTTTTTGCTTTTATTTCCTTTGCTTTTTCTCTGCCAACACCATTGTCTTCTATTGAGCAAACTAATGTCTGATCAATTACTTTTATGTTAATAGAAATCTTTCCGGGAAATTCTCTGTGTGACAGTCCATGCCAGATTGCATTTTCAACAAAAGGTTGGAGCAGGAGGGGAGGAATTAGAATACTCTCTGCTTCCACTGTTTGATCAACAACAATGTAGTATTCAAAACCATTCTCAAACCGAAGTTGCTCCATTAAAATATACAATTCCAGTGCAGCTATTTCTTTATCAAGTGGAATGCTTTGTTGCATAGAGTTTTCAAGAACCAGCCGTATCAACCTTGAAAACTTTGCAAGATAATCGGACGCAACACGCTCATCTTTTGCAACAATAAATTTATTGATTGAACTCAGGGAGTTAAAAATAAAATGCGGATTCATTTGAGCACGCAATGCTTTCATTTCAACTTCGGCAAGCGCTTTGTGAAAAGCAGTTTTTTGCTGTTCCTCTTTTTGAATAGCCCTCACCCTTAACCTGAAAGCTACATAAATTGCTGCTACCACAGCCACTGTAACTAACAACTTAAACCACCAGGTTTTCCAGAAAGGCGGATTGATAGTAATTTGAACCGAAGCAAAATTATCATTCCAGAACCCATCGTTATTGCTAGCTTTAACTTTAAAAATGTATTCACCCGGATCAAGATTCGTATAACTTGTGTAACGCCTGTGACCTGTATAAATCCAGTCTTTATCAAATCCTTCCATCTTGAATGCATATTCATTTTTTTCGGGAAGCAAATAATTTAGCGCTGTAAATTCGAAAGAGAAAAAATTTTGATCATAAGCAAGTGTTATCATCTTTTTGTAAGTAATTGAAGTATCAAGAGGAAAGTCTTTTTCAAAAACTTTGAAACTTGTAAGAATTAAAGGAGGTATATAAAGATTGTCTTTTATTGAATCAGGATGAAAGCCGGCAACGCCCTTAATGCTGCCAAAATAAAGTGTGCCTTTTTTATCCTTAAAATAAGCACCCTGGTTAAATTCGTCTGAGGGTAACCCGTCATTGTATCCGTAATTTTTGAATACCGGATGCGGAGTCAATGAATTTTCCAATTTGAAAAATGCAGGATCAGTTTTTAATCTGAATTTGCAGATTCCTTTGTTGGTGCTTAACCATAAAGTATTTTGATTTCCAGGTAATATGCCATAAACCACATTATTTGGCAATCCATCACTTTCAGTAAAATGAATAAACCTTTCGGTTTTCAAATCAAAAAGATTTAATCCTCCCCCTTCTGTGCCAATCCAGAAGGTTCCCGGTGTGGATTCATACATACATTGAACATTGTTACTGCTTATTGAAAATTTATTTTTTGAATCGGTAAAATAATTTCTGAATGTTCCTGATTGTTTGTTGTAAATATTAAGACCTGAGTTTTTGGTTCCAATCATCATCAAACCTTCTTTACTTTCATTTATAAAATAGATGGTATTGCCCTGCAGTGAATCCTTTGCTTTAGATGTTCCTGAGTGGTGAATAATGATTCTTTTGGTTTTATGATAAACATATAACCCGTCATTAATTGTTCCAATCCAAATTAAACCATCATTATCAGTACAAAGTGAAATTATGATTTTTGATGCGTTTAATATTTTAAGAGTACTATCATTATTAATATTAATGAACTTAGAGTTGGTTGGGTTGAATATATTTATTCCTCCGCCAAAAGTACCGGTCCAGATACTGTTGTCCTTATCTTCTGTTATACTCCAAACATCGTTGCTGCTTATTGACTCTTTTTTCAAAGGGTCATTTGTATAATTTGTAACCAAGCCATTTTCCGGATCAATACTATAAAGACCATTTCCTCCGGTACCTAACCATTGTATTCCCCTGCTATCGGTGAATATGCTATACACATTTTTATTTAGCAACTCACGGTTAGTTTTTTTATTCATTTTGTTGAAGTACCCGAAAGTCTTATTGTAAAGATCTACACCACCGCCTTTAGTGCCAACCCAAAGCATTTGGCTTTGATCTTTAAGAAAGCTTAGAATTTCATTGGAGCTTATTGAGTTTTTTATTCCATCTTCCTTTTCAATTGTAAAGCTGCTTCCTGTGTGCTTATTTATTATTCGAATTCCGCCACCAGAGGTTCCAATCCACAACTTCCCGCCTTCTTCCTCATAAAAACAATTAACCGGGTAATTGCCCGAAGTAGCATCTTTATTTTTTTCCTCGTAACGAAAGAACTTTTTTGTTTTTTGGTCAAATTCACAAACACTTCCGAATTTTGTTCCTACCCAAATCCTGTTTTCGCTATCCTCAAAAATTGATTGTAAACTATTATCCGGAAGTGAATATTCATCATCAGGATTATTTTTATAATAGTTGATCTTACAGGTTTTACTGTCCATAACTCCAAGTCCGTCACGGGTTGCTAGCAATATCGTGCCGTTACTGGTTTTGAGTATCCGGAAGATGTTCTGTTGACCTGCAGTTGCACTGTTATAAGGGAGCGTACTTAAACGAGTAAATTTTTTGGTGATGGTATCAAAAATATTTAGTCCGCCTTTAAAAGTTGTGATCAGATATTGTGATCCTTTATCATAAGTGATATCAGTTACCCTGTTGCTGCTTATAGAATTCGAATCACCCTGAATATTTTTATAACAAATAAATTTTTCAGTCCTGGTATTAAAAATGCATAACCCTCCTCCATCTGTTGCAAGCCAAAGGTTTCCATCAATATCTTCATAGATTGAATTTACAGTCGGGGCCGATAAACTTTTGGAGTCAATAGGATTATGTTTGTAATGAGTAAATCTTGTTCCATCATATTTATTCAACCCATCTGCTGTTCCAATCCATATTAAGCCTTTTTTATCCTGGTGGATGCATTGTACTGAACTTTGAGATAATCCGTCTTCAACAGTAATATTATGAAAGGAGAAATTTTCCTGGGCCTTTGCAGGCTGAAAAAAAAAGGTTGTTATAAGAACAGGAATAATGTTTAACCGGAAAGTTTTCTTAATTAATAAGTAAATTATCATCTGGTAAAAATAAAAAAGCTGTCAGAACTATTACCGACAACTTTTCTGTTTTTATGAATAATAAGTATGATTATTTAGTGATATTCATTTTCTGGCTTTCTACAGTTACATCATCAACAATCAATTCATAAAAATATGTTCCCGATGCATAAACACCTGCTTCAATTGTAAGTTGCCCCCTGCCCGGTGCCACAGGATAAGAGTTAAGCAATACGTGATCGGCAGTATAAATATTAATACTCCCCTTATTTGCGTATTGAGGAATATGATACCTGATAACAGTTTTATCAGTAAATGGATTCGGTACATTTTGTTCTAAAGCAGGCTTGCCATTGTCAAGAGACTTAGAATCACCTGATACAATTCGTGTTAGTGTTTTTTGAATTTCGGCAAGTTGATTTTTAAGTGCTATATTTTCATTTCGCAATTGAGTAATATCATTTTTGTATTTTTTTAATTCTTCAATTTGCTGTTGTTGTTCATTAACTCCTTCTATTAATACCGGTATAAGCCCAAGATAATTCACTCCTTTATAACGCACCTCATCATTAGTCTTTTGACCGGTCGCATCATCATATCTTGCTGGATGAACACTTTCCTTAACTAATTCAGGAAATATTTCTTCCAACTCCTGAGATATAAGCCCTATTTGTTTATCTGTTCCCAGGTGCATAAAGTCATATTCATTTTTAAAATTATAAGATTTCACCTTGAGCATTTTAAGTTGATCCAAGGCTCCAGTATATACTTGTATGTTTTCTTTTAATTTCAAATCTGATGGACCAATTAAACTACCAGTGTACTGCAGATCGCCAGAGAAATAGCCTGCTCTTGTGGTTAAACATGCAACACCTGCCTCTCCATAAATACCATATCCCAAAGAAGCAGAATCTCCTCTGCCATATGTGCCAATTCTAGTGGTTCCTATGGTTCCTAATCCCACTGCATTACCATACAAACCATATACACTATTCAATGTATGGGCACCTCCTCTTCCAACAGCAAATACTCCATATCTGCCGCCTTGTGCATTGATAGCAGTTCCGTAACCTAGAGATGGTAATGAGAATGCCCTAATGGCCACACAGTTTATATTGATAGGTGAGGTGGCCTCAACTACCAAAACTGCCTTACCTGAATCAGGAAATGATTTCATTTTAAATCCATCGTTTGTTGACCCATTTGAAGGCTTTGCAAGTAAACATGAACCTGTTGCATATTCATCACCAATCAAAATTCCCCCAACTCTTAATTGGGTAGAATCAGATAACATAACACTCTTAACTCCATTGAAATAAATGGTATCGGTATTTTGAAAGGTCGCGGAGCTTTTGCCCGAGGCGGCAAAGCATGCTGGCATAAATTCTAATCTTATAGTGTCATAGGTTATTACCTGCAAGGCGGTGCAACTCTTCGGGCCAAATTTTTTTGTAGTTGGACTGCCTGTAAATGTATTTCCATCAATCTTCCAATAATCCGAAATTTTTAATGCAGTCCAGTTTGATCCGGTATTATAATAAAATCCAGGTGTGCTATTGGTTTGATAAATAAGCAAACCTGTTACTGGGGATATAATTGCATCGCGTTGAGATTTTGTCATTCGTGGAATAAGAATTCCCTTACCGACTGTATCAATATCCAGAATAGCTGAAGAGTTTGGTGAAGTTGTTCCAATGCCAACGCTACCGCCAGAAGGGAATAAGTTTTGTGCATTTAATAAAGATAGGCAGAATAATGCAACAATGGTAAGTAAGATTTTTTTATTGTTTTTCGGTTTCATAGCTTTTAAGTTTAAGAGTGAATAATTATATAGATCATAATCGGTTTTTATAATTGTGGTATTAATAATTGTGCATTCAGTTTGTCAATTCGAGTTTTATTAATCTAAAATCCAGATTGGTTTGCTGTAAATTTTCGTTGATTTTTCATGAGTAAACGTAGTCATTTTTGTGATACGTTTAACAAATAGATTAAGGATTATCATCTAAAAAGTGACTTGATAAAATTCAATAGAAATATTCAACATATCAATGCCTTTTGACCTTTTAAAAGCACAAAAAAATTGATCACAATTCTGCTTTTTGCATTTGCTTGTTTAATTAAACCATAAGGAACAGCTCTTCCTTTTCAATTAAATTAATTTAAAGTTTTCAATAGTAGTTGTCCTTTTTAAGAGATGATAGTATTAGACCTACACTTACTCATTTGCTTATATCAACCGGGTAAAGACAGGATACATTTGGTTCATCAAATTGAAAAACAGATTTGATAAAATTTGGAACAAACTCAAACATTTAAAAACTAGAAAAGATGAAACGTTCAGGTAAAAAAACAAGCAGCCACTAAATAGCACTACAACACTGAGGTGTGCATGGCTCAATTATTCAATCGTACCACATCAAAAATGGAAAAATTTATGATTGTGATTTTTTTGAATTAGGAAAAACAAATCAATTAATTACCAAACGATTAACAGACTTAAGTTTAAAAACATGAAAAATCGCATAAGTTCAAAATTGAAAAACCAGATTCAGCCTAATCTTAAGTGGTTGAAAATTGATGGATATAAGGCGAAGCATAAACCTGCTGCTGATGCCAGCCAACATTTTGATATGAGTTGGCTTAGATTGAAGAACATAAGGGCAATTTGGAATTAGATACCCAGTAGCGACATGATTTTCTTTATTTACATGGTTGTGTCATTTATTGGATGCCTCGTGCTAACTCTAATTTAAATCGTGGAAGCTAATATTAGTTTGATTAAGTTAAGCGTTGATTGTTTAAACCAATTTTAGTAAAAGCGAAGCTCAATCGGATATGAAATGAAAACCGACAACTATCAGTTGTCGGTTTTTTTAATTTAAGATGTTGTATCAACGGACCAATTCAAAGAAGGGTTTACAAGTTTTACACTAAAAAAATTTCAGAAAAACTACTTAGCGAATAATTATAAATACCCAACTAATAATAGAAGTACTGCTCCACATATAAATTCCAATAATAAAAAGGCTTGCATGCATAATAGTTTTACATCATCAATTACAAAACAACATTCAATAATTAATAATTCAAACAATTAAAAACAAATTCAAAATGAAAAATCAAATTAAAAGTTTCAAAACATTAGTAATCATTCTTGGAATGAGCGCATTAGTAACTGCATGTCAAAAAGAGACAATTGAACCGGAGGGTTTCTCAAATCCAGTAACAACTAAATTGGAGAGCAATCCTCCTCTTGATAACCCTAACCGTCCTGATACATCAGGATATAATCCTGGTGCCCAACCGATTATTAGACAAAAGTAATTTTCAGTTAGGTTTAAAGTTTATAAAGTTAGTTTTAAAGTCAACAGCCGTCCAAAATTATGGGCGGCATTTTTTATTTCCAGGAAAATAGACAATCAAGTTTTCAGTTAAAGCCACTATTGAATAAGTACCATAAATAAATTACTAAAACTTACTGACGTTTAATTGCAAAATCACTACACATAGTAAGAACATTACTCCTCATAGGAGTTCCAATAAAAAAAAGGCTTAGACGCATAATAGTTTTACATCATCAATTACAAACAACATTCAATAATTAATAATTCAAACAATTAAAAACAAATTCAAAATGAAAAATCAAATTAAAAGTTTCAAAACACTCGTAATTATTCTTAGTATGAGCGCATTAGTAACTGCTTGTCAAAAAGAGACCATTGAGCCTGATGGTTTAGCAAATTCTGTTACAACAAAATTGGAAATCAATCCGCCTATTGATAACCCTAACCGTCCGGATACAACAGGCTATATCCCTGGGGCACAGTCCTCAATCAGGCAAAAATAGTTTTCAGTAAAGTTTAATGTTTATAAAGTTAGTTTTAAAGTGAATAGCCGCCCAGAATTTTAGGGCGGCTGTTTTCATTTCCAAGCGGCTACTCAATTTAGTTTTCTGCAGTAAAGCCACTATTAAACTATTCTTAGAAATAGTTTCCTGAAAACCTCCAGACGTTTAAATGTAAAACCATAACGCTTAGTAAGAGCACAACTGCATATAGTTATTCCGGTAAAAATTTGGCACTAAAGCAAGATACGTTTACATCATAAAATTTATAAAACATATCACAATCAAATTAAAAAACTAAAATTAAAATGAAAGCTATCAAACAAATTTCAAAAATCACTCTTTCTGTATTATGTATCGGATTCTTATTTACAGGAGTTGCAAACGCCCAGGGCGTTGCCATTTCAACATCAGCTACACCACCGGCAAATAGCGCAATGCTTGATGTAACATCAACTACAAAAGGGATTTTAATTCCGCGTATGACTTCAGCACAGCGCAGTGCTATTGCTTCACCTGCTGAAGGATTAATAGTTTATGAAACCAGTACAGATCAATTTTATTATTATGATGGTACAGTTTGGAAGCCTTTGTTATCCAGTACGGCAGGTTGGAATGTAACCGGTAATGCTGGTACAAGCGCATCAACAAATTTCATCGGAACTACTGATGCAACTGATTTTGTTTTACGGACTGCTAATACTGAACGTGCTAGAATGTTATCATC
>JBGARN010000010.1:0-55462 GCA_044230205.1 Bacteroidia bacterium
AACGGTTAACAATATCATAATTTGAAGCGCGGACTTTTTGAAGTTACACAATCTCCTATGACGGATTACCAAGGGTTAGAACAATACATTATTGATCAATTAAAAAAACGGCTCCCCGCAGTATTAACCTATCATAGTTATAATCATGTGATGGATGTGCTTGATGCAGCAATGCGGATAGCGGCCTTTGAAAAAATTAATGGTGAAGACCTTAAACTATTACGCATTGGTGCTCTCTTTCACGATTCGGGCCCCATAGATACCACTGCAATCACGAGGAAGAAGGCTGCCAAATAAGTAAAAAGCAAATTACCTGAATTTGGTTTTACCGAAGAGCAAATTGAAAAGGTTTGTGGTATGATTTTATCAACTAAAATACCTCAATCACCTAAAAACAGACTTGAAGAAATTCTTTGTGATGCTGACCTTGACTATCTTGGTCGTGACGATTTTTATTCCATAGGCCATCAGTTGTTTAGTGAAATGAAAATTTATCATAACGTGAAAACAGAACTGGAGTGGAATAAAATACAACTGAACTTTTTAAAATCGCACGCTTACCATACCAGTTGGTCTTTTAAATTCAGGGAAGAACGAAAACAGGAACACCTGAATGAAATTATCAAACTGGTAGAAAATTATTAAACCTGCTTTGTAACAGGTTAGCCCTTATTCCTTAGCTTTTTTGAAGTAGTTTTACATTTAAATCCCTTACCCTTTTGCTCATCATTCGTATTACTGCACGAGCAATCTCATTGTATTTCCAACAATTCATAAAACGGTTCCTGATCCAATTTTAATACTGTACAAGGTGAGGTGGTTATTACTCCTGCTGAACGTGTTTCAGTATCCAGAAGTGAAAGCTCACCGAAAAAGTCTCTGTCTTTTAATACTGCAAGTGTCTGATGCCCCTTGTGAATTTTAACCGTACTTTGAAAATAAATGGCTACAGTTGCCAATATCCCCTTCTTTAAAAATATTGAAATTATCATCGTATTGTTCATCAATAAGAAGGTGAGCAATTTCAGCCAAAATATTTTCAGGAGTATCGGCAAAAATACTTACTGATTTAAGCAGCAGTACCTTTTCAATTAAAAGCAAGTTACTTCTTTCCATGTATAAGAATCCAAACGGAATTACTGTTTATTAAATTTTACAAGCACATGATTGGCTGTTTCCCTTACCAGGAAATCATCCATATATGAAAGTTCTTTTACAAGACTTTCACTTCCAGAAATGGTTTCATGATCTGATTCATATAGCGCACAAGATTTTGTCCACCTGTTGTAGTGCGACTCCGGGTGAAGTATTTCGCAAATGATAGCCTGTGTTTTCATTACCTTAATTGTAGTGTATTTTGATATTGCTTCTGCTTTATGTTCCATTGTAGTGATATCAAACAAATCGATAAACCTTGTTGCGAAATCCTTTTGAACGGTAACATCAATAATTTCAAGAGCATTGGCAATATTATCTTTTTTATTGAGCTGAAATGCTATGCGTGCTCTTTTGATTTTTTCACTGTCGTAAAAAAAAGTAAAGGCATTCAGAATTAAATCGCGGTAAATAAATAATTCCAGTTCAAGTGCATGAGCTAATAGTTGAAATTTGCCGGTTGAGTTGAGCCATCGGATAAAGACTAAATGCTTGGCAGCTTCAAATAATAAATCACTTATAAGTTGCTGATATTTTTTTTCGTTTTCACGACTTACTTTGAACGAAGCAAGTTGAAGGCATTCAACAAGTCCATTACGGTTAATTTTATCACTGTCAAAAACATGATCTAACAATTTTAAAGCTTGTTCGCCACCCGTTTTGCCAACCACGTTATATAGTTTTAAGCGCAAAGCTGGGTGTAGTTTATTTTTGTTAAGGTATTCGGTAATTGCAGGAATGGAATGATGACCGTTCTCAATAAGCGCATTGAAAATTATTTTTTCAGGAATTTTTGTGTCTATTTTTTCAAGTATTGCAACCGCTGTTTCTTTGAGATGAAACCTGCCTGAATTTTTAATGGCATCATAACTTACATTGAGATCAGGATCATTAATCAACCTGATTATTTCGCTCACATAACGATGCTTTGGGTTTTCTGAAAGAATTCCAACTGCAAATTTTCTTTGCAGTGCATCTTCAGAATTAATCATCTCTTTTAAATGTGTTAAACCCTTTTCTGTTAATTTTTCATTTCGCAGCATCCCTGCTATTGCAGACGATTTCAACTGGAGATCGGCATCAATAAAATGCTCTGAATAATTAACATTTGTTGTGAGTGAATAAATCGCTTTTACAGCCTCTGATTTTAATTTCCGGTTGGTAGCTGCTGTTGCTATGGATTCCATCTGGGCTGTATTTCCAATAAGGTGCATTCGCTCAATTGTTCTTATGGCCTCCATTTTTACATAGTCATCCGGATGGTCCAGTGTAACATTAATAATTTTTAAAGCCTCAGGGTTTGGATTTCTTCCAAGAAGATTGAGAATAAAAATGGCATCGTTAGGCTCACAATTTTTAGACTTTTCATAAAAGAAAGATAAGGTCTGCCGATCAATTTCCATTTCCTGATTATTAATGTAGCGGTTCTGCAAAGCGACAACCAGCATTCGAGCATACTCTGCATTTACTATAAATATCCAGGCTATACTCACAACAAGCAATAGGGCCAGTATATAGGAAAGGTTAATCAAGTTGATGTTATGACTGGCGCCCATCATTAAGTAAATAGTAAGGCCAACAAACATAAATCCGAAAGGATCCATTACCCCTTTAATTATGTTATGCGCACGCAGGCGTGCATTTACACGAAGAGGCTGCATAATTGATAGCATAACAGGTGTAAGAATGGATGAGCGCAGCGCATCATTTACAACAGAAAGAAGCCCATAGATCAGTAAAATGAATTTTGCTGCTTCATATTGCTCAGGAAGTATAAATACAAAGGCAAGAATCAATAATAAAATTACCGGATTAATAAGTAACGAACCTCGTATCCCTAATAAGTTGGTAATCCTGTTAGTGAAAAATAGTTTTAGTATGATAGCAATACCCCTGCTCAATGCCAGGAACAACGGAATATAGCTTTCGAGTAACTTGTCATTATGCGATTCAAGTTTGATTTTAGAATAGAAAATAAAATAAATAAGTGTAGCTATGCTACTGATAAGGAATGAAAAAATAGCAAGATGAAGCACTAATTTATTATCAAAAAACCTGTAGACAGTTTCGGTAAAATTTTCAGGCTTTCTTTCATGGTGATGATCGTGATGCAGATTAATATCCAGGTGACCTGATTTTCTCAGCTTATTCCAGTAAACCAGCGATAATAAAACAGCAGCAGCCCCTGCAAACAGCATATTTTCAGTCCCGATGAATGGAGCCAGTACAGCAGCTGAAATATAACCGATAAACTTTGCTGGAATATCTCCAGCGCTAATGATTCCAAAAAGCCTTTTGCTTTGCCTTACATCAAACAGAACTGCAGCGAGGCCCCAAAAGTCCAGGCTATTGAGCAGGTACAATACATTATACCATACCAGCAAAGCGAAATAAAAATACATGCTGTCTGTATAGAAATTAGCAACCCTGAAAGCAATAATACTGGCAGTAGCAAATAGATTGATTATTAGAATAAGTGTTTTTATTGAAAAAACATGTTCCAGCTTTGCGTATATAACGCCAGTTAACCATTGCAGGCAGGCTGAAACA
Source organism: Bacteroidia bacterium (assembly GCA_044230205.1). Taxonomy (GTDB): domain Bacteria; phylum Bacteroidota; class Bacteroidia; order AKYH767-A; family OLB10; genus JAEUTH01. Next base: position 3,706 of record JBGARN010000010.1, read on the forward strand.
ACCAAAACTTTCCACAGTTCAGTTATTTCAAACTTTTTTAAGAACAGGATAAAGGCCGCTGTAAAAAATAGTGCAATGCCGGCACCAGAGAAAAACTGCTGAAAGAATAGCTGTCGTACCAGCCACCATTCGTGTTCTCTTACCTGTAATAATGTTAATACTCTTTTTTTAAACTGCAAGGCTTTCGGGAATTCCGTGCCTAAAGTAAAATAAAATTGAAGTTGATACAGATGGTTTTACCAAAGAGTATTCTGGTAATTAGTTTCTGCTATTTTTCTTTAAATCTTAATGCAGCCGAATTGATACAATAACGCAAACCCGTAGGCTTCGGCCCGTCATTAAAAACATGACCAAGATGGGCTCCGCATTTATTACAAAGTACCTCTGTACGGCTCATGCCAAAACTGTTGTCGGTATTTTCTTTTATAGTATTTCTGTATAAGGGTTGGTAAAAACTAGGCCATCCTGTTCCTGATTCAAACTTTGAATCAGAACTGAATAAATTTAAGCCACAGCATATGCAGGAATAGATTCCTTTTTTATGATTGTTCCAGTATTTTCCTGTAAAGGCCCGTTCAGTTCCCGCCTGTCGGGTTATGTAATATTCATCTGCAGTAAGTTGTTTCTTCCATTCTGCATCAGTTTTTACAATTTTCAAATTTGGGTCTTGATTTAAATCACCGGTTTGGCTTTTTGAATCGAATGGATTAAGGACTATCATAAATGTTATTATTAGCAAATTGTACAGTTTCATCGCTTTTTGATTTTACTATTAAATACGAGGTTCATTTTAAGTCAGATTTAGAATTAAAATTTTATAACCTTTAATTAACATGAACCAGCATTTAGCAATTATTAAAATTCATACTTATTAGAGTTTATTAAACAAACTCATTTTCCAATATTACCAATTTAACTTATATAGTATTCTGAACAAAGTGAAACAAAATCGGTTTTAAAAATGGTTGCTTTTTGTTACCAGTATAAATTATTACAGACAAGTGTACTTGTCCTGCCTGATAATTTTTTCTGAAGAATTCTACAGTAAATCTTGAATCTGAAAAAAGTTTCTTAGCTGTTCTTCCCCATTACATACATTTCCAGCATGTTTGGAGCTGCATTACCGCCTTTTTGTTCGAGGGTAATAGCAAAAGCCTCAGGATTCTGAACAGGTTTCATTTTAAGCATTTCAGATTTTGCAGCATTTAAATCAATCATTCCTGCATCTACCGGCACTCCGCCAACTATTGCCCATAATTGATATTGCATACTGTCTTCTTGCTGGGGTAATGATTCAATATGTAGAAAAACTTCACTGGTGTTCTGATTCCAGTAAATCATTGCCAATGAAGACGGAGATTTTTCCATACCCTTTAATTCAATCATCCGCGTACCAGGCCGTTTTAGCATATTTAGATCATTTTGCACACGGTTGGTTTCTGTTAGCTGTTTATCAAATTTTACACCCAGGTTATCCAGATCTTCAGTTAAAATAATGTTTTGTGATTGAAGGTCTTCAACAGTTTTATATAACTGAAAATTATATGCAACGCTAACTAACAATGCAACCGATGCAGCTGCAGCAAACCAACTTAATGTTGAAGTGGATTTTTGTGTGTATTCTTTTTTTGCTTCAACTATTTTAACTTCATTTTTAACAGGAGCTGGCGTATGCTTTGCGCCAATGGTAGTAAAAACCTTTTCTTTTACAGCAGCAGCAGGAGCTGAACTGTACAGCGAAACATATTCATTAAATGAATCTTCAATTTTTCTGAGTTCAATGCGAATAGCCGGATATTGAGCTGCATAACTTTCCACTTCACGCGCCTCTTCTTCTGATAGCAATCCGAGCAGATAACTTTCAAGAACTCCTGATGATATATAACCGGGTATATCCACTTTATTTTGTTTTTAAAATTTCTCGTAATTGATTCAGTGCTGCGCGAATCCGCGTTTTAACAGTACCAAGAGGAATATTTAATTCCCTGGCTATTTCATCTTGTGTATAACCTTTATAATATACCAGGTCAATTAACAAAATGTACTCTGGTCTCAATTTTTTCAATACAGATTTTAAACCGATATGATCAACATAAGTGGTATTGCCCATCATAGTTTCAATTTCATATACGGAATTATTCAGGCTCTGGTTTTGAGTTGACACCTTAGCTTGAGAGCTTCGCAGGTAATCAATAGCAGCGTTCCGGGCAATATTAAGCATCCAGGTAAAAAGCCTTCCTTTAGCTGCATCATAATTTGAAAAATGGTTCCAGATTTTTAAAAAAGAATCCTGGAGTATATCCTCCGCTATTTCATTATCATTTACAATTCGTAATATGATGCCATAAAGGGCTGGGGAATAGTGATCATATAATGAATTGAATGCATCGGTATTTTTATCCCTAAGCAAGGCTACTAATTCTTCCTCTGTATAAATTTTTTTGCCTGACAAACTAAAGTCGTTTTAATGGCTGCGAATATAGGTGAATAACATTCTATCAAACAAATTCAGATTGAGTTGCTGTTAATAGTTTATTTTAAAAGCCACGTTATAAAGTAGAATGTTTAAATGGTGTGTTGTTCACTTTATAAATAGAATCACAACCCTGATAAAATGGGAAAAGTTCTTATAATAATTTATAGTTTTTATCGGATTAAATCTGGTTCCCATTTTGAAAATAAGGTGTCAATAAAAATATTTTCTTCACGGGTTATGCTCTTATCGGCTTTTATAAGTTTAACCGCTAAGTCAAGAAATTTATCACGTTCTTCTTTTGTAGAATCCAGGTAAAAGTCATCCATAGCTTTATTGAAATGATTGAAGTAATCTTCAGGTTTAAGATTGCTGATAACTTCCATTTCATAATCAAGATTAACCGGTAATGGAAATGTTTTGTTAAGATACTTACGGATGACTTTATCTTCATCAGCGTTAAAAGTTCCATCTACAGCTGATAATATCTGCAGCATATGGTATCCTGCAGCAGCAAGGTTAAGTTTTCTTTCTTCCATCAATTCATTATTTTAGAAAACAAATAAATGTATTTAGCATACAACAAATATAAATGGTGGGTAAAAAGTGTCAGTTGTTGATAAATAAATAATAGCAGTTGAAAATTTCACCTCAATATAATCAGTTAAATGCACAAAGTGATATTATGCTTTATTGCAAATAAAATAACTAATCACGCCTGAAAATACGTTTGAAAAATCCGGGCCGTTCTTCATTATCGGCATAGTACCGGTATTTGCCGCTATAGCCATGATAGTGTCCGTAATTAGCATTGAATTTACGGCTTAGGTTAGCAGCATTTAAAATTATATGCATGTTCCAAACTTTGCCTTCGCGATTTAATTCATCGAGTGATTGGATAAAGGATCGTTTACTGTAATTCTCGCGGATCACGTAAAGATTCATATCTGAATACTTCATAATTACATAGGCATCACTCAATACTCCAATAGGTGGAGTATCAACAATGATATAATCATATCGTCCGCGCAGGTTAATGAATAACTGCGCTACCTCACTTTTACCCAACAATTCGGAAGGATTCTCAGGAATAGGTCCTGCGGTAATCAGGTCAAGGTTGTCAACATTCGTATGCTGAATTATTTCATCAAGTTTTGCTTTGCCTTGTAGCATGGTGCTAAGCCCGGTTTCATTTTTCAAGCCAAATTCCTTGAACAGGCGTGGCTTGCGGAAATCAAACCCAAGTAATAATGTGCGATGGTTTTGTATGGCAAACATTACTGCAAGATTTAATGCAGTATATGATTTTCCTTCTCCTGCAACAGTTGAAGTAATCAGGATAACTTTTTTATCGTTATTGGTTTCAGCAAGTTGAATGTTTGTACGAATGGAACGGAAACACTCTGCAACAATTGATTTTGGATTATGACTTACATAGTTATTATCTGTTCCTTTCATTTTGCCGATAACACCCAATACAGGAATTGTAGTGCCTAAGTCAATATCATCGCGATTGGAAACAGTAACTCGAGCAATGTTCTGTACAAAAACAATAGATGCAGGTACCACAAATGAAAAGACTAGTGCAATTGCTATAATTAACAGTTTAACAGGTGCAATAGGCTTTGTTTGAACAACAGGTTCATCCTGAACACGGTTATCGGGCATTGCTGTTTCAGTTGCTATCAGCGTTTCCTGGCGCTTTTGCAATAAATACTGATAAACTTGTTGTGTGACCTGCTGCTGGCGTTGAATTTCTATCAAACCTTTTTCTTTTTCAGGCATCTGGGCTATTTCACCCTGGTATTTAGTTATTTCCTGCTGATACTGTTTGCCGGCAACTGCAGTTTGACTTCTAATGGAATTAATGTTTTCGAGCAGCGATTGTTTTTTTGTTTCTAACTGCTGCTTAAGTGCTTTCAATTGAGGTGTGGGAGCGCTAACAGCAGTTTCAAGACCCTGAATTTTGGTTAGTAATTCCTGGTAATCATTAATAAGACTTTCCAATAACGGATCATTAATACCAACACTTGATGGTGATAATTTACTCATGTCGGAGTTGGATTTCACATAAGTATAAAGGTTGTCCAAAGCCTTTATTTTAGACTCATTTTCTGATTTCAACCGGTCGATATTGGTAATATTTGCAAAAAGCAAATTTGATTGTGTGCCCAGATCAGTTATTCCTTTTTCTGATTTGTATTGCTGAAGCTGCTGTTCAATTTCCTGTAGTTTCTTATTTTTCTCTTCAAGCTGCTGATCAATAAAAGTTAAAGAAGTTAGTGCTTCATTTTTTTTCAATAAGAGTTCATTTTCAAGAAAAACTTTGGAAACGGTATTTAATACATCATAGCATAATTGCGGGTTATAATCTTTATACGAAAGCAGCACTAAAGTTGAAGTTTTATCATTAGTAGTAGTAAGATTATTAAAAACATCTGACGTACGCGTAGGCATATCATAACACACAAAATAATATCCTGTTTCAGTTGATAACGGAATTTTTGGATCGCGCATCAGTCGAAGGGTGAAGTATGGAGTTTTTATTACTTCACCAAACATGTGTACTTTTTCATAGTGAAAATCAGGCATAATAGAGCCATCGTAATCAAATGTTATTTTAAAGCTTTTTTCACTGATCAGCTTAACATAAAACTTCTGGGTATTGTAATACCATTTATTCAATACGGCACTGTCAACAATAAATGGAGCTGATTTATACAAAGGCCTGGGAATAAAACCTGAATTATCATAAATGGTATTTATAATGCCTAACCGTTTGATCACCTCACCTAAAGTGGTGTTGGATTTTAAAATTAAAATTACGTTTGAAACATTGGTTTGTTTCATAAACATATCGCCCGAAATCAAATCGAGACTGGCACCACCTGATTCGCTTTTACTGTCTTTTACAATAATACTTGAATCGGCCTGGAAAGTAGGTATGGCCTGGCTCAGATAAAACAATGCCAATCCTACAAATAATATAAAACTGATAATGAAATAATGCCATTTAGAAAGCAATGCCCCAAAAATCTTTTTCAGGTCAATTTCATCTGTGCTTACTCTTTTTGATATATTAGGATTTACTGACATTACTGTATTCTTTTAAAGAAAAAATATAAAAAAAAGTGTTGTTATTTCTGTGAGGTAACGATAAGCAAAGTTGCCACAGCTACTGTTACCGATACAATAGAAGTAATTATATTTACCTGTGGATTAATATCAGCCCATCGCTTTGATTTCATCTGACGCACATAAATTACATCGTCTTGCATTAAATAAAAATAAGGCGAGTAGAGTGCTCTGCTGTCAGTAAGGTCTATAATGAAAACTTCCTGTTTGTCATTAATGGAGCGAATAACTTTTACATCTGTTCGGCTTCCATATTTAGTTATATCTCCAGCCATTGATAGTGCTTCCAGCAAGGTAATTGATTCATTGCTTACGTAATATATATTCGGATTCGTAACTTCACCTAAAACAGAAATTTTAAAGCTCAGTTTTTTAATAACAACCACGGGATTGCTCACAAATACCTTATACTTTGTGGAAACTGCTTCACGTGCCTGATCAATAGTTAATCCTGCAACAGGAATATTGCCAATCAATGGAAGATTTACATTTCCGCTATCATCAACCGTAAAACCCTTTTCGTATGGAGGTCTGTTATCCACTATCTTTGTATCAATGGATGAACCTATTCCGGGTAAAGCCTCAGGATTTTCAGTATAAACCACAATGGTTAGAATATCCTTGGAGTAAATTTTCATATCAGGCTTCACCGGAAACTTTAATTGTGCTGTATCTTTTTCACCACCTTTATCCTGAAAATAAACTATTTTCTTTTGAGGCACACAGGCAAGCAGCAGCATGCAGGCTACTGTAACATAAAATATGTTACGGTAACATGATATTTTATGATTCATAACTGGTAGTTGGGGGAAATTCAATTTGGGAAAACTAATTATTTAAGACTTCGCGGCTTATTACAATTTTCTGAACTTCCGAAGTGCCTTCATAAATCTGTGTGATTTTTGCATCACGCATCAGGCGCTCCACATGAAATTCTTTTACAAAACCATATCCACCATGAATCTGAACTGCTTCAACCGTAATTTCCATAGCAGCTTTGGAAGCAAAAAGCTTTGCCATCGAACTTGCCAGTGCATAATCCAGGTGTTGATCCTTTAACCATGCGGCTTTAAGACAAAGCATACGAGCAGCTTCAATCTGAGTAGCCATATCAGCAAGCTTAAACTGAATGGCCTGGTGATGCATAATTTCTTTGCCAAATGCCTTACGTTCTTTTGCATACTTAAGGGAGAGCTCGTATGCCCCTGATGCAATTCCTAATGCCTGTGATGCAATTCCTATTCGTCCTCCGGCAAGTATTTTCATCGCAAATTTGAATCCAAATCCGTCATCTCCAATACGGTTGGCTTTTGGCACTTTCACATCAGTAAACATTAGTGAATGGGTATCGCTTCCTCTTATTCCTAATTTATTTTCTTTAGGCCCAACCTGGAAGCCTTCAAATCCTTTTTCAACTATAAAGGCATTTATTCCTTTATGTTTTTTTTCAGGATGCGTTTGAGCAATTACTAAAAATACTGAAGCGCTGTTGCCGTTGGTAATCCAGTTTTTAGTTCCATTAAGCAGGTAAAAATCACCTTTATCAATTGCTGTAGTACGTTGTGATGTGGCATCGCTTCCTGCCTCTGGCTCTGAAAGACAAAATCCACCAATAATTTCGCCTTTTGCTAAGGGTACAAGGTATTTTTGTTTTTGTTCTTCGGTTCCGAATGTTTCCAATCCCCAACAAACCAGCGAGTTATTTACAGACATAACTACCGAAGCTGATGCATCAATTTTTGAAATTTCTTCCATTGCTAAAACATACGAAATGGTATCCATTCCACTTCCGCCATATTTAGGGTCAACCATCATTCCCAAAAACCCCAATTCCCCAAGTTTCTTTATTTGTTCTGCCGGAAATTTCTGTAACTCATCCCGTTCAATAACTCCTGGAAGTAATTCATTTACAGCAAAGTCGCGAGCGGCCTTGCGAATCATCTCATGTTCTTCGGTAAGTTGAATGTTCATAGCAATAAAATAATTGATCTGGAGTGTAAGCGACAAAAGTAAATCATTTAAAGTTACTATAAAACTTTTAGAATTATATTCCAGTCAATACTTCTGTTTTACCCAAGCTTAGTGTTAATTTGCAACTTGTTTATTAAAATTTCAGAATTTCATTGAATACATATTTTGTTTTAGGTCTTATGTCGGGCACCTCGCTGGATGGGCTTGATTTAGCCTTTTGCAAATTTCAAATGGCTGAAAATCAATGGCATTATGAAATCCTTGAAGCCCAAACAATCCAGTATTCCACCGATTGGGTTAAGAAACTAAAATCAGCCTGCCTCTTACCTGCTGATAAATTTTGTGAACTAGATAGTGAATTGGCTGCCTTGTTTGCCAATTATATTAATGAATTCATTTTAAAGCATGGAAGGCCAGATTTTATAAGCAGCCATGGCCACACTGTTTTTCACCAGCCCCGATCCAAAATCACTAGTAACAATATACAGCCTTACACAAGTCAAATTGCGAGCGGTGCAATTATTTCGGCACTAACTGGTGTAAGTGTTGTTTGTGATTTTAGAGCAACTGATGTTGCGCTTGGCGGGCAGGGAGCTCCATTAGTACCCATTGGTGACTTATACTTATTTGATAAGTATGATTTTTGCCTTAACCTGGGTGGTATTGCAAACATATCTTTCAATTCACCTGTAAATCAGACTAACAAGGCAGCTTCAATGCGAATAGCATCTGATATTTGTTTTGCCAATATGGCCTTAAACTACCTTGCCGGACTCAGTGGAGTTTCATTTGACAAAAATGGTGACATGGCAAATTCAGGTATGCTAAACCCACAATTGCTGGATAAGCTTAATCATCTGGATTTTAACCATTTTCCATTTCCGAAATCTATTGGAGTAGAGTATTTCAACTTAGAAGTATTGCCTTTATTGGAAAGTTATCAAATACCTGTTGAGGATAAGCTTCGTACATTTTGTCATCACATAGCCCTGCAGGTAAAAGCAGTAATTGATGATGAAACCAAAGCAATGGATGCCAGTTCAATTGAAAAACTGAGCATATTGCTCACAGGTGGTGGAACCTACAATACTTTTTTGGTAAAAATTATAAAAGAACACCTCAAGTTGAATGTGGTTATACCTGAAAATAAAATTATAGATTTTAAAGAAGCATTGATTTTTGCATTTCTGGGTGTTTTAAGAATGCGCGGAGAAGTAAACATATTGAAATCGGTTACAGGTGCATCTCGCGATTCATGCTCCGGAGCAGTTTATTTACCTTGATTATGGAAATAAAAAAACCCGGCCTGGGGTGGTCGGGTTAAGAGTCGTAAACTTTAATGCTGATTAATAATCATCATCATCGTCATCGTTGCCGCCAAAATCATCAAATCCCTTAAAGTCATCATCTAAAACCGGTTCATCGAATTCATCATCGTCATCCCAGTTTTTTTTCTTGCCTTTTAAAGGCTTCATTTTTGATGGCTTGTGAAAATCGTCAGCTGCGGCTGACTTTTTTGAGTTTGAAGGCTTTTTACCTTTATTCGTACCCATGTTAAAACATCAATTTTAATTTTATAACCGATATTCTTGTTTACAACAAAAATAGAAAAAAGTTTTCGGACATTAATCTACAAAATAATTTTTGTTGAAAATTATAAACATCATTTTTAACATATTTCAAATTGAACATTAATTATTAAAATTAAGCGTGGCTTATATAAGTTTAAAAGGGTACATAAATAGGCAGCACTATAAGTAAAATATAAAAAAGGAATGAATTTGCCTTCGTTTGAATCAGGTTTTCTTGAGCAAAGCTACTACAATAACCAGGTAAAAGACTACCTGGTGTTTACGGGAATTATTCTTATTGGTTTACTTTTAAGAAGGTTCATATCATATGCTATTACAAGGTTAATTTTTGGGGTTTTAAAAAAACGGTTTATTAGTGTCGGTCCTGATAAGTTTGTTGAGTTACTGCGAAAACCGTTTGGTCTATTAATTCTTACGCTTACCTTTTGCTTAGCTTTTTACCAACTCGATTTTCCGTTTGAATGGTCAGTTGATCCTGATCCTGAAAAAGGATTAAGGCACATACTCTGGAGGTTTTTTCAAACCGCTTTAGTAATTTCTATAGCATGGATTATACTTGGTTTGGTTGAATACTTTGGTTTGGTGCTTGCTGTTCGTGCCACAAAAACTGAGAGTAAAACAGACGATATGCTGGTTCCTTTTATTAAACAGGGGATCAAGATAGTAGTAGTAATTCTCACTATATTTTTTCTTTTAGGATCCATTTACCATCTGAATATAGCTGCATTGCTTGGTGGTGCCGGTATTGCTGGTCTTGCAATAGCACTTGCAGCCCAGGAAACGCTTGGAAACCTGCTTGGCTCATTCACTATTTTTTTAGATAAGCCTTTTGTGGTTGGCGACATGGTTAAAATAGGCAGCATTCAGGGTAGGGTGGAACATATTGGATTCAGGAGTACACGAATCCGAACTCTGGAGCGCTCCTATGTTACTATACCCAATAAGAAGATGATTGATGCAGAACTTGATAATCTAACCGAAAGGTTACTTTACCGAGTGCGCATGCTTGTTGATTTCAGATACGATTCAAAAGCTGAAGATCTTCAAAAATTCATTGAAGCCATAAAAGCTTACCTACTTGGTCGTGATGAAATAGACGAAGGCATTTCAATACACCTTCACGAAATGACCTCAAGTGCATTACAGGTAATTCTTGTTTTTTTTGTAAAAACTAATGACTGGGAAGAGCATGTTATCGTAAAGGAACAGGTTATCTTTAAAATTATGGAATTGGCTAATCTCAATAACTTGTCGTTTGCTTATCCGTCAACTTCAGTTTATATTGAAAAGGATGATGAACAGATAAAATCAAATCCAAAAACATAACTGGCCTTGCTATCAGTTCCTGAAATAATTCTAAAGAATTTATTGAGGTCATTACTTAAGCAGCAATATCTGGCGTAAAATTGCGTTTGCAGCTAACAAACAGTTGTTAGTAACTAACATAGGCAAGCTATTTCCTACCCTTACTCCAAAGTAATTTTGTTCAATCGGTTTTTTAAAGCAGTTTTTTACTGTTGAATAGTTTTGCGCTGCTGTTTAAATTCAGCTTAATGCTATTCAGATTACCGTTAATTAAAGGTTTCATCTATCAGTTAACAATTTAAGTAAAAAGTAATTTATATGCTCAGTTCCATTTTATTACAAGTGGCTTTAAACGGAAACACACTTGCCGACACAGTTCAACAAGTAACAACGGCTCAGCCTGCTGCTCCTATTCCTGATATGCCTGTGTGGGAAATAGTGAAAAAGGGCGGTATGATTATGATACCGATTGCATTGCTTTCAGTTGTAGCTGTATTCATTTTTTTTGAACGTTATTTTTCAATCAGCAGCAGGGGCAAAATTGATATGAATTTTATGAACCAGATACGTGATCATGTTCATCACGGTAATATTGATGCTGCCCGATCACTTTGTAAAAACACAAATACTCCTGTTGCCCGAATGATAGAAAAAGGAATAATGAGGTTGGGCAAACCGATTCGCGATATTGAAGCTGCAATTGAGAATGTTGGAAAACTTGAGATTTATAAAATGGAACGCAACCTTAACATACTGGGTGTTATTGCAGCCATAGCACCAATGTTTGGATTTTTAGGTACTATCTTCGGTGTAATTAAAATCTTTTATCAGATAGCATTGCAGAATAGTCTTGACCTTGGAGTAATTTCAGGTGGATTGTATATTAAAATGGTAACATCTGCTGCTGGTTTAACAGTAGGTATACTAGCTTATGTGCTTTATCACGTTTTGGTAGGCATGATTGACAGAGTTATTAATAAAATGGAAATAAATGCTGTTGAATTTATTGACCTGCTTGAAGAGCCGGTTAAATAATTTGGATTAAAAAATCCTATTAGGAAAAATTTAAAAATCTGCTCAAAATAAAAGTAAGGTATGGATCTAAGACGAAGAAAAAGATATGTTGGAGAAGTATATACATCATCATTGACGGATATAATGTTTTTTCTCCTGTTGTTTTTTCTGATCACTTCAGCATTTGCAACACCAACCGTATTGAAGTTGCTGTTACCTAATGCAAAAAGTGGAACGCAGGGTGTTAAGCACCCGATAGTGATAGCTGTTGATGCTGATTTAAATTATGCTGTTGGCACAACGAAAATAACACCTGATCAGTTAGAGCCTATGTTAAAGCAAATGACAGCAGGACAAATTGATCCTGCTGCACTTTTAAAAATTGATAAGTCAGTACCGGTTCAAAACCTGGTTGATATATTGGAAACAGGCAATCGTCTTAAAATAAAAATGGTTCTGGCTACAGAAACATCTAAGCAATAGATTAGGCTAAAGGTCTTTGTTTAAAACAATTACCGGTTAATTTGTGGAAATAGAATCCGTTGATCATCCACATACAAAAGGAAAAGCTAAAATGGAAGCATCAATCAGAAATAAGTCTCTTGCTCTTACCTTACTCTTTCATGGAGCAATAATTTTATTGTTGTTTTTAATGGTTATCAGTACGCCTAATCCGCCTTTTCCTGAAGCAGGTGGTGGCGGAGGAATGCTGGTGAGTATTGGAATGCTGGATGAAGCAAGCGGTAATACACAGGCTACTTCAGAAATTACCAGCACTCAGCCACAGGTAACTGATGAGCAACAAAAATCAGTAGCAAGTGAGGAAGAAAACCTGGTAACCCAGGATTTGGAGAAAACAACAGATGTGGAAAAATCTGAAACAGAAAAAAAATCAGAACCCAAGCCGGTAGTAAAGCCAAAAGATAAAACCCCTGTCACCCCTGTTAAAACTGAAAAGAAAGAACCTGAGCGAAAGCTGAATGAAAATGCTTTATTCAAAGGTTCCAATAAAAAGGGTTCTGATGGTAGTGCAACAACTGGAAAAGGCGACCAGGGTTCACCAACAGGCGATCCGGCATCAACATTTTATGGAAAAAATGGTAATGGAAATGGCAGTGGTGGTGGTGATGGTGGAGGTTCCGGAGGAGGAAGCGGCCCGGGCATAGGCACCGGTAAGGGACCAGGGGTGTCATATAATTTAGCCGGAAGAAGATGGCTGAGAACTCCGAAAATTGATGATAAATCGCAGGAAACCGGTAAGGTGGTTGTAGATATCATTGTAAACAAATCAGGTAAAGTTATAAGTGCCATACCCGGTGGTGTAGGCTCAACCACTACAAACGCATACTTGTATAAACTTGCCAAGGAAGCGGCTCTGAGTACACCGTTTAATGAAAGTCCTGATGGCAAGGAAACTCAAAAAGGAACAATAACCTTTAATTTTGTCTTGGAGTAATTCAGAAAATTAAAATCTGCGATCCTTCAGTACAGCTGAAGGATTTTTTTTATTGATTTACTTTAAAGCTCCTTATGACCTACGGGCAAACACTTAAATACCTCTATGATCAATTGCCGATGTTTCATCGCATTGGTGCTGCAGCGTACAAGGCTAATCTTGACAATACCCATGCATTAATGAATTTACTTGATCATCCTTACAATAGTTTTGCATCTATTCATATTGCCGGCACCAATGGTAAAGGTTCAACATCGCATATGCTTGCCAGTATTCTTCAACATGCAGGATATAAAGTGGGATTGTATACTTCACCTCACCTCAAAGATTTCAGGGAACGAATAAAAATAGACGGCAAAATGATTTCTCGAAAAGCTGTTTGCGATTTTGTTGAGCAATACAAAAATGAGTTTGATAAAATACAACCTTCTTTTTTTGAATGGACAGTGGCACTTGCTTTTGATTATTTCAAAAAGAAGAAAGTTGAAATTGCAATTATTGAAACTGGTTTGGGAGGCAGGCTCGACTCTACCAATGTTATCACTCCATTGGTTGCTGTTATTACCAACATCAGTTTTGACCATCAGCATTTATTAGGTAATACCCTTTTTCAGATTGCAACTGAAAAGGCGGGAATTATAAAAGAAAATGTGCCCGTAATAATTAGTGCTTCTTCTAAACAAACTGATCAGGTTTTTAAAACAACTGCACATTTGAAAAATGCAGAAATAAAATTTGCAGACAAGATCTATAAGCCAGAGATTTCAAGAAAGCATAAGTCTGGCGATACCTATCTTGTTGTTGATATTTACAGAAATAAAAAACCGGTTTTTAAAAATCTTAAACTTGATTTAACCGGTAGTTACCAGTTGAAAAATATTCAGGGGGTTTTACTTTGCATTGATCTTATCAGACAAAAATTCCCGGTAAGCAGAGCATCCATTTATTCTGGATTAAAGAGTGTGAAGGAAACAACAGGATTAATGGGTCGTTGGCAGGTATTATCAAAAAAGCCTATGGTGATTTGCGATACGGGGCATAATGTGTCAGGAGTGGCTGAGGTTTTGAAGAATATAAGACAAACTCCACACCGTAAATTGCATTTCGTTTTAGGGATGGTTAATGATAAAGACATAGACCAGATATTGAAATTATTACCTGCAAATGCGGTGTATTATTTTTGTAAAGCAAATATTCCCCGGGGCTATAATGCTGAATTACTCAGAGAGCAGGCACATCGGTTTAAATTAAAAGGAAGTGCATATGCTTCAGTTAAAAAGGCGATTAATGCAGCCCGAAAATCAGCTTCAATTCATGATATGATTTTTATTGGCGGCAGTACTTTTACTGTTGCAGAGGCATTATGAAATAATTTTTTTAAAAATTTGGAGATAATAGGTGTCTGTCTATATTTGCAGCCCCAAAACAAAATGGGAGCATAGCTCAGCTGGTTCAGAGCACCTGCCTTACAAGCAGGGGGTCACAGGTTCGAACCCTGTTGCTCCCACCACATTACAGGCCTCAGCAATAATTGTTGAGGCCTTTTTTTTTCAGGCCATTAAAGCTTTTTTGAGGCCAACATAAGGACCAGAAGATAATTGCAATGAAAACAAGGTCTATTAATCACAAATCAGTCACTTTTTACTTCTGCAGTTAAAGCATACTATAAAGTTGAAATCTATCATGCTGTTTTTTTGCTTAATAGCGTACATTTGCGCAAAAATAAGCTTGAACAAATGACAACTGCCACATTAGAAAAAAGTAATTACCCGGTTTCGGAAATGGCAACTGGCCTTATAGGTTCTGAAATAATTAAAATTGCTGCCGAAGTCCGCGCCAAGATGAATGCCGGTGAAAAAATTTACAACTTCACTATTGGCGACTTTGATCCGAAGGTTTTTCCTATACCTGTTGAATTACGGGATGCAATTATTGAAGCTTACATGAATGGCGAAACTAATTATCCCGAAGCCAACGGTATGATTGCTTTGCGCAAGGAAGTAGCATCATTTGTAGAACAAAACGAGGGCATAAAATATGATGCCGAAGAGGTAGTTATTGCCTGCGGAGCGCGGCCTATTATCTATGCCATTTTCAGAACTATTGTTGACAAAGGCGATACCGTAATTTTTCCGGTGCCATCATGGAACAATAACCATTATTGTCATATGACAGGTGCCAATGTAGTTGAGGTTCCTACTACAGCAGATAATAATTTTATGCCTACGGCTGAGGCAATAAGGCCTCACTTAAAGGGCGCCACTTTACTTGCATTATGTTCCCCATTAAATCCTACAGGTACAATTTTCACAAAAGAAGTACTTGAAGAAATTTGTGATATGATTTTAGCTGAAAATGCCTCTCGTCCTGAAGGTGCAAAACCTCTTTACCTGATGTACGATCAGATATACTGGGTGCTGACTCATGGCGAAACCAAACATTTTAACCCGGTATCATTACGTCCCGAGATGCGCAATTTTACAGTATTTGTTGATGGAATTTCAAAATGCCTTGCAGCAACCGGAGTAAGAGTAGGATGGAGCCTTGGTCCTAAATATATAACTGACCGCATGCGTGCAATTTTATCACACGTTGGTGCATGGGCACCAAAAGCAGAGCAGGTGGCTACAGCAAAATATCTCACCAACAGAGATGCTGTTCAGCTATTTTTAAATCAGTTTAAAAAGGAAGTTGACTACAGGCTGGTAACTTTATACAAAGGTTTTTCTGATTTACATGATGAAGGGTTTAATGTGGAAGCTATTGCACCGCAAGCTGCAATATATCTTACTGTGAAGTTTGACCTTGCAGGAAAAACAACTGCTGACGGTACAGTTTTGCGCAACTCGCGCGATGTCACCCGCTTCCTGCTTAATGAAGCTAAGTTAGCCGTAGTTCCTTTTTATGCCTTCGGTTCAGACGATTTAAATCCATGGTACAGAATATCGGTGGGAACTTGTAAAAAAGAAGAATGCATGGAAGTAATTGGTTTGCTTCGCAAGGCGCTTTCAACACTTAAGTAGCAGAAAAATTTTGGAAGTATTAAGCCTACAATACTTAACAGGGCTTAATCAATAGTTGCAATTACCTTTAGTTCAATAGCTATAGGTGTTGGAAGGCAATTAATTTCGAGGGTAGTGCGGCAAGGAAGATTATCTTTAAAATACTCCGCATACACCTTGTTATAAATTGGAAAATCATCCTTCATATTGGTAAGAAAAACTGTAACGTCAATTATTTTATCCCAGCTGCTGCCTGCATCTTCAAGAATATACTTAATGTTTTGAAACACGCTGCGGCACTGCGTTTCAATATCATAAGAAATAATGTTGTTATTGTCATCTAACTCAACACCAGGAATTTTTTTTGAGCCACGCTGACGAGGACCTACACCTGATAGAAAAAGTAAATTTCCAACCCTTCGGGCATGTGGGTACAGCCCTACCGGTTCAGGTGCTTTTGAAGAATTTATTTTATCTGACATATGCTTATCAATTAAACTTGAAATTAAACCAAGCGGTTTAAAATACTTTTTACCTGCGAAATATAACCACCTCCGAACAAATTTAAGTGCACTAATAAAGGATATAAATTCCAAATATCCATACGCTGTTGCCAGCCGGGCTGTAAAGGAAAGTGATGATTATAGCTTTCATAAAATTCAGAATCAAAACCACCAAATAAAGTTGTCATGGCAATATCAGCTTCGCGGTTACCGTAATACACAGCCGGATCAATCAGGCAGGCTGCGCCATCAGCTCCGGTTAAAAAATTACCACTCCATAAATCGCCATGGAGTAAAGCAGGTTTTTCTTTTGGCAGCATTTGACCGAGTTGCTGAAATAATTTTTCAAATTGTGATAAAGTGGTTGTATCTGCCAGCCTGTTTCGTTTTGCCAAGGCTACCTGTACCTGTAATCGTTCATGAATAAAAAACATGACTCCGTTTTTTTGCTGTATGTTGCTTTGTTTTAAACTACCTATATAGTTGTTGTGATCTAACCCGAAATAAACTGAACTGTTACGATGGAGTGCAGCAAGCCGCATTCCGAAATCGCTGAAAAAATTACTAATACGTTTACCCGGATTAATAAATTCAAGTAAAATAAATGCCACATCATCAATAATGCCTGTATCAATTACCCCGGGCATGGTGATTACATTTGCCGAAGCCAAAAGCTTCAAACCTTTTGCCTCTGCATCAAACATGCCGGGGTATTTTGCTGAATTGTTCAGTTTTACAAAATAATCAGCTCTGTTGGTTTTTATTCGCAATGCCCTGTTTATTGAGCCTCCACCAAGAATTTCAAAGTTATTAATAGTTACTGCCTTACCTTCATATGCTGACAAAGATATTTCGAACTGAGTTTTTAAATTTTCATTCAACACCATTTCGTAATTGAATTTGTATAGCAGATATTTGCTGCTCGAAAATAACCTGAAATACTTTCAGATTAACTTGTAATCAGTAAAGCTCTAAAACCGAATATGAATTTTAAAGGCGATATTAAATCAAAATTACCCAAAGCAGGCACCACTATTTTTACAATAATGAGTGGGTTGGCCAATCAGTACAATGCAATCAACCTTTCACAGGGTTTTCCTAATTTCCAGGTATCAGAAGCGTTAATCAGTCTGGTAAATCAATATATGCGCAAAGGTGCAAACCAGTATGCACCCATGCCAGGTGTGCAGGCATTGCGCGAACAAATAGCTGCCAAAGTTGAGAAACGTTATACAGCAAAATACAATCCCGATACTGAGATTACCATCACAGCCGGTGGAACGCAGGCAATTTACACTGCTATACAAGCAATGGTTAAGGAAAGTGATGAGGTAATAATTTTTGATCCTGCTTATGACAGCTATGCACCTTCGGTGTTACTCGCAGGCGGTAATCCCATTCACTATGATTTAAAAGCACCTGATTATTCAGTAGACTGGAATGCAGTAAAAAAGCTGATTACCAAAAATACCCGGATGATTTTAATTAATACACCGCATAATCCGACAGGCGCCATCCTTACAGCCAAAGATATGATGATGCTTGAAAAACTGACGCATGGCTCCAACATCATTATATTAAGTGATGAAGTGTATGAGCATATAATCTTTGATGGATTTGAGCATCAGAGTGTTTGCAGGTTTCCGAAATTGGCTGAGCGAAGTTTTGTGGTGTATTCATTTGGCAAAACGTTTCATGCCACAGGATGGAAAACAGGTTATGTACTTGCACCTGAAAACCTGATGACAGAATTCAGGCGAGTGCACCAGTTTAATGTATTTGCAGCCAATACACCTATACAACATGCCTTGGCCGATTTTATGAAAGATGAAAGCACTTATTCTGGCATAGAGCAGTTTTACCAGCAAAAACGCGATAGGTTTCAGCAACTCGTTGCTTCGTCACGTTTTAAAATAATGCCTTGTTCGGGTTCTTACTTTCAACTGCTCAATTACGCAGCTATTACTGATGAAAAAGATACTGAGTTTGCTATAAGGTTAACTAAAGAATTTGGGGTAGCATCCATACCGGTTTCCGTATTTTATCAGCGTGGTTTGGATAACAAGCTGCTTCGCTTTTGTTTTGCAAAGGATGATGAAACTCTTGAACGGGCCGCTGAAAAATTGTGTACAATTTAATGGATTGAATTTTTTCAGAAGAGCATTTTACTTAATAATCGCAAGGTTAATAGACGTTCAGTTATGCTTGTTGATTATTTAAGCTAAATTTACCGTAATATAACTCCAGGTCATGAGTGATTTAAAAATTACCACAATTCAAACACGATTATATTGGGAGGATGTAAAGAAAAACCTTGCACATTTTTCAGCACTCTTTAAAAAGATCAAAAGCGGAACCACAGATTTAATCGTGTTGCCCGAAATGTTCAGTACCGGTTTTTCAATGAAACCAGCTACATATGCAGAAAGCATGAATGGCCAGGCTGTGGCATGGATGCATGAAAAAGCCCGGGAGAAAAAAGCAGTGGTTTGCGGCAGCCTGATGATTAAAGAAGATGATCAATTTTATAACCGTTTAATATGGATGCGGCCAGATGGCACATTTAAGATGTATAATAAGAAACATCTTTTTCAGATGGGTGAGGAACATAAACACTATTCAGCCGGAAATGAAAAATTAATTGTTGAGTGGAAAGAATGGAAAATATGTCCGTTGGTATGCTACGATTTACGTTTCCCGGTATGGGCTCGCCAGAATGAAGTGCGTTACGATTTGCTTTTATATGTTGCCAACTGGCCTGAACGCAGGCGACAGGCCTGGAAACAACTGTTAATTGCACGTGCAATTGAAAATGTATGTTATGTAGCCGGTCTTAACCGCATAGGCAAAGATGGTAATGGTGTTAAGCATGCTGGCGATTCGGGCGTTTTCGATTTCACCGGAAACAAATTATCCAAAACCAAACCTAATATTGAAAGTGTTGAAACCCTTAAACTTTCTAAAAAAGACCTGGAAAAATTCAGAAGGGATTTTCCCGTGTTGAATGATGCCGATATGTTTGAAATAAAGCGGTCCTGATGATTTACCGTGTTATCAGCTTTGTGATACAAAGACATATTGTAAAATAGATTTGTGTATCAATTGTAACCTTTTCACGGTTTAAACATCTTATTGCAAATAAAAACATTATATGAAAAAATCACTTACGCTTCTGTTTGTTATAGCATTTACATACTGCAATGCTCAACTTGAAAAAACAACTGTACAATTTATAGACAGTATTATGAATGCAACGTATAAGCCCACTGACCCGGGTGCAGTTGTATTGGTAGCGCAAAACGGAAAGCCTTTGTATGAAAAGGCTTTTGGTATGGCCAACATTGAATTAAAAGTGCCGAATAAAACTGAATATGCTTTTTGCATAGGTTCAATGACAAAACAGTTTACAGCAGTTTGCATGCTTCAATTAGCGCAACAGGGCAAGGTTGATTTGAAAGATGATATTAAAAAATACCTGCCTGACTATAATGCACATGGAAGAAAGATTACAATTGAAAATTTATTGTCGCATACAAGCGGAATTCCAAGCTATACGGAAATAGAGGGGTTTGAAAAAAATATTATGAAGGATATGAGCAAAGATGAAATGGTAAAATCATTTATGAATGATTCTTTGCTTTTTGAGCCGGGAACCGATTGGAGTTACTGTAATTCAGGCTATTTTCTTGCCGGATTAATTATCGAAAAAGTTTCAGGCATGCCTTTCGAACAATATATTCAGAAAAATATTTTTGATGTATTGGGTATGACTCATAGCTATACAGGGTCGCATCAAAGAAGCATTCCGGGTATGGTTACCGGTTACGAGCCCGCTGATAGTGCAAGCTCTATGCCTGCATCTTATTTCAGCTGGGGATGGGTTTTTACAGCCGGTTACCTGATTTCAACAGTGGAAGATTTATTAAAGTGGGATGAAGCGCTTTATACCAATAAACTAATTGACCAAAAGGTGATGCAAAAAGCACACACTAATTTTTTATTGAATAATGGTGATAAAGCAAACTATGGTTTCGGGTGGGCATTAGGAAATTATAATGAACTCAATTATGTAACACATGGTGGCGCCATAAACGGGTTTTTGAGCAATGCATTTCGCATACCTTCAAAACATTTGTATGTGGTAGTGTTAAGCAATAATAGTGGTGTTTCACCTAATGATGCAACCGTGCAAATTGCATTTAAAAGTGCAGGTCAGCCTCTCGAAAATCCCAAACCTGTTACGCTAACTTCTGCTCAGGCAAAGGAGTACGAGGGCGCTTACCGCATGCATCGTTCAGGCGGAAGATTGATTACTAATTCAACAAAGGAAGAATTGTACCGCTATATTTTCTTTAAAGATGATTCGCTTTATTCATTAAAAACTGGCGGAAGCAAATTTGCAATGACTTATGCAGGCAACGATTTATTTTACTTTAAAGGTGAGTATAAGTTTGTAAAATTCAATCGTGATGCGAATAAGAAAATAATCAATCTTGAAGTGTATGCTGTTCCCAATTATGGCCCTTCAGATATTCAGGAAAAAACGGATAAGCCACTACCCAAAGAAAATGAAGCGGTGGTTATAGACCCGAAATTATATAAGCAGTTTGTTGGTAAATATGACCTTGGCGGGAACTTTTATATTTCTATAACTACTGATGGAAAAGGATTGTTCGGGCAACCAACAGGGCAATCGGTCTTTGAGTTGTTTCCGTTAAGTGAAACAAACTATTTTTTAAAAGTGGTTGATGCAACAATTTCTTTTGAAAAAGATGCTAGCGGAAAAGTAGTAAGCATGATTTTAAATCAGGGTGGCAAGTACACAGGAAAGAAAATTGAATAGCAAAGGTTAGTGTAATTAATTCAGCATTAACAGAAATTGCTATTGCCTGCACCCGGCTAATATTCATTAATTGGTTAAAGCATTATTTTTTCAAAATCACGGTGTACCCTGAATTTTACAAGGCCTAATGCAAAATTGCGAGGAGATAATTTGTGCACTTTACCATCTACGTAAAACTCCTTCACTTCAAATGGTAAACCATGAATTACTATTTTGTACCATTTGTAGGATTGTTCGTAATGGCCACTTATTTTCTGAAATATATCAAGTTGATTTTTACTTCCCTTAACCGTGAACTTCACAATATTATATTGTTTGTTTTTATAGGCATAACCTTCTCCGGCATCTTCGTATAGGTAAGTGTTATGTGCAGTGCGCGAAAAATAAACGTGCAGAATCAGTTCGTCAATATCTCTTTCTCCTACATATTGCATTTTTGGATAGTTGGGGATAACACTTCCTTCTTTTACATAAAGCGGAATTTTATCAATGGGTGCGTTTACATAATATTCATGACCACCATTCACCACAGTATCATCCCAGAAATTAAACCACTTGCCTTTAGGAAAATACATATGCCGTCCGTCAGCACCTTGGGACGCAATCGGGCAAACAAGTAATTTATCGCCAAGAATAAATTCTTCCATCCGGTGATGCGTTTCGTGATCATGCTGATCAAACATTGAAATAGGTTTAATCATCGGGGTGCCATAGTACGAGTGTTGCCAGAAAGTGGTATACAGATAAGGCAATAACTGATAACGAATGGTAATAAATTTTTTAGCTATAAACTCATACTTAGCACCGAATTGCCAGGGTTCCTGAGGCATTGCATCTTTTTCAAGTCCTGCATAGTGCGTTCGGCAAAAGGGATGAAAAATGGCCATCTGCAACCATCGCACATATAACTCACCATCGGGATTACTGATAAATCCTCCAATATCACTGCCGGCAAAAGATATCCCTGAAATACTCAGGCGTTGTACCTGTATGTTCGCAATCCAAAGGTGTTCCCATGTAGCAATATTATCGCCTGTCCATACGCTGCTGTAACGTTGTACTCCTGAATATCCTGAACGTGTTATCACAAATGGACGTTTGCCATTCAGAAATTTTTTTACTCCATGATAGGTAGCCCGTGCCATTTGCATTCCGTAAACATTATGTGCCTTGCGGTGCGAGCAGGGATCACCATCATAATCATGCCTCACATCTTCCGGAAAAGTTCCAAGTTCAAATACTGCAGGCTCATTCATGTCATTCCATATACCCCTGATGCCGGTCTTTATCAGGCTTTCAAAAAGGTTGCTCCACCAATGCCGAACTTCCGGCCTGGTGTAATCAGGAAAACTGCATTTGCCGGGCCATACATCGCCCTCCATCAAATCACCATCGGCACGCTTACAGAAATAATTTTTCTCAACACCTTCTTTATAAACAAAATAGTTTTTGTCAACTTTTATTCCGGGATCAATAATTGCTACCACCTTAAAACCTTCTGTTTCCAGTTGCCTGATGAGGCGCACCGGGTTAGGGAAATATTTTTTATTCCAGGTAAAACAACGGTAGCCATCCATGTAATCAATATCAAGATAAATTACATCGCAGGGAATTTGACGCGAACGGAATTCGCGTGCAATATCTTTTACATTTTTTTCAGGAATGTAGCTCCATTTGCATTGATGATATCCAAGTGCCCATAACGGTGGCATTTCAGGTGTTCCGGTAAGTTGTGCATATCGCTCAGCTACATTAACCATATCCGGACCGTAAATAAAATAGTAGTTCATCTCGCCACCCTGTGCCCAAAAGCTGCATATATCCTGGTGTTCATGTCCGAAATCAAATATGGTTCGGAAGGTGTTGTCAAAAAAAATTCCGTAACTGAGATTGGCATGCAATCCCATATAAAATGGTACATTTTTATAAAGAGGATCCTGGTTTTTTTTGAAACCATAGGTGTCAGTTCCATAATTTTCAAGCCGTTTACCGCGAAGATCAAATTCAGTGGGCTTATCACCCAATCCAAAAAAACGTTCGCCCTGCTGAATGCGTTTGCTGCAGTAAACCATTTTTCCTCCTTTAAGGATGTAATGCTGCCAGTAAAAGCCCAGTTCATCTTCACAGATAACTTTTTTATCCTTGTTATACATCACCACCTTCATATTCTTTTTATAGATGCGGCAAATCAGCGTATCGGTGCTGATTTCATATTTAAGGGCATCTTCCTTCAGGCGGATATAAACAACTTTATCGTGATGATGAGGATGCAGGGCGTATGAAAAATCTCGTTGAAATGTGCCATCAGCAGCATACCGGAAACGAAAAATATTTTCATTCAGCACCCTTACTTCTAAAATGGTGGTAGCTGTATTGAAATAGAAAAAGTTATTTTTTTGAGTGCAGGATATGATCTCCGAGGGGAAATATTTTTCGGAGTACTTATCCTTATTGTGAATATCCATAAAGCCGTTTAGTGTTTATAATACACGCAAAGAGATGGCGAATGTAAAAAAGGAATTGACATGAAAATGTGCCAAACAATAGGGCCTGTATCATCAGCTAACCCGGCAACTTGCATACTGCGCATTAATAAATAATTTTGCAGCCTGCTTATTTAGTCATTGCTCTGTTTTTAGTTTACCTTGAGGCTTCAAACCGGGCATTAAAATTTTTAGAAACAACATTATTGATGGAAAAAAACACTGAAGTTTTAGAACAGGTAATTATCAAATTTGCAGGTGATTCTGGCGATGGTATGCAATTAACAGGTACTCAGTTTACCAACACTGCTGCACTGTTTGGTAATGACCTAAGCACTTTTCCCGATTTCCCGGCCGAGATACGCGCCCCGATAGGAACTCTTGCAGGTGTAAGTGGTTACCAGTTGCATTTCGGCAGCGTGAATATTTATACACCAGGCGATGCTTGCGATGTTTTGGTTGCCATGAATGCAGCTGCTTTAAAAGCTAACATAAAAGGCTTAAAAAAGGGAGGAACCATTGTTGCCAATATTGACGGTTTTGATCCTAAAAACCTTCGCCTGGCCAATATTGAAAAAAATCCGCTTGAAGACGGAAGCCTGGATGGCTACAGGGTAATAAAGATTGATGTTACAAAAATGACTCGCGCGGCATTAACCGAGTCGGGATTAGGGACAAAGGAAATTGACCGCAGTAAGAATATGTTTGTATTGGGATTTTTGTACTGGATGTATAACCGTTCGCTGGATACTTCCATAAAATTCCTTACAGAAAAATTTTCGAAAAAGCCTGAAGTCCTTGAAGCCAATATTAAAATCCTGAAAGCAGGCTATAGCTATGGTGATACTACAGAAACAATTATGACGCGTTACCAGGTTGCTGCTGCTCCAATGCAGCCCGGCACCTACCGCAACATAATGGGTAACCAGGCAGCTGCATTAGGTTTGATTGCTGCTTCACAAAAATCAGGACTTAAGTTATTTTACGGGACTTATCCAATTACACCTGCATCGGATATTTTGCACGAATTGGCCCGTTATAAAAATTTTGGTGTTCGCACCTTCCAGGCCGAAGATGAAATTGCAGCAATTTGTTCGGCCATTGGCGCTTCGTTCGGAGGTTCACTGGGCGTTACTGCCTCATCAGGTCCGGGTATTGCCTTAAAAGGCGAAGCTATGGGACTTGCCGTAATGCTTGAAATACCGCTTGTAATTTGCAACATACAGCGCGGTGGCCCGTCAACAGGTTTACCAACCAAAACTGAACAAAGTGATTTAATGCAAGCTATACATGGCCGTAATGGTGAAGCGCCATTACCTGTGGTGGCAGCATCAACACCAAGCGATTGTTTTGAAATGGTATTTGAAGCCTGCCGAATAGCTGTTGAGTATATGACACCGGTTATTTTCTTAAGCGATGGTTATATTGCCAATGGTGCCGAGCCGTGGAGGTTCCCTAAAGCAGCTGACTTGCCTGCCATAAAAGTTGATTTTGCAAAAGAGAAAAATGGTGGCGATAAATTTCTTCCTTACAAGCGCGATGAAAAATTATCGCGCCCATGGGCAGTACCGGGAACAGCAGGATTAGAACACCGGATTGGAGGAATAGAAAAGCAGCATGAAACCGGCAACATCAGCTACGAAAGCGATAACCATGAATTTATGGTGCGTATGCGTGAAGCAAAAACCGAAAAAGTGGCCGACAGTATTCCTTTGCAACAAATTGACAATGGAAATGATAAAGGTAAGTTGTTGGTTTTAGGATGGGGTTCAACCTATGGAGCAATCAAAAGCGCTGTAATTGCTGCGCGTAACGAAGGTTACGATGTATCGCATGCACATGTGCGTTACTTAAAACCATTCCCGAAAAATTTAGGTGAATTGCTTTACAACTTTGATAAAGTATTGATACCTGAAATGAACACCGGGCAGTTGTGCAGCATTATTCGCGATAAATATATGGTGCCTGCAATTGGCTTTAATAAAATTAAAGGCGTTCCGTTTACGGCAACAGAAATACGAAACAAAATAGCTGAGCTGCTCAAGTAATTGGTTAACGAAGCAGCAACAATTCAATTATTGACAATAAAAAATTATAAATATGAGTGAGACTCAATTAGCACAAACACCTGAACGCGCTCCCCTTACTTCAAAAGACCTGGTAACCGACCAGGATGTAAGATGGTGCCCGGGTTGTGGCGATTATTCCATCTTAAAACAAGTGCAAACTGTTATACCTGAACTGGGCATTCCGCGCGAGCAAATTGTTTTTATTTCAGGCATTGGCTGTTCATCGCGCTTTCCATACTATATGGAAACGTATGGCATGCACAGCATCCATGGCCGTGCTACAGCTGTTGCAAGCGGTTTAAAAGCAACGCGGCCCGACCTCAGTGTGTGGATTGTTACCGGTGATGGCGATGCAACATCCATTGGCGGAAATCACTTCATACATATACTCAGAAGAAATTTTAATTTGAATATTCTTTTATTCAACAACCAGATTTACGGTTTAACAAAAGGACAATATTCACCAACATCAGAAGAAGGAAAAGTTACCAAGTCAACACCGTTTGGTTCTATTGACCATCCGTTTAACCCCATAGCATTAGCCATGGGTGCTGACGGAACTTTTATTGCACGGTCAATGGACCGCGACCCTGTTCATCTTAAAGATATGTTGCGCAGAGCTAATGCTCATAAGGGAACTTCGTTTCTTGAAATTTACCAGAACTGCAATGTGTTTAATGATGGAGCTTTTGAAGTGTTTACTGAAAAATCGTCAAAAAAACAGGAGACTTTATTTATTGAGCATGGCAAGCCACTTGTATTTGGAGTTACCGGTGAGAAAGGAATAAAACTTGACGGATTTAAACCTGTGGTGGTAGAGCTTACTGATGGCGTTTCGGCAAACGACCTTTGGATACACGATGAAACCGACCGTGTAAAAGCAGGTATACTCAGCAGGTTTTTTGATGACCCTGCAAAAGCAGATCATTTTCCGCGCCCGTTTGGTGTATTTTATACAGAGCAGCGCAAATGTTATGAAGAGGATTTGAATACCCAGGTTGAAAATATCATTGCATCAAAAGGTGCAGGCAATTTGGATCAGTTGCTTAAGGGAAGAGACACCTGGGAAATTAAATAAGTTTAGTACGTATCACGATTAGCGATTGCTTCCCGCTTCGTTACTCGCGGATCGCAATGACGCTTGTGTAATAATATTCTTTCCAATTCGTCATTGCGAGCATTCCCGATAGCTATCGGGAGAAGCAATCTTTTTAATGGCGTGTAATACATACCTTGATGAGAGATTGCTTCCCGCTTCGTTCCTTGCGGATCGCAATGACGTTACTCCTTACCGTGGTTGGTGATTCACCAACCACTTTTCACTCCACCAAAAACTTACCATTGCACAATACATTGCATCCATTTAAGCTATAAAAGTAAATGCCGCATTTTAATGCTGCTGCATGTATAGTAAAGCTATCACGTGCTGTTTCTTTTTGCATTACCACATTACCCAACACATTATATACAGTAAGTGTTACATGTTGCTGCTGCGGGTTTTTAAACTGCAACGTGGCTGTTGTGGTTATTGGGTTAGGATAAACCCAGGCCTCGCTGTTACCGGATAGGTTATTTATACCCTGGAAGTTGTAAATATTACCCAGGCTATCGGTTTTAGCGTAAGTTACCACGCTTTGTGGTGGCGTAGGATATGTAAGGCCTGTTAATGCTATGCCTCCATCACTGCATCCTGTTATTTTATTCATCCTCCATCCCATTGACTTACTCCATATCAATTGTCCCACAGTATCTATTTTACATAAGTAATCATCCATCCCTATTGCAAGATTACTGTCATTGGTATAAGCCATTGAATTAAATCTATTGAGCCCTGGAACAGGCAAAAAACCTGTAAACACGGTATCACCGGTTGTGTAACTAATTCTCATCAATGCCAGCTCCGGGTCATATTGGCATACAGCCATAATGTTACTGTCGGGCAGTGAAACAAAATCGGTTACCGCCCACCAGTCACTGGTGTTGGTTATATTGCCGTAGGTTCTGTTCCATATTACATTGCCCATTGAATCAACCCGGTCAACGGTATAATAATCGGTAGCGTTGCAGGTGCTGCCAGCTGCTGGCTATATCGCCATTAAAGCCCTGCTTAACAGCTTCACAATAACCCATATAAACATCCCACATAAAATTGCCCGACTTGTCAACTTTAAAAAAACTGCCTTGTGTGGCTATTACGAAACCGTTGTCGTGCGTTTCGCAAATGTCGTAGCCATGCGACATATTAAAACCGGGATAGGTTTTAGTCCATACCGTATCAAATAAAGAATTTAATTTGATTATTAAAATGGATGCACCCCACATGCCTCCTACTATTGCAAAACCTGAATCTTTTGTGTGAATTATTTTTTCTGGTTTAGCTCCTGAATAAGCTCGTGCCCATAATGTATCACCAAACTTGTCTAACCCTATAAGTGTAATTGAATTAGGATAGTTGGCAAAAACTGTTGCAGCCACAACAAATCCGCTATCGGGCATTTCTATTATGCTATGACCTGCGTTTACCAAAGAAACACCAGTGAAATATTTCTGCCACGTTATTTGCTGTGCTAATAAACTATTTGCAATTAGTAAAAGAATTCCTGTCAACTTTTTCATAATGCTTTTTATGAGTTGCGAGCTGTTAAACAGTGATATTTTTTGCGATAATTTTCTTGTTTAATTTGAAGACCAGGAATAACAACCAACGGATGAAATTCTAATATAAATAGAATTTCCTGCAAGTAAATTTCAAAAAAAATCATTTAATCACCTTAAACTACAATCGTCCTGAATTAGTTTTTAGCATTCCCATCAGTTGATAGTAACCCTCAGCGGTATTATACAGGTAGGCATAAATGGTGTAATCGTTTTCAGTTTCATTATGGCAGCCTTCAATTAATGTAATGTCAATGTTGGATTTATTATCAGGCACAAATGCAAACTGATAATTGTAATAACCTTGCTTTAGCAACAAAGTTAGTTCGTAGCATTTGGTTGAATCGTTATAGTGCATCCGGCTGTCAGCATCGGTACGCCAATTGGTTAATGCACCAAAAACATGCATAGCACCTCCGGGTTCCTCTTCACTCATCTTCAACTGAAAATGAATTTTTACATAATCGGCCTGTGTTTCGCTGTTATGCCCTTCGGTATATTTAATAAGATATTTTCCGTTAATGTCGTTATTAAATGCATAGCGCTGCGATGAAATTCTTTTGTCGGGCATCAGAAAAACTTCGTAATGCTGTGTTGCAGGGTTAAGGTCAACAGTTCGTATATGTTCGCTCTGGTAACGGATGCTGCGTGTATCAAACGTGCGGAATTCATTACCACCTTCAAAACAGTTTTCATCATCATAATTATAATCCAGCTCAACATCTTTAATAAACAATGGCTTTAATCCTGTAATGATATTATCCCACCTGCGGTTTTGCTGCAATACAATTTTCAGGTCTTCAAAAGGATTGCACATTGCCACGCTGAATTTTAAAATCAACTTCCTGGTGGCTGAAACGTTTATCAGCAAAGGTGGCCTGGTGAACATTGGCAATAATATTGAGCCTTCGCTCAAAAATCACAAACCGTTTGGTAAGGATAACACTGTCAGGATACACGGTATCAAAAACCTTAATAACATAGTTGCCAGAAACAATTGGCTTTACCACATCATCAGGAAAAAAAAGATTGTAATGCACATAGGGCATCAGCGCAGTAGAAGATGCATTGTATTCCGTAATCTTATTTGTAGTAAATCCTTCAATATAGCGGTATTCGGCAAGGGGGCTGGGTTGCCAGTTGTAAGTACAATGTATTAAGGTGTAACTATAGTCTTTTATATCGGCATCCAGCTCATCAAAGCTTAGCTTTAATTGCTGGCCTGAGTTTAGTTCAATGGCTGCATCGCTTAGCTCTGCTTTAGCACCTTCCAATAAAACCGATTTAATAGTTTCGCGGTAAACATAATCTTCAAACCTTAGGTAATCAGGTTTGTAATAATCAACCGTATCCGCCAAACACGCTTCCCCTGCAATTATCATAACAACCCATACGGCAACAGTTACCATAACTTTATTTGTAAAATAAAAAGTACCAGGGGGTTTTTTCTTTTGATAACTCATCAGCTTTCCATATCAATCAGTTGAAGGTAAATTTCATCAAACTGTGCATTGGTTTGAACAAGCTCCTTTTCTACTCGCTGAAATAAACTGTTCAGTGCTTTATACTTTTCGCCATCACTAATATTGTCAGGTTTCGACATTTCTACCAGCAGGTTTTCCTTATCTTTTTTAAGCGTTTCAATTTTTTGCTCCAGCTGTTTGGCTGTAGTACTCAGTTTATTAAACTGCTTTTTTCTTTCCTGGTCCTGTGCACGCTTTTTATTTTTATCCAAACCATTGTTACTGCCATCAGCATTTACAACTTCATCCACTTCCTTTTGCAACTGCCTGAATTTTTCATTCTTCTTTTCAGCGGCCAGCGCTGCCGTTTGCTTTTCTTCCATCCAAACATTAAACTCCTCATACGTGCCAGGGTATTCTTTCAGTTGCTTGTCTTCAATGTACCATATTTTGTTGGCAATTTGCGAAAGGAAAAACCTGTCGTGACTCACGCATACAAACGTTCCTTCATACCTGTTTAGTACACGTATCAGTACATTAACGCTGCGCATATCAAGGTGGTTAGTTGGCTCGTCAAGCAACAGGAAGTTGGCTTTGGTAAGAATGGTTTTTGCAAGTGCCACTCTTGATTTTTCACCTCCTGAAAGCACACTTATTTTTTTAAAAACATCATCACCTTCAAATAAAAATGCTCCCAGCAAGCCGCGGAAGTAATTGTCGGATTGCTCAGGTGCTGCATGTTGCAATTCCTCAATAAGATTATTTTTCAGGTTTAAACTTTCCAGCTGATGTTGAGCATAAAACGATGTGATTACATTATAACCTGCTTCATGCTTTCCTTCAAATGGTTCTGAATTATTGATAATACGGAGTAAAGTGGATTTTCCACGTCCATTGGCGCCAATAAAAGCAATTTTATCGCCACGGTTTACGGTAACATGAGTATTATGTAATACTTCCAGTTCACCATATTTTTTGGATTTAATATTTATATCGGCAATAATTTTTCCTGGTTGTTTTTCAAAACTGAAATTGATTTTTATGCTTGAATTGTTGTCTTCCACATCTTCGATTTTTTCTAAACGTGCAAGCATTTTTATTCGCGACTGTGCTAAAGATGCTTTTGATGCCTTAGCCCTGAAACGATCAATCAGCCTTTCCTGCTCTTTAATAAATTTCTGCTGGTTCTTAAATTGCGAACGTTGTAATTCTTCGCGCTGTGCTTTTTCTTCAAGATAAAAACTGTAGTTGCCGGTATAAACTGTTATTTTCTGGTTTGCAATTTCAGCAATCCGGTTAACCACCTTATCCAGGAAATAGCGATCGTGTGAAACGATTATAAAGGTTCCGGAATAAGTTACCAGGTATTTTTCAAGCCATTCAATTGAAGGCAAATCAAGGTGATTGGTAGGCTCATCCAGTAATAATAAATCAGGTTGCTGCAGCAGAATTTTCGCAAGCATTACACGCATGCGCCATCCGCCTGAAAAAGTCCGCAATGGCTGCTGTAATTGTTCAGTAGTAAAGCCCAACCCCTCCATTACTTCTTCAGCTTTGCTTTGAATGTTATAGCCATCCAGCATTTCAAATTCATGCTGCAGGTCGTGCAGTTTATGGAGCGTTTCGTCAGAGTGATCAGTATCCAGTTTATCAAGTATTGCCTGTATCTGGTGTTGCAATTTGTTCTGCTTTTCAAAAGCTTCCATTGCCACCATCAGAATCGAATCATCAGACTGGTACGAAAGCAAATCCTGGTTTAAAAATGCAATTGAAATATCCTTGCGGCCACTCATCTCACCACCTGACAATTGGTACTCTCCATTGATAATGCGCAGCAGCGTTGATTTACCGGTTCCGTTGGCACCAATCAAACCAATTTTTTCATTGGGTTTAATGTGCCAAAAGGCATCCTGGTATAAAGCTCTTGAACCAAATTCAAAAGTAATGTTGTTTAAAACAAGCATGTGGTGTAAATAGTTGTATTAATTGAAACGGGTCAGAGGTAACAGGGCTTAACCGGTAAGCCGAAACGGTAGCCAATAGAAAACACCGCTTAAAACATAACCTTGTATATACTTAGTTTAATTTATAACCCGATTTGCGTCTTTCTTTTTCTTTAATGATCAGGCTAAGTTCACGGCCGGTTTGTCCTTTAACAGACGTGTTTTCTTTTGCCCGCCTGAACAGGTAAGGTAGTACTTCTCGAACAGGGCCATACGGCACATACTTGCAAACATTATAACCTGCTTTGGCGAGATTGTAAGTAATATGATCACTCATGCCAAGCAATTGCGAAAACCAAATGTGCTGGTGATTGGGTGCTATCTGCTTTTCTTCCATCAATTGAACCAGCAGCATGCTACTAGCTTCGTTATGCGTTCCGGCACAAACAGCAATGTCATCTATATGATCAATACAAAATTCAAGAGCCTTGTCATAGTCACGGTTGGTTGAAGCCCAGTCAGGTTGAATTGGAGACGGATAATTTTTTTGCAGCGCCCGTTCGCGTTCCTTTTCCATATATGCACCTCTCACTAATTTCACTCCCGGTTTAAATCCTTTTTCTTTAGCCTGGTCAAACGAACGGTAAAGATAGGCAAGCCTGTCAGTGCGGTAAAGTTGTATGGTGTTATAAACTATCGCTTGTTGCTTATTATATTTTTCCATCATTTTTTCCGCCAACTGGTCAATTGCATTTTGTAACCAGCTTTCCTCTGCATCAATAAATATCCTTACGTTGTTGTTGGCAGCAGTTTCACAAATATGATTAACACGTTTGGCAACATATTCCCATTCTTTCTGATCAGTGACATCAAGTATGCTTTTACTGCTCACTTTTTCCAGAATGCGAGCGCTGGCAATACCTGTAACTTTAAAAACGCAAAAAGGAATTTTTGGATTGCCTTTTGCTTTTTCAATGGTATTAATAATTTCCTGGGCAGTATTATTAAAACTTTCTTCGGTATCTTTTCCTTCCACGGAATAATCCAGTATGCTTCCAACTCCATGGTGAAATAATCTATTGATTGTTTCCTCACAGGTTTCAATGCTTTCGCCTCCAACAAATTGCCTGAAAATGGTGGCTTTTACAAAACTGTTAATGGGTAAATGCATTCCCACTGAAAACTTGACCAATGGTTCCATCATGCCTACTAGCATGTTATTGTTAATAGCTTTGAATAGCAGGTATGCACGATTTAGGTCGGTTTTTGATTTACCTGCAAAAGCATTTTCTATATTATCGAATGATACCTTGGGGGACGAATTCATAACATTACTTTCCATCTTTTTAGCTTTGGCTACGAAGATACAATTTTGCCTTTACCGACCGCAATTTTAAGTGAAAATGTACCCTGGAAATACCTGTTTTGCTCATTTTTTAAGTTTTATTTGTAGCAAAATTGAATTGACCATAAGTTGAAATGAAAGGAACTGTCAAAAAAGTGAATACAAATTGGGATAATGGGAATATTCACTTTGGACCTGATAGCTTGTTTGGATTACAGGACGTAATGAAAAAACAGTTTAAGGGACATTTGAAATTTATACTTGTTGACGAAAACACTTACCGGCATTGTTTACCAACTTTATTGAATTGCTGCCCTGAGTTAACTTCAGCAACTATAATTAAAATTAAAAGTGGCGAACAAAATAAAACACTGCAAACAGCTGATTTAATCTGGAAACAACTTACGATGTCAAATGCCAACCGTCAATCGGTTCTTATTAATCTCGGAGGTGGAGTAATTACGGATATTGGTGCGTTTTGCGCTTCAATCTATAAGCGGGGCATAGTTTTTTTTAATGTTCCAACTACTTTAATTGGCATGACCGATGCAGCTATCGGAAGTAAAACAGCTATTGATTTTTATGATATAAAAAATCTGTTGGGTACTTTTTCCAGCCCTGGGGCCATTTTTATTTTTCCTGGTTTTTTAAATACGATTGACTTGCGTAATCTCATTTCAGGTAAAGCTGAAATGATAAAACATGCATTGATTGCCGATGGCAAATGGTGGAAGCAAATGCAAAAGTTGCCTTTTGAAGAACTTCACAATCAAAGCAACCTTAAGAAATCCGTTAATATAAAATGCAAAATAGTAAAAGAAGATCCTTTTGAGACTTCAATTCGTAAACTGCTCAATTTCGGACATACTGTTGGACATGCAATAGAAGCCTGGAGTATTAAAGATAACGTTAAGCCTCTATTGCATGGCGAATGTGTTGCAATAGGCATGGTTATAGAGTCTTATTTATCTCATTTGAAATGTAAGTTGTCAAAATCAGATGTGCGTGAGATTACAGAATATATTGATGCAAATTATTTGCTGCCAAGGTTTAAAGCCATTGAAATTACCTCCATTCTAAAGTATATGGTGCACGATAAGAAAAATACGCAGAAAGGAATTAATTTCACATTGCTTGCATCACCAGGTAATGGTATTATTGACAGGTACTGTGATACAAAAATGATACGAGCAGCTTTTCAATTTTATAATTCTATAGCTGAATAATATTAAAATAATATTGTTCTGAAATTTAAAAATACTACAAAGGTTAAGATGGAGCTATTGAAAATTAAATTTGAAATGCCTTTACAATTAGGGGCTGTTTGGATAGCTGCAGGTTTTTGCATTTTTAGTATAAGTTCAAGCTATTCAAACAAGGATGGTATTGCGGGCAAGGTAGGATCACCTTTGGAAAACAGCTGCCAGCCATCATGCCATAACAGTCATCCGGTTAATTCAGGCAGCGGTTCGGTAGTTATTACCAGCCCCGATCTGATTAATTTTGTATATAATCCGGGACAAACCTATACGGTAGAAGTTACTGTTGCCAAGCCTTCCGTTAATTTATTCGGGTTTGCAATGGAAGCTCTATTTCAAAATGGAAGTGATGCAGGCTCTTTTATTCACATTAATCCTGCCGAAACATGGTCGAAGGCAGCCAATATTAGCGGCACAATAAGAACTTCAGCAACCCATATGGAAAATGCAGGAGTAAGTGCAAACACAAAAACATTTATTTTTCAGTGGGTGGCACCAGCAACAAATGCAGGTGCAGTAACATTTTATGCTGCAGGCAATGCCGCTAACGGAAACGGGAGCACCAGTGGTGATTATATTTATACAACAATGCAGCTTGTAAATGACTCTGCAACTGCAGCCTCAGACGGGTCATTAAATGAACAGTTAACCGGAATAAATATATTTCCAAATCCTGTTGAAGAAAGGTTTTTCATATCGCACATCGCAAGTAAGCCTGGGCCTTTAAAAATTGAGGCCTTCAGTATTGACGGAAAATTTGTAACGAAGCTATGGATGGACGATGAGTTGCCTGGGTTGCATCTTTATCAATTCCCAACAAACTGTTTTGAAAAGAAAGGTTTGTACTTAATCAAAATTTCTAAAAACAAGATGGTTGCAATCAGAAAGGTGATTCTAAGTGAATAATGCACAATAAAATTTCTGTTAGGTATTATTTCATTCTCAAAATTGGCGTCATTATAACTACAAAAATAAAGTCCCATTAGTGTACAAAATTTCTTCGTCATCTCAACATCTTAATGCAACTGTTTCACTGCCATTTTCAAAAAGTGAAAGCAACAGGGCATTGGTAATACAGTTTTTATCCCCTGTTCCAATTGAGATCAACAATTTAAGCAATGCTGATGATACTATACTTTTGCAACGGTTAATACGCTCTGATGAAAAGATATTGGATTGTGGTGATGGTGGTACGACCTTGCGGTTTCTGCTTGCATGCAAGGCTCTTACGGATGAAGAAAGAATAATCACAGGAAGTAACAGGTTATGTAATCGTCCGGTCGGTCAGTTAGTATCAGCACTTAATCAACTTGGGGCAAACATCGTATATGAAACACGTGAGGGTTATCCCCCACTAAGAATATTAAAAGGTAATATTAAGCGCAGCGAAGTTGAAGTTGATGCTTCAATAAGCAGCCAGTTTATCAGTGCATTAATATTAATTGCGCCCGTTTTACCCAGTGGATTAAAGTTGGTTTTAAATGGTAAGATCATTTCAAGAAGCTACATTGAGCTAACACTGGATATGATGAAAAACAATGGCGTGCAATCAGTTTGGAATAATGATGTGATTGAAATTATGCCCCAATTTTATAATGATTCAGTCATAAATATCGGAGCTGATTGGAGTGCTGCTTCCTATTTTTTTTCAAT
Organism: Bacteroidia bacterium; assembly: GCA_044230205.1. Lineage (GTDB taxonomy): Bacteria > Bacteroidota > Bacteroidia > AKYH767-A > OLB10 > JAEUTH01. The sequence goes on from JBGARN010000010.1 coordinate 39,870, forward strand.
GGCCGCAGTGGCCGGGCAGGCTGATCTAATGTTGATGGGTTTAAGTTTAAGCAGCAAGCAACCTGACCGTATAATTGCAGAAATAATTAAACAATTTGGTGTTTTAGTTGCAGAAATTCCGGGGGGTGTTCGAATCCTCAAGCAATCAGGAACTGTTATGCCAGATTATTTTGAATTTGATTTCAACAACTGTCCTGACCTCGCTCAAACGGTTGCATTTATGTGTGCAGCATTGAAAATTCCAAGTAAACTAACCGGTTTAGATACCCTAAATTATAAGGAAACTGAGCGTATAAAAGCAATAGCTACTGAGTTGCAAAAGCTAAATTGTGAGGTCATTGAACATCACCAGGCTCTTGAAATTAATCCTGATATGATAAATGTTCCTGCAGGAATAAACTACAATAGTTATGGAGATCACCGTATGATTATGTCAGTTATTCCTTTAATCATGATATCAGGCAGCTGTTATATTGATGAAATTAAGCATGTTAGCAAATCATTTCCGGGTTTTTGGTCAGAAATGGATAAGCTTGGTATTTCAGTTAAAAAATGACCACCTAATGATAATAACCCTCAATAATTATTACCGATAACAGGATATGTTTGAATAATTTTAGCCTGCTAATCAATTACTTATGTAAAATTTTCACTTAAGTTATTGAAGATACCATTTTTCTGTATAATTTTGGCAAACGATAACTTTTTGTGGGTGAAAATATAGATTGTGTAGGTAAAATTTAACAAATTTTCTGACTCCATACATAATCACTCCCTTCTAGCCCCTTCATTTCACAAAAGGATTAAAATCAGTTCAGGCCCAAATCCCCATTGCTGTCAGTTATAAAACTGGCGGAATGAAATCATTTTGCTTTCATTCAAATTATTCATTATCAAATGATTAGTTACTTTATTTTCTAACTTTTTAATCCCCTTTTAAAATGCGCAGCAGTTCTTTCCTTCAAAATTCAAAATGGAAGGTATTTTCTTTTGGTAGGCTGAAATTAATTCTACTACTAAATGTCTTTACCATTTTAAGCCGACTTTATGGTCAAACATACGCTCCGGCTAGCTATTACACTTTCGATGGTGTCAATCCTCTATCAGATTCCATGAATGTGGCTAGTCTGAATCCTTATTACTATAGCAGTTATTATACAATTGGTACAAACGCATCAGCACAAGGTGTAGGCAAGTACATGAGCTTGTATTCTAATTCAGCTATCATTAAAGGTGCTGATTTTATACCCGATTCAGCAATGACTGTTGAGTTCTTGCTCAAACCGGGTTTGAATTTCGATACACAAATTTTGCTTTGGGCTCAAAATGGTTGTTTCCAGATAAAAATGGGATATTCATTTATAGATTTCTTAACCACTTCATATACCGCTGCTAACGCAGTTTATGACCATACATTCAGGGTTGATCTTATTAATGTTGGCCGCAAGTCATATGGTTACTACATCGATGGTAACTGGCATCATATGGTATTCAAATACAATCCAAAAACAGGAGTTAAGCAGATTTGGGTTGATGGTCAGAATCCAACAGGATTCCAGGTTACTGTTCCTACTATTAATTGTCACTTTAACCCGGGAACATACAATGCACTTTATATTAACACTAATTCTACCACTTATAATTATCGCGGAGATATAGATGAGCTGGCAATTTACAGGTATGACTTACATCAGAACATGATATATAAGCATTACCAAAATTTTTTGGCCAATAATCACTATTCATTTCAATGGACTAATACTGCACCACCTCCAGCTGATCCGGTAACTGCCGGAATTGATCTTGCTGAATATGCTCCCGGGCATCCCAATGTTACAGTAAGTCAAATGGATCAGTTTCGCACTTTTCCTGGCGCACGTTTCAGGCCTGGTCATACTTTAATCACCAATGGTACCTATATTAATTGGGCGTATATGGGTGGTTACTTCTGGCCTGGAGTAAGTTATGCAACAGCAGTTGCAAACAGTGTTGAGATTCAGGACATCCTTTCAAAAAATTATAACTTCTCAATTACAGTTGCTAATGCAACAACAGAGTGGGCACAATTTGGTGATACAACAAAGTTTTCAGGCGCATGGATAAAACTGGCTAATGCCAACCCCGGCATTCCTGCAAGTTGTAATACTGCTTGGCCCCACGTTGAGCCGCATCATGCAGGATTTAAAGCCACAGAATCTTATACTACCTGTAAGTGTTTACCTAATAGTAGTTATCTGCAAAATGGATCTGGTCAGTTTGTTGGAACAAACGGAGTGGTAACCACTGATAAAATTCTTGCACCCGATACGCCACTTGATTCTATTAAACAGGATGGTATGGCAACGCGATGGACTTTTACAAAGCTCTTTCAAAAACTAACCCGTTCATTGGAGTTTATTAATGACGAGAAAGAAAACCTTGTTACCTATGATTCAACACAGGTTGGAGTAACAGGCGATGCATCAGTAGTTGCAGATAAAAATGCATCAGGGTTAGACTGGGCAACTTACCTGGGTCGCAAGTATGCGGGATTTTGTAAAGTATATCGTGATTCAATGATGGCTTTGCCGCAATTGGCTAATACCAAGTGGCAGTTTTATGAATCGGAAGGACATATTACCTATCGTCCTAAATATGCTGAAATACGTAACCTTCAAACTCCTATTAACGGAACGAATTATCCAATAGCTAGTATCTATGCAAGATTCCCGTATAACTGGAAAACAGGATTCAGCGCATGGAATGGCTGGCAATGGTTTGTAGAGAGCCGTGCTGTTGAGCTTTCATTCAATGATTATTATTGTTCTCCGGCAGTTGGTGCAGGTTGGGATAGTCTTGAATCAGTAAATATCAGACCCGGCCAGTGGCTCGGCTTGTGCAAGGCTATGTCAATGGCCGGAGCAGAGTATTTTTTCCCCGCATTTTTTGTGCTTGGAGGAACAGCAATGCAAAATCCCCGCAACTATGCATGGCAGGCTGTTGTACCATCGTATGCGCAAGCAATAACCACGCGCTATGAAGATTTATTTAAAAACGGATATGTAATGCCGGGTGATGTACCATTGGCATCTTCCAATCCCAATGGCCCTAAAGGATATTCATTTAAAGCTGGCGATCAGCGAAAACTTGTTGTTGTGCGTAAATCAAATACAGGAAATAAATACGCGATAACAGGTACTATTCAACCATCTTCAAATGAAATGGGAAGTACAGAGCTTGAAGGAATTGCAACCATTTCACTAGACGGACAAACTGTGAAATTTAAAGTTAGACGCCAGGGCAGTACTTATGTTTATGATAATACAGTTTCTCCTGCAAAGTTTTACCAGCTTGACGGCTGGCATGAATATTCGCATCCGAGTAACTGGTCAAGAAGCTTTGAAATGGAGGGTGAATTATATGATAATAATAATGCAGCATTTCAAATTAAAACACAGGTGCCTGCAGGAACAGTTGCCGGTGATTACACCAACTTTACCAGTTACCTTGCTTTCTCATCTGTAGCTAATGCTAAGTATAACTTCAGTGTTAGAGAGTTAGCTCCAACTACTTATTACTTCTGGGTACGTGCCAGGTCAAAAGGTGCAAGTACAGGACTTGATATAAAAATGGATGGTAATGCAGCTGGATCTATAAACTGTATAACGGATACCAATTGGGCATGGTACCGCGTCAATTCGCTAAATTCTCTGCCAATTGTATTTTCAGCACTATCGGTTAACAACCATGAGCTTACACTTGCTCCTCAAAATGCCAATGTTGAAATTGATAAAATTTATATTAACTGCAAGTGGTCCTACTTCATTTTGTAGTGGAGGTTCAGTGTCACTTACGGCAAATTCAGGCAGTTCATATTTGTGGTCATCAGGTCAAACCATTCAAAGTCTTGTTGTAAACACTTCGGGAAATTATATAGTTACAGTTACCAATGCTGCCGGAAATTCAGCAGTATCATCTCCGGTTGCAGTTACCGTAAAAAGTCTTCCGGTTGCTACTATAACTAGTAATTCAGGCGATTCCATTTGCCCGGGTAATGCGGTTTTACTCACAGCAGGTGCTGCCACTACATATGCATGGTCAAATGGTGCCACCACGCAAACTAATACAGTGAACACAGCTGGTACCTATACAGTAGTTGTTACCAATGCGAATAATTGTTCAGCAGCAGCTTCAATGATTATACGCAATGGAAGCTGTACTCCATTAGTAAGCATTACTCCAAACGGTCCTTTATCATTCTGTACACCTGGCAGTGTAACTTTATCAGCAACAACAAATAACGGTTACCTGTGGTCGAATGGCGCTACTTCAAAAACTGTAACAGTAAGTACTACGGGTAGTTACACAGTTACTGTCAGCAATATTTATGGAATTACGGCTACCTCTTCTGTTTATGTAGAGGCCAATCCAACCCCAACGGTTTCCATTGCTTCAAGCAATGGGGACAGTATTTGTCCCGGATCAACGATAGTGCTTACTGCATCTTCAACCAATGCTTACTTATGGTCAACAGGTTCAGTAAGTAAGAGTATTGTGGTTTCAAGTTCAGGTACCTATACAGTAACGGTTACAACTGTTAAAGGTTGTTCAGCTGCTACTTCATTCCAGGTTAACCAGGGTTATTGCCCGCCCGATGCTGTTATCAATACCAATGGTCCAACAACAATATGTTCAGGTAATTCATTGAATTTAATTGCAAATACTGCCGCAGGCTATTTATGGTCAACCGGTGCAACTACTCAATATATTACGGTAAATTCAACCGGTATATATGCAGTTACAGTAAGTGATATTTATGGTCAAACGGCATCCACATCTGTGCCGGTAACGGTTAATCCCAATCCTTCTGCAGCTATCACCTCTTCTGCAGGCGATACCTTATGTCCGGGCACAACGTTAACACTGCAGGGATCACCATCGGATGCATACCTGTGGTCAGACGGTTCTACAACCGGGTCAATAGTTGTAAGTATGCCGGGTACCTATGAGCTGACAGTTACTAATGCAAACGGTTGTACCTCTTCAACAATGTTTACTGCAGTGCAGGGTGTTTGTGCAGCACCGGTGGCAACAATTACAGCATCAGGTAAATTGAAATTTTGCAATGGTGAGAGCGTTACACTTTCTGCTTTGCCCGGTTATACTTATTTGTGGAATACAGGCGCAACCACTCAATCGATTGTAGTAACAAGTTCAGGCAGTTATGTGGTTACGGTTACAAACTGGGCCGGAGTATCGGCAGTATCGGCAACAAAAACGGTTAAAGTTTATCAGCTGCCCACGGCATCAATAACCTCAAGCGGTCCGTTGAACATTTGCGCACCCAATACAGTTACGCTTACAGCCTTTTCATCTGTTTCGTATTTATGGTCAAATGGTGCAACAACTCAATCAATTGTAGTGTCGCAGCCGGGAAGTTATGTTGTAACAGTAACCAATCAAATGGGATGCAGCAATATTAGTTCGCCAGCAACAGTTACTGTTGGTAATTGCAATGCTTCTTGTCCGGCACCTTATAACCTGATTACAGCTTCAATAACTTCAAGTTCGGCTCGTATCAGGTGGGAAAAAACATTTGTTTCTGATTCTATTAACTATGTGTTAACCAACATTAATACGGGAGTTTCTGTTTCAGGTAATGTGAAGGGCACTCCTCGTTATATTGATGTGTTTGGTTTAGCACCATCAACACCATACAAATGGTCATTAAGACAATTATGTAACGGTGGCGGAATTTCTGTTTCTACTGATACAATTACTTTTATTACCAAAGCTGCAGGATTTGGAACCCGCAGTATTGATAATGAAGTTTCCAGTGATATCAATGTTAAATTATTCCCTAATCCAGCAGTAGATGTATTAAACATCGGATTTACCTCATCAGCTGAAACCACTTACCATCTCTATATAAGAGATTTTTCAGGTAAGCTGATCATTTCCGAAAAATTTGATGTTAATGCAGGCGAGCAAGTCAGATCCTTAAATCTTAATGGACTTGCTGGCGGAATCTATTTTGTCGAGTTGGAAAACAAAAGTGAGGTGAACAGGCTAAAATTCATCAAACAAGATTAAGAAGTTTCTAGTCGTCAAGTAAGGGAGTGTGCTAAAAGGGGCCACTCCCTTTTGCTTTTTATAAGGTAATTGAAAACAATATCATTTTTATCTGATAGCCTTAATATTAGGTATGCAGCTGCCGTTTATACCCAAATTGTAAATAAAACAATTGCTTAACAGACAGTAATCGGTTAATACATTGTTTTTTATAGCAGGAAAATTACTTTTGCCACCCAAAATGCATAGTTACTTTCAATGCATTAACGACCTCAATAAGATTAAACGACATACACCGAAATGCTGAATATTGAAAAGTCAAAGACCATTTTAGTGCCAACAGATTTTACACATGTAGGAGAAGCAGCATTAAATCATGCTACCATGCTGGCATCTAAAACGAATAAGAGTATTACTTTGCTGCATGTAATTGCAACTACTTCAGATAAAGCTAAAGCAGATGAAAAACTGGAAGAAATTGCTAAGCGTAATGCATCAACTACAGGTGTTCAAACCGAATTTACCACCAGCGTAGGAACAATTTTTGATCAGATTGGCCATGTAGCTGATATTGTAAACGCAGTTTTAGTTGTTATGGGAACGCACGGTATTAAGGGAGTTCAGAAAATAACCGGAAGCTATGCACTCAAAGTAATTACCAAGTCAAATGTGCCGTTTATAGTTGTTCAAAAGAGCCCAGAATTAAATACGTATAGCCGTATTGTAATTCCCATCAGCTATCAGCGCGAAAGCAAGCAGCCTTTATTTAGCATAAGAGATATTGCACGTGTATTCGGGGCTACATGTTATCTTGTTTATGCACGAAGCAATGATGCTCAATTGGACATGAACATTTCCAATAACGTGGCATATGCCGAGAGCTTTTTGGATGAATATAATATCAGCCATGAGAGTTTTTCAGTTGGTTATCATCTAAATAGTTTTCAGAATGAGTGTATTAATTATGCACGGAATATTAAGGCAGATATTATCACTTTAATTACTGAGCAGAATATCAGCATGGCGGAATTTCTGATGCGGCCGGCAGAACAATTTTTTATTGCTAATGAAGCCGGTATACCCGTTATGTGCATTCATCCTGATTACAAAGCAGTGCAATACGGATCGGTATTTGCTAATTAATCCATTACTTATAACCTGTACGATAAACCTTATTGAATAACCATGGATATTGAACACACAAAAACAATTTTAGTTCCTACTGATTTTTCGCCAAAGGGAATTGCTGCAATGAAGCATGCCAATATTTTTGCAGATAAAATGAAAAAGAAAATAACTCTTTTTCATGTCATTGCAGATTATGATCAGAAAACTGAAGCACTTGCCAAATTGCGGGAAGTAGCCATGGCCAATGAAGCTCAAACCGGTGTTATAACAGAATATTCAACCGGAACAGGAACTATTTTTGAACAGATAGGCCAGGCAGCGGATATTCTTAATGCATCTTTTGTTGTGATGGGAACGCACGGTATAAAAGGCATACAGAAAATTACCGGTAGCTATGCACTTAAGGTGATTTCGAAATCGAAAAAGCCTTATGTGGTTGTTCAGAAAGAACCTCCGCGTTCACCGTATCAAAACATTTTAATTCCAATAACTCACAATCCCGAAAGCAAACAGGCGCTTTTTCATATTATGCACATTGCAAAATTATTTGACGCTATTTGTCATTTATATTTTGATCAAAGTAAAGATGAACACCTCAACCAGAATATTAAAAACAATGTATCGTATGCCGAAAGTTTTTTAGCTGAGAATGGAATCAGGCACAAGACTGTTGCTTTGGGGCAATTTACCGGTACGTTTAACCAGGCATTTTTGAATTATGCTGAACGTAATAATATCGATTTAATAACCCTCATTACCGAGCAAAATTTATCCTTGGTTGAATTTTTAATGCGTCCAGCTGAGCAATATGTAATAGCTAATGAAGCAGGCATACCTGTGTTATGCATTCATCCTGATTACTCAGCTGTGCGCTACGGATCGGTATTTCAAATTTGAAATCTTGAATTCTTCCTATTTCCCTTTTTTATTTTTTACGCCTCAAACAATTAGTAAGCTATTGTTGTTTTATCATTACAAGTTTTAGAAAACATTTTCAGTTTCTCTGTTAAAAAATAAGTAATGTTGTAAGGCTTTTCGGGTTAATAATAAATAATGCAACACGCATTGAAGTAATTCATAATATGTATAAAAATCAAAGACAGTGGATTGAACGATTAGAACAGGCCGGTGAGTTAGTTCGCATAAAAGAATTTGTTAATCCTCATTTGGAGATTACGGAAATAACTGACCGCATTTCGAAAAAATACGGCCCTGCTTTATTGTTCGAAAATACAGGAACAGATTTTCCATTGCTTATTAATGGATATGGAACTGAAAAGCGAATGGCATGGGCGCTTGGTGTAGAGCATCTTGATGATATTGCAAGGGAAATTGAACAGTTGTTTAAGACTTTAACCGGACCAAAAAATTCGTTTATGGAAAAGTTGAAATTGTTACCACAACTTAGTTCCATAGCATCATGGATGCCAAAACAAATTAGTGGGCGGGGCGAATGCCAGCAGGTAATAATGAAAGAACCAGATATTACCAGGTTTCCGGTAATGAAATGCTGGCCGGAGGATGGCGGGCCTTTTCTGACCTTACCCGTAATACAAACGAGGGATCCCCACACCGGTATACGTAATGTAGGGTTATACCGCATGCAGGTTTTCGGACCTGCTCTTACAGCTATGCACTGGCATCGTCACAAAGTGAGTGCACGCCATTTTAACGAGTACAAAAAACTAAAGCAACGTATGCCTGTTGTTATTTCATTAGGTGGTGACCCGGCTTATGCATATTGTGCAACAGCACCATTACCCGATGGAGTGGATGAATTTTTATTGGCTGGATTTATACGCAAGAAAAAAGTTGAATTAGTTAAGTGCATTACCCAGGATATGTATGTGCCTTATGATGCAGATATTATAATTGAAGGGTACATCGATCCTGATGAAGAATTTATTCTTGAGGGACCATTTGGAGATCATACCGGATATTATTCGCTTGCAGACTATTATCCTCAGTTTCATATAACCTGCATTACGTATAGAAGAGATGCTATTTATCCGTCAACTATTGTTGGCATACCTCCTCAGGAGGATGCATGGCTTGGCAAAGCCACTGAACGGATTTTTCTTGCCCCGATAAAAATAACAGCTGTGCCTGAAATTATGGATATGGTGCTTCCAATGGAAGGTGTATTTCACAACCTGGTTATTGTAAAAATAAAAAAGGAATATCCGGGTCAGGCATTAAAAGTGATGAACAGTTTATGGGGTGCAGGGCAAATGATGTTTACAAAAATGATGATTGTGGTTGATGGTGATGTTAATATTCATGATAACATGGCTGTTGCAAAATATATTTCTGAAAATGTAAATCCTGAAACAGATTTTATTTTCTCTCAGGGTCCGACAGATGTTTTAGATCATAGTTGCAGTACAATGGCATTTGGTGGAAAACTAGGTCTTGATGCAACGCATAAAACTGAGGAGGAACTGGCCATGGGCAGTGTGCAATGGCCATTAACTAATAGTCAAATTAATTTGCATGAAATTAAAACAGCATTTCCGGAAATCAGCAATGTCAATTCAATTCTTCTTAATAAAGGTATTTCGCTGGTTTTTATTTCTGTGGAGAAAAATCGTAAAGGGCATTTGCGAGATTTGGCACAACAACTGTTTCTGCGCAATGAATTTGAAAACCTGAAGTGCATTATTTTCCTGGAAGGCAATATTGACATTATGGATATTGCTGATGCTGTGTGGAGGTTTTGTAATAATGTTGACCCTAAGCGGGATCATATTTTAGTACATCATCACAACAAATTTTCAATTGCATTTGATGGTACACGAAAAACAAAAGAAATGGACGGCTTTCAACGTGATTGGCCAAACATACTTGCATCCAGTCCCGAAACTATTGACAATATTGATAAAATTTGGAATAAATTAGGATTAGGAGAGTTAATACTATCGCCATCTTTAAAATATCAGCAACAACTTTATAAAGGAGGAGCGGTAGCAGAATAGTAATTTTATTGAAAGTATCCAGTTCTACTCCCTTTTTTAATATTCACTTTGAACAAATTAACATAATGTAAGGTATTAAACCGATAAGGCTTAATCAACTTTGCACAAACCCCTCTTTTTCTACCTTTGGCGCGCAAAAATTTTCAACATTAATGGAAAACTCCTTACAACAAAATGCACGGCTTGATTTTATTGGCCTTCTGAAGATTATATACAAGTGGAGAAAGCAACTTATAATAACTGGTGCAGTAGCAGCTATTGCAGCTTTTATTTTTACCCGTCCATTTATATTACCACCTGAATTCAAGTCGAAAACGGTAATTTTTCCAGCCAATATTACACCTTATTCCACTGAAAGCCCAACTGAAACCATGTTGCAGTTTTTACAATCAGATGAAGTAAAAAACATGCTTGTTCAACGCATGAATTTGTATAAGCATTATAATATGGATTCCACAGGGCCTTTAGCCCGAACCTATATGTTTCAAAAGTTAGGAGACCAGATTAAAATTGCCCGCACACAATATGAGTCGATTGAAATAACAGTATGGGACAGAGATCCGAAATTTGCTTCGTTACTATGCGATTCATTAGTATCATATACAGATATTTATATCAGTAACCTGTTTAAATCAAAATGGATTGAAGTTGCTGAAGCAAAAAAAGAACTGATGAATCAGCGAAAGCAAGAAATGGATTCAATGGAAAATGAATTGAAAAAGCTTCGGGTTAATTATGGCATAATGAATTTTGAAACTCAATCGAAAGAAATGGCAAAGGCTATTTATCGAAGTGGGGGAAGTGGCAATGCTTTTATCCAGGATCAATACAAAAATCTGAAGGAACACGGAGGTGAAGAATTTGCACTTACTGAACACCTTTTCCGGGTTAGGGGACATTATAATGATGTGAAGAAAGAATATGAACAGGCTTTGTCTGATGCTTCTAAAATATTTACATATTCAAGTATTATCACCAAACCTGTTCCAGCTGAAATTAAGGATTTTCCAAAGGGAACTCTTATCATAGCCGGGTTTACAGCTTCAGTATTGTTTTTTGCATTAATAGTAATTCTGGTGCTTGAATATTATCGCAACACCAAGCAATCAGCAACTGCTTAACCATGTTAGCAGCTTTATCAGATAAAAGAATTTTCTGGCTGGCATCAGGCTTATACCTTTTGGCAGCGCTTTATTTTACTTATGATAAAGTATATTGGTTTTATTTTACTCCGGTAGTGTTATTGGTAGCGCTGGCTGCGCTATTGCGCATGGATGCTATTTTTTTTCTGACGGTATTAATTGTACCACTGAGTATAAACTTTGATGAAACCCCGCTCGGATTTGGAATTAATGTGCCCACTGAACCGGTAACTTTTGGTTTGATGCTCCTCATGCTATTTAAGATACTGATGGAGGGCGGTATTGATAAAAAGATTTTAAGGCACCCGGTTACTATTCTTATTTTATTACACCTGGTGTGGATGATCGTTACCACGCTTACCAGTGATTTATTGCTTGTTTCATTTAAATATACACTTGCGCGAATTAGCTTTGTTACTGTTTTTTATTTCTATGGAATTCAGCTTTTTGCCAAAGCAAGTAACATAAGCAGGTTTGCCTGGCTATATATAGTTTCATTAATTATTGTGATAGTTTATACTACGTATAATCATGCAGTTAATTTTTTTACAGAAGAAGCTGCGCACAGTGCAATGACACCCTTTTATTATGATCATACTCAATATGCAGCAATGATTGCAATGTTTCTGCCGCTGGTATTATCAATACTTTTCACAAGCGATTTTACTAAAGCCCAGCGATGGGGTGCCTTTATTACTTTCCTGTTTCTTGCAACTGGTCTTGTGCTATCATATACACGTGCAGCATGGATTGGTGTTGCAGCAGCATTGCTATGTAGTTTTATTTTCATTTTGCGCATTCATACTTCTTTGGTGTGGGCAGCAATAGTTGTATTCGCAATTTTCTTAGCTTTTAATATTTCAAGTATAATTTTAAATCTCGAAACCACAAAAGAAGCATCATCAGATGATTTAGCATCTCATTTACAATCGATAACCAATATTAAAACAGATGCATCCAATACTGAACGTATTAACCGATGGAGCAGTGCTATTCGAATGTTTAAGCAAAAACCTTTAACGGGTTATGGTCCCGGTACGTACCAGTTTGTTTACGGTCCCTTTCAGTTAAACCGCGAGTTAACTTATATATCAACCAGCCAGGGCAATCGCGGAAATGCTCATAGCGAATACCTGGGCCCCCTTGCAGAACAGGGTTTACCCGGTTCACTGTTATTTATTGCAATTGGAATAGCGACACTTATTACAGCTTCTGATTTTATTATCAATTGTCAGAGTCGTAAGCTTAGAGCAATTGCAATTGGACTGATATTGGGTATGATAACTTATTGGGTGCATGGTTTCCTGAATAATTTCCTGCATACTGAAAAAGCGTCCATCCCATATTGGGGATTTATTGGTGCTATTGCGGCACTTGATATTTATCATCGCAATACAAAAGAAAAACACGTTGAAAAAGTTTAATACAGGCCTACACGTGGAAGTTTATCATGCAACTTAGTATTCGAAAAATTCAAAAAAGTGATAACGCGATTCTGGCTGCTATTGTAAGAGATACTCTTACAGAATTTGGCTGCAATAAACCCGGAACTGCTTTTGCCGATCCTGAAACTGATTTTTTATTTGAACAATATGCCGATTCAGAAACTCTCTATTTAGTAGCTTTGATCAATAATAAGATAGTTGGAGGTGCCGGGGTTGGGAAACTAAAAAATATGAACCGGGTATGTGAATTGCAAAAAATGTACTTGTTGCCTGAAGCACGCGGAAAAGGCATTGCTCAATTGTTATTACAATTATGTATTGAATTTGCTAAAGAAAAGAAGTACAAAAGCATTTACCTTGAGTCAATGCCTGAACTAAATGCTGCAATTAAGCTGTATGAGAATTATGGATTTAAAAAGCTTGATGCCCCGTTATCTCAAACCGGACACTTTACCTGCAATGTGTGGATGCTAAAGGAATTGTAAACAATTGGTTTTGAAAATTGCGTTGTTACATTTGTTGCATATTCTTCAAACTTTAAACTACAGTTAATAACGGGGAAACCCCAACTATACCATGAGTGCAATTTCAGAATTTATGACGCGGAATTACCGCCACTTTAATGCAGCAGCCATGATGGATGCATCAAAAGCATATGTGCAGCATATGAATGAAGGCGGCAAAATGATGATAACACTTGCCGGTGCTATGAGCACAGCGGAGTTAGGCATTTCATTGGCTGAAATGATCCGGCAGGATAAAGTGCAGATTATTTCATGTACAGGTGCTAACCTTGAAGAAGACCTTATGAATCTTGTTGCACATTCTCATTATAAACGTGTGCCCAATTATCGCGATTTAAGTCCCCAGGATGAATGGGATTTATTAGAGAATCATTACAACCGTGTTACCGATACCTGTATCCCTGAGGAAGAGGCTTTTCGCAGGTTGCAAAAACATATTTACAAAGTTTGGAGTGATGCGGAAAGGAAAGGTGAGCGATACTTTCCACATGAGTATATGTATAAAATATTGCTCAATGGCGAACTGGAGCAGTATTATGAAATTGATCCAAAGGATTCGTGGATGCTGGCTGCAGCACAAAAAAATCTACCGATTGTTGTACCCGGATGGGAAGACAGTACAATGGGTAATATTTTTGCTTCATACGTAATAAAAAATGAATTGAAAGCATCTACCATGAAAAGCGGAATAGAGTATATGGTGTGGTTAGCTGACTGGTACCGGAAAAATTCTTCAGGAAAAGGTGTTGGGTTTTTCCAGATTGGTGGTGGTATAGCCGGTGATTTCCCTATTTGTGTTGTGCCAATGATGTACCAGGATCTTGAATGGCATGATGTTCCGTTCTGGAGTTACTTTTGCCAGATAAGTGATTCAACAACAAGCTATGGTTCATATAGTGGGGCAGTGCCTAATGAAAAGATTACTTGGGGAAAGCTTGATATTAAAACACCAAAATTTATTGTTGAAAGTGATGCAACCATAGTTGCTCCTTTAATGTTTGCATGGATACTTGGCAAATAATTTTAACTGGATGGAATTTTTAACTGGCCTATATTGCCAATTGATTTTTTCGGAGCTCCAGCTGACTCTTATCAACTTTAGTTCTTCATTTATGTAAGCAGTTTAAAATATAAAAGCCGTACTCTATTTAGAGCACGGCTTTTGAAGAAAAAAATTTACTATTTACATTTTTACAATCTTTTTCATATTGCTTTTACCATTCACTGCAATATCCATAAAATAAATTCCGCTTTTTAATTCAGTTGTTGAATAACTGAAGTTTTGTAACCCTGCTTCTGCTTTGGCATTATCAAAATTCTGCACAAGATTTCCTAATGCGTCAAATATTCGTATGGTAATATCTGCATCTGAATTAAGCACAAACGAAACATTAACCTGGCTTGTAAATGGATTAGGCGCAATGTTAATACTTAGCGCATCTGCTGTTACTGTATTATTTAATGCAGATGATTCATTCCCTGATTTTAGTCCTTTCTCAGCATCGCTCATATTCACATCCTGCGTTCCTTTCCACATGGTAGAAGAGCAAGGCTCCAGGTATGCAATAAACCTGCTGCCGGAATATGCACGGAAACCGGGGTAAAGCCTTACACGGTCGCGGGCTGTGAAGTAAACAATATTAGTTGGAGATGTGATGCTGGTTGTGCAGCCATTACCGGCATTAATTTGCGAAATGGCCTGAACAAAACTTCCTGTTGAATAGGTTCCACAAAGGTTTTTAACAAACTGTGACGACTGTGATTCTACACCAACTGCATGCCACGCATCTCCTGTTGCAATAATTTCCTGCGAACATTGCCCGTATAAATCCCAGGCAGCATGCAAACTTGCAGCTCGTGCATCTATGTATTGCGAGGATGAAGTAAGGTAATAGGTCAGTGAACGATAAGCAATTTGCCTTGCTTTAAAACGTGATATACCGGTAACATTATATGCAACACCAAAATCTGTTGTGCCCGATCCTCCATTCGATAATAAATAGAACCAATGATTCTGAACGCCACTGTTGGTATGCACGCCACCGTTATCTCCGCTGCCGGTGTACCAATAAGTCCCAAGATAGGTATCGGGATCACTGTAAGAATTGGGACTGATAAAACTTCTGATAGCGCCACGATCAGCACCTACTAAAAAATCGCAGTTGCCTTCTGACCAGCTCTCAACCATTTCACCAAAAATATCGCTGAACGATTCGTTCAATGCTCCTGACTCGTAGCTGTAAACCAATCCTGCTGAGGCCTGTGTAACACCATGTGTAAACTCATGTCCCATTATATCATTCGTATTCCAGTCGTCAGTGGAAGCTG